>NZ_JAUQTA010000002.1:356517-713034 GCF_030580915.1 Nocardioides jiangxiensis
AGCGGCTGCACGCCGAGCTCGACGAGGTCCGCCAGATCCTGTCGGGCCCCGAGGCCAGCGTGCGGATCGTGATGACGCCCGAGACGGTCGTGCTGGCAGAGGCACGGCGGTCCTTCACGACCCTCTCCCTCTTCGGCTACCGCGTCGACGGGGTGGTCGCCAACCGGATCTTCCCGGCGATCGGCCCCGACGAGGCGCCGGACGGCTGGCGAGCCGGCTGGGTGGATGCCCAGACGAAGGTGCTGGCCGAGACGGTGCAGTCCTTCGAGGGCCTCCAGCTGTGGCGTTCGGAGTACCACGCCGCCGAGCCGGTCGGGGTGGAGGCGCTGGGCGCGTTCGCCCGCGCGCTGTACGGCGACAGCGACCCGCTCGGCGTACCGACGGGGCCCGGGCCGCTCCAGGTGGCCCGCACGGAGACCGGTGCGGTGCTGCGGCTCGCCCTGCCGTTCGTCGAGCGCGGCGACGTCGACCTGGTCCGCCACGGCGACGAGCTGGTGCTGACCGTGGGCTCCTACCGTCGCCTCTTCACACTCCCGGCAGGCCTCGCCCGTTTGGACGTGAAGGGCGCGAGGGTCGACCATGGAGCGCTGCAGGTCCGTTTCGAGGAGAGGGGGCAGTGATGACCGACACCCACGGTGGTCAGCCGGAGGTCGGCTCCGTCGCCGAGGAGACCGCCAAGCTGCTCGGTGCCCTCTCGGGCTGGGCGAAGGAGCACGGCGCTGACGCCGGTGCGGGCCTCGGTGCCGGGCTCGGGGGCGCGTTCCACGAGGCCAGCGCCCACTTCGCGACCGGTGGCGACGACTGCAGGTACTGCCCGCTGTGCCGGGTGATCAACATCGTCCGCGAGAGCAGCCCCGAGGTGCGCACGCACCTCGCGATCGCCGCTGCCAGCGTCGCGCAGGCCGCCTCGGCGGTCCTCCAGGCCGCCGTTCCCGAGGAGGCCAAGGCCAGCGGCGGGCAGCACGCCCGGCGTGACCCGGTCGAGAAGATCGACCTCGAGGACGACGACTTCGGCCCCTTCGACGGTCCGTTCGGCTGATCCGGCCGGCTCGGCCACGGGTCACTGCACCAGGCGGACCCGGCGCAGGCCGCCGTCGCAGCCGGCGTCCCCGAGGCTGCACCCCGTCGCCTGGGTGGTTCCCGAGGCGAACAGCGTCCGGGAGACCAGCAGCAGGTAGTTCTTCTCGCTGTCGTCCGCCATCAGGGCTCCTGCGTCCGCGTTGGCCGGGGCGCACGCGCCGATCCCGCTGCTGTACCGCTTCTTGAGCTGCTTGCCGAAGTGGTAGCCGCAGACCGTCACGGCCACGACCCGCTGGACGGGGAAGACCGCGCTCGTGCCGGTCCCGGTGATCGTCGGGCCGCACGTCCCGGGAGCGCAGAAGACCGGCAGGCCCACCGTCGTGCCCGAGTCGATGAGCCCGGCCCAGGCGTTCTCGACCTGGCCGGCATCGGGCTGCCCCGGGTCGCCCGACAGGCACGCGTACGGCGGTGTGCTCGACGCGACGGGGCAGGCCGCGCGCAGACGGGCACCGAGCACCGTGCCGGTCAGGCCCTCCTGCCCGCTGACCGCGGTGATCGGGAGGGAGCAGCCGTTGCTGATCTCGTCGTAGAGCTGGGCCTGGCCGTTGCCGCCGTCGTCTGCGTTCTCCCCGGGGCAGTCGAGGGTCCACCAGTTGCCGGGGGTCGGCGGCAGGGGACAGCTCGCGGCGGAGGCGAGACCGTCGCCGGGGGCGTAGGTGCGCCAGACCGTGCCGGGAGCGGCCGATGCCGGCACGTCCGCACCGCAGATCCCGAGCGGACGCAGCCCGTCGCCTCCCGGTGCGACCTCGACCGCTGCGGTCGCGTGGGCGGAGGAGGTGAGTGTCTCGCCGGCACCAGCCAGCCGGCCCAGGTAGGTCGCGGTGTCGCCCTGCACGTCGAACCCGACCCGCACGGTGCCGTCGGCGCACCTGGCCGTGAACGTGCCGGTCGCCGTGGTGGTCAGCGCCGAGCGGTTGGCGGTGAGGTAGCGCTCGGCGGTCTGGCGCGCCGTGGCCTCGGGCACGGCCCCCAACAGGTCCGTGCAGCTGCGGCCGGCCGCGCCGGCGTACGTCGCCGCGGCGGCGAGGGCTCCGGCGTCCGCCGCGGTCTGGAGCGCCATCCGCGAGGTGTAGGCCATGCCGATGTCGACGCTGAAGGCCCCGACCACCAGCAGTGCCACACTCAGCAGGGCGGTCATGATCGCGATCGCGCCGCCCTCGTCGCGCTCGCGGCTCACGAGTACTCGCACCGGAACTCACCGTGCCCGCGGATCGTGTACGTCGACGGCACGCCCGGCACCGGTATCGGCACCAGCCACTGGTGCGTGTAGGTCAGGGTCACCGTCAGTGCCTGCCCCGGGACGGAGCCGGAGCACACCTCGCCGGAGGGACAGGGGGAGACCGTCGGGGTGACGGCGCTGCCGGTCATGCCGATCGAGGTCGCCGACGACTGTCCTGTGGCCTTGACCTGGGCACAGGTGAGGCCGGGCACCGCGCCCTGGCGCGCCGCTTCGCGGGCGGCGTTGTTGAGGGCGAGGGTCTGCCCGAAGAGGACCCCGAAGTCGATGAGGGCGAAGACGAGGGTGAGCAGCAGCGGCAGCACGAGCGCGAACTCGACTGCGGCGGCTCCCTCTTCCTCCCGACCGGCCATGACAACGAACGTAGGAGCCGGTGGCGCTGTGCGGGAGCGGTCCAGACCGGTTTGATCCGCTTGTGCAACCAAGTCTGACCGATTGGCCGACACGGCAGACTGTCCCCGTGACTGATCCGGTGTGGGTGGGCGTCGACGTCGGCGGCACCAAGGTGCTGGCGGGTGTGGTCGACGCGCAGGGTCGCGTGACGCGCACGGCGAGGCGCACGACGCCGGGGCGGCGCGTCGACGCCGCGATGGTCGAGGACGCGCTGACCGAGGCTGTCGTGGACGCGGCGGACGGCAGCCCGCTCGCCGGAGTCGGCGTGGCGGCCGCCGGGTTCGTCGACGCGGCGGGGGAGCGGGTCCGGTTCGCGCCCCACCTGCCGTGGCTCGACGAGCCGGTCCGCTCGCGGCTCGCCGCCCGCTGGGGCGCACCGGTACGTCTGGAGAACGATGCCACCGCCGCGACCTACGGTGAGCTCGTGCTCGGCGCCGCGCGCGGCTACCGGCACGTCGTGATGGTCAACCTCGGCACCGGACTCGGCGGAGGCATCGTCATCGATGGCCGGCTCTACCGCGGGCACAACGGGATGGCCGGGGAGTTCGGCCACATGCAGGTCGTGCCGGGCGGGGCGCCGTGCGAGTGCGGCTCACGCGGATGCTGGGAGCAGTACTGCTCGGGGCGGGCCCTCGAGCGCGTCGCGCGCGCGGGCCTCGGCAGCAGGCCGTCGATGCTCGAGGAGCTGTGCGCCGGCAACGCGGAGCTGCTGACCGGCCCCATGGTCTCTGACGCCGCAGCCGCGGGCGACCTGCTGGCACGCGCGGCGTTCGCGGAGGTCGGGGAGTGGCTGGGGGTCGGCCTGGCCAACCTGGTCGCGGCGTTCGACCCGGAGGTGGTGGTCGTCGGTGGCGGGGTCTCCGAGGCCGGCGACCGGCTGCTCGAGCCGGCACGCGTGGCGCTCGAGCGCTCGCTCGTGGGCGCCGGGCACCGGGAGGTGCCCGCGGTCGTCCCCGCACGGCTCGGCAACGCGGCCGGGCTCATCGGCGCGGCTGCCCTGGTCCGCGACGAGGTGCTCGCGGACGACGAGGCCTAGCGGTCGCTAGACCCGCGCGCCGTCGTCGTAGGGGTCACGGGGCTCGTTGCGCATGGTCGCCACCAGGAAGACGAAGCCGCCGAGGAACGACGCGACCAGCAGCGTGCTGGCCCACGAGGGCAGCGTCAGGCCGGCGACCAGGCAGACCAGGAAGACCGCGGGCGCGCCGATCACGCCGCACCACGCGATGAGCCGCGGCGGCTCGGGGAGCTGCACCTTCGGCGGCACCGGGGGCACGAACGCGCCCTCGTCCTCCGGCGTGAACGGAACCGGGTTCCAGGTGTCGGCCGGTTCGACCAGCGGGAGCGGCTCGAACACCGTGTCGGGTGCCTGCGCGACGGTCTCCGCCTCGGGGACGTCGGAGGCCGCGGGCGACTCGTCGTAGCGGGCGACGATGTCGGCCCAGAGCTTGTCCTCGTCTCCCTGTGTCACACCGAGAGCCTACGCAGGAACGCCAACGACTCCGCGAAGATGTGCGGGGCGTCGTTGTCCAGCGTGGCCACGTGGAAGCTGTTGGTGAGGATCTCCTCGCGGACGTCGCCCGACCCGACCGAGCCGAGGATGATCCGGGCCGAGCCCGGGTCCACGACGTGGTCGACCGACGAGCGGATGAGCAGCAGCGGTGCCTTCACCTGGCCCAGCCGCGGGCGCAGCGCGGCCCAGCCGGCGAGCATCGACGCGAGGGCCCGCAGCGGCACCTTGGCGTAGCCGTGCTCGTCGACGCCCTGCTTCTTGATGTCGTTTCCGATGCCGGGGAAGCCCTTCACCAGGCGCTTGAGCACCGGGACCGCCTTCAGGCGCGGGTCGGAGGAGCTGACGGCCGGGTTGACCAGCACCAGTCCGGCGACGTCGCCGGGACGGTCGGCCGCCAGGTTCAGTGCGAGGCCGCCTCCCATCGACAGGCCGAAGACGAAGACCTGGTCGCAGGTGAGCCGCAGGCGGGCGAACGCCGCCGTCAGCTCGGCGTACCAGTCGGCCCAGGTGGTGCCGTTCATCTCCTGCCACGTCGTGCCGTGGCCGGGCAGGCACGGCACCTCGACGGCGTAGCCGTGCTCGTGGAGGTACTCCGCCCAGGGCCGCATCGAGACCGGCGAGCCGGTGAAGCCGTGGCTGAGCAGGACGCCGATGCGCTTGCCTCCGGTGAGCTCCGGGTTCGCCGGCGCCGACCATGCGAGCGGGTGGGACTGGATGACCATGCCGATGATCCTGCCCTAAAGGACCTGCCGGGCGAACCCCCGCCCGCTGCGGGGCGCGCGGCACGGGTCCCGGCCGCGTCGTCGTCGGTCGCACGGCTCCCTCCTCCGCCGTGCCGGGCCACGTCCCGGGCGTCGCTCGCGACGGCGCTGGCCCGCCCGGCATGCCCTAGGCTTCGCGTGTGCGCGATTCCCTTCCGTTCTACTCGTTCCTGAAGTACGTCGCGGTCGGTCCCTGGCTGAAGCTCTTCTTCCTGCCCAAGGTCTCCGGCCAGCACAACGTGCCCCGGGAAGGCGGCGTCCTGCTCGCGGGCAACCACCTGTCGTACTTCGACTGGCTGTTCGTCCCGAACGCGCTTCCGCGCATGGTGCGCTTCGTCGCCAAGGCGGAGTACTTCGAGGGTGTCGGCATCCGGGGCAAGCTGAAGAAGTTCTTCTTCACCAACACCGGCAACGTCCCGATCGACCGCTCCGGCGCGTCGGCTGCCGAGGGTGCGCTGATCACCGCCAAGCGGATCCTCAACGAGGGCCACATCTTCGGCATCTACCCCGAGGGCACGCGCTCGCACGACGGCCGCCTCTACAAGGGCAAGGTCGGTGTGGCGGTCATCGCGATCGAGACCGGGGTCCCCGTCGTCCCGGTCGCCGTCATCGGCACGGACAAGCTGGCGCCGCAGGGCAAGCGCTTCGGCCGCTGGACCCGCCCGGTGATCAAGTTCGGCGAGCCGCTCGACTTCTCGGCGTACCAGGGCCAGCAGGGCGACCGCGAGGTGCTCCGCAAGGTGACCGACGAGATCATGGACGAGATCCAGAAGCTCTCCGGCCAGACCTACGTGAAGGACACCTACGCTGCGGACGCCAAGAAGGCGGCCAAGGCTGCCCGGGAGGCGCGCGAGACGGATGGCGGCTCGGCTGCCTGACCCCACGTCCGACCATGCCGTCGCCGACGGCATGTTCCGCGTGCTCTTCTGGCTGCGGCTCGTCGTCGTGGCCAACATGGTCGGCTTCGCCGCAGTCCGGTGGGAGACCTACGCGCACCCGGCCGCCGGAGCCGTCGTCCTCGGCCTGCTGGTCGTGTGGAGCGGCGTGGTCTCCTGGGCGTACGCCGACCACCGCCGGCGTACCCCGCTGGTGCTCGTGGCCGACCTCGCGGTCGCCGTCGGGTCCCTGCTGGTCACGCCGTGGCTGAAGGGAGAGCACTTCACCGCGACGGTGCCGGGCTTCTGGGTGATGGCCGTCGTGCTCGTGTGGGCTGCCGCCTGGGGTGCCCGCGGTGGCCTGGCAGCAGCGGTGGCGATCGCCGCGGCCGACCTCGGGATCCGGTGGCCGCACATCACCGAGTCCAACTACGGCAACGTCTTCCTGCTGCTGATCGGCGGACCCCTCCTGGGGCGCCTCGGATCGGCGCTCAAGGACATCGCCCGGCAGCGTGACCAGGCCCAGCGCGCCGCAGCCCTCGCGGAGGAGCGCGCCCGCCTGGCCCGGGCGGTGCACGACGGTGTGCTGCAGGTGCTGGCTCTCGTGCAGCGCCGCGGGCCGGAGCTCGGCGGCGACGGGGTGGAGCTGGGCCGGCTGGCGGGGGAACAGGAGTCGCGGCTGCGGGCGATGCTGCACGCCGGTGCGCAGACCGTGGCCGCGGACTCCGCGGTGCGTGACCTCGGTGCGGCCGTCTCGGCGCTGGCAGCCCGTCCAGCGCCGGTGGTCGCGGTCTCCGTGCCCGGTACGCCCGTGCTGCTGCCGACGCGGGTCGTGGACGAGCTGCTCGCCGCGGTCAACGCCTGCCTCGACAACGTCGCGCGCCACGTCGGTGACGCGGCGACCGCCTGGGTCCTTCTCGAGGACCTCGGCCCCGCGGTCCTCGTGAGCGTCCGCGACGAGGGAGCGGGGATCGCCGACGGACGCCTGCAGCGTGCCGCCGCCGAGGGCCGGCTGGGCGTGAGCCAGTCCATCCGTGGCCGTCTCGAGGACCTGGGCGGCACCGCGGAGCTGACGACCGGCGCGCACGGCACCGAGTGGGAGCTCGCCGTCCCGAGGGGATGACGCACGCGCCCTAGGCTGGAGCCGTGACCATCCACTCCTCCCACCCGTTCGCCATGCCGGAGGACGCGGCCCGGCGCCTGCGGGGCCGGCTCGGGGGCACGGTCTCCCTCTGGACCGCCGGCGCCGGGGCCACCCGCGCGGGCCTCACGGTGTCGAGCCTGATGGTGGCGACCGGCGACCCGGCGTACGTGCTGGCGCTGGTCGACCCGGACTCGGACCTCTTCGACGCCCTCGAGACCACCGGGCGGGCCGTGGTCCAGCTGCTGCGCCGCCCCCACCGTGAGCTGGCCGACATGTTCGCCGGCATGACCCCGGCACCGGGCGGGGTGTTCCGTCAGGCGGAGTTCGAGCAGGGCACGTGGGGGCCGGTCCTCGCCGACGCCACCACGTGGGCCGGCGTCGTGCTGGAGTCCGCGGTCGAGGTGGGCTGGTCGATGCAGGTCACGTGCCGGATCGAGCACGTCGTCCTGGGCGAGGAGCCCGACCCGCTCGTCCACCGCCGCGGGCGCTACGTCATGCCCTAGGTTGCTGCCATGGCAGAGCAGGCGGTCCGCGTGATGGTGGTCGACGACCACCCGATGTGGCGCGACGCGGTCGAGCGCGACCTGGCGGCCGCCGGCTTCGAGGTCGTTGCGGTCGCCGCGACCGGACGCGAGGCACTCGCCCGCTGTCCCGCCGCCCGGCCGGACGTGGTCGTCCTCGACCTGCAGATCCCCGAGCCCAACGGCGTCGAGGTGACCCGCGCGGTGGCCGTCGAGGGTGGGCCGCGTGTGCTGATCCTGTCGGCGTCGGGGGAGCAGGCCGACGTCCTGGAGGCGGTCAAGGCGGGAGCAACGGGCTACCTGGTGAAGTCGGCCTCGCGCGCCGAGCTGATCGACGCGGTCGGCAAGGTCGCGGCCGGGGAGGCGGTCTACACCGCCGGTCTGGCGGGCCTGGTGCTGGGCGAGTTCCGGCGGATCGAGGCGGCCGACGGTCCCCCCGACGAGGAGAACGTCCTCACCCCGCGCGAGACCGAGATCCTGCGGATGGTGGCGAAGGGCCTCTCCTCGACGCAGATCGCCGAGCGGCTCGTCCTCTCGCACCGCACCGTCCAGAACCACACCCAGAACACCCTGCGCAAGCTGCAGCTGCACAACCGCGTCGAGCTGACCCGCTACGCGATCGAGAAGGGCCTCGAGTGACCCTGCTGTCCGTGGCCGAGGAGCTCTACGGGCTGCCGCTCGCCGCCTTCACCGCGGCCCGCGACGAGCGGGCGAAGGCGCTCCGCGCCAAGGCACGGGAGGAGTCGGACGCGGTCAAGGCGCTGCGGAAGCCGTCCCTCGCCGCGTGGGTCCTCAACCTGCTGGTCCGCCGCGAGCCCGCCCAGATCGACCAGCTGGTCTCCGTCGGGGCCGCGCTGCGTGATGCCGCGTCCTCCCTCGACGCCACCCAGCTCCGGGCCCTGACGGCGCAGCGGCGCCAGCTCACGGCGGCGGTCACGACCGTCGCACGCCGGCACGCCCTGGCCGAGGGCCAGAAGGTGACGGAGGCCGTCGCCGCCGAGATCGAGGCCACCCTGACGGCCGCGATGGTCGACGCGGGCGCCGCTGCCGCACTGCAGTCGGGACTCCTGGTGAAGGCGTTTGCGACCACGGGCGTCGACGAGCTCGACCCGACGGCGTACGTCGCCGTCCCCGACGCGATCGGCCACGTGGCCTCGTCGGTGCCGGCGACCCTGCACGCCGTACCGGACCCCTCCGAGGCGGAGCGCAGGCGCGAGGCCAGGAAGGCCCTGGCCGTCGCCGACAAGGAGCTCCGGATCGCGCGCGAGGCGCTCTCCCGCGCGGAGGTGAGGCACCGAGGCGCCCAGGCCCAGGCGCTGCAGGTGGAGTCGGAGATCGACGAGCTCAGGCGTCGGCTGGCCGAGCTCGAGGAGCGTGAGGAAGCAGCGCAGACGGCCGTCGAGCGAGCCGCCGCTGCCGTGGCGGACGCCCGCGAGGAGGTCGCCGCAGCGGAGGAAGCACGCGAGGCCGCCGCACGCGGCGTGGACGGCGACTAGCCGGTCAGAGCAGTGCCCAGCCCTTGGAGCGCTCGACCGCCTGCTGCCAGCGCGCGTACGCGCGGTCGTCGCGGGCGCCGGGCTCGAAGCGGCGGTCGAGCTGCCACGTCTCGCGCAGGTCGTCGGTCGACCCCCACAGCCCGGTGCCCAGGCCGGCGAGGAACGCGGCCCCGAGCGCGGTCGTCTCGACGATGCGAGGACGCTCGACCGGCACGCCGACCTGGTCGGCCTGCACCTGGCAGAGCAGGTCGTTGGCTGCGGCACCGCCGTCGACCTTGAGACCGGCGAGGGTCTGCGGCACCGTCTCGAGGACGTCGCGGACCTCGAAGGCGATCGCCTCCAGGGTGGCGCGCACGAGGTGGCCGCGGGTCGTGCCGCGGGTGATGCCGAGGATGGTGCCACGGGCGTGCGGGTCCCAGTGGGGAGCGCCGAGGCCGGTCAGCGCCGGCACGAAGACCACGCCCTCGCTCGAGGCGACCGCGCCGGCGATGGCGGCGGTCTCGGCCGCCGTACCGACGATCTGGAGGCCGTCGCGCAGCCACTGCACCGCTGCGCCGGTCACGAAGATCGCCCCCTCGAGGGCGTACGTCGTCTCGCCGGCGGGCGAGCGCCAGGCGGCGGTGGTGAGGAGGCCCGCGTCCGAGCGCTCGATGGTCGTGCCGGTGTTGGTGAGCAGGAACGACCCGGTGCCGTAGGTGCACTTGGAGTCGCCGGGGTCGAAGCAGGTCTGTCCAAAGAGCGCCGACTGCTGGTCGCCCGCCACGCCCGCGATGGGCAGACTCAGGCCGCAGAACGTGCGGGGGTCCGTGGTGCCGATCGGGCCCCAGTTGGGCACCAGCTCGGGCAGGGCGTCGCGCGGGACGCCGAAGAGGGCGCAGAGCTCGTCGGACCAGTCGCCGGTGGTGAGGTCGAAGAGCAGCGTGCGACTGGCGTTCGACACGTCGGTGACGTGGTGCAGGCCGCGGGTCATCCGGGCGACCAGGTAGGAGTCGACCGTGCCGATCGCGTAGCGGCCGGACTCGACGAGCGCCCAGGTGTGCGGCTCGTTCTCCCGCAGCCAGGTCAGCTTGGTGCCCGAGAAGTACGGGTCGAGCCGCAACCCGGTCAGCTCACTGATGCGCTCCTCGTGGCCGGCCGCCTTGAGGCGGTCGCAGATCTCCGCCGTACGACGGTCCTGCCAGACGATCGCGCGCCGCGGAGATCCGAGGGTCTCGCGGTCCCAGAGCACGATCGTCTCGCGCTGGTTGGTGATGCCGACGCCCGTGAGGGCGCTCGCGTCGACCCTCGCGAGCACCTCGCGCGTCGCCTCGAGGGTGGCCTGCCAGATCTCCTCCGGCGTGTGCTCCACCCAGCCCGGCTGCGGGAAGTGCTGCGCGAACTCCTGGTAGCCCTTCGCGGCGATGCTGCCGTCGGGATCCACCACGACGGCCGTCACGCCCGTCGTGCCTGCGTCGATCGCGAGAACGCTCATGCCCGCGACCCTAGCGAGCCGCGGGCATGAGCGTGTGGATCAGCGCTGCTTCTCGGCCAGGCGGGCCTTCAACGCGTTGAGCGGGCTCGTCGGGCGGTACATCGAGCCGCTGACCGCACCCTTGGGGTTGTAGCACTGCGCGGTGGCAGTGAGGCCCGCATCAGGCGTGCCGTTCGGCACGGTGGCGTTGGCCGGTGCCGTGGACGACGAGACGCCCCAGGTGCCCGGGCCAACCGGCTCGCTCAGCCAGAGGGTGCCACCGGGGGTGTCGTCCTCGCCACCGCCGCCGGTCATCACCGTGCCGGTGGGGCAGGAGACGAAGGCGACCAGGGCGTCGGCGTAGCCGTCGTTGTCGAAGTCGAGCCACATGCCGCCGTTGCTGACCACGTTGCCGGTCTGGCCGGAGGTCCGCGCGAACGACGAGGAGTCGATGCCGTCGAGCCGGTCGGCGTTCAGGTTGGCGACCTTGGTGCCGCTGTTGACCTTGAGCGGCGCGTAGCCGGACTTCGCGGTCAGCGCGAGGGGGGTGCCGTTGGAGTTCGTCAGCGACGTGGTGGCGCCGGCGGAGTTCGACTTGCCGAGGATGAAGTTGCCACCGGTCGCGGCGTAGGCGGTGCCGCTCCCGAGGACGAGGGCGGCGACGGCGCCGGCGGCGAAACTGGCCTTGGAGAGCTTCATGGAGTGACCTTTCGGGTGGTCTGGACAGCTGACGGTACGTCCCGGTTGTGCGGTTTGGGTGCACAACGCACGGAAATGGACCGAACGGAGGGCAACCGCGTGCTTCCTCAGTCCGCCAGGCCTTGCAGGTCGAGGCCCATCGGCGACTTCGCCGGGATGTCACCCGCAGCCACCACGGCGCGGGTGAGCGGACGGAGCAGCTGCGTCAGCTCGTCGATCTCCGCGTCGGGCACCGCGGCGTACGCCGTCGCGGCGAGCTCGTCGGTGCGGTCCTCGACCCGCGTCTTGAGGGCTCGACCGGCGTCGGTGAGCAGTCCGCCGGCGACCAGTCCACGAGTGGCCAGGTCGTCGAGGATCGAAGCCCACTCCGCCGGGCCGAGCCGGCGGGCGGCGGCGTACACCTCGGCGGGGATGCCCGTGGTGAGGGCGTGGAGGACGTGGGCCGTGCGACCGTCGACGCCCTCGTCCACGAGCACCTTCACGTGACCGTCGCCGCGGTGCTCCCGGAGCAGGGTGGCGGCGTGCCAGAGGCGCGGGAGTGGCTCGGCCGGCACGGGCAGGGCGAGGTTGGCGGTGAAGAGGGCCCGTCCAGCGGTGGGGGCCGAGCACGCAGCGTCGTACGCAAGGTCCGCTGCCCGCCGGAGGCCCGGATCGTCGGCTGCCGGGCCGAGGATCCGCCGGAGTGCGGCGACCGAGCCCTCCAGGCGAGCGGAGAGCGCGTGCTCGGGCGGCGCGAAGGACCAGGCGTCAGGCAGGGCACGCGCGACGTGTGCGGGGGCGAAGTTGTGGAAGAGCGGCAGGACGACGTCGGGGCCGACCGGACCGAGCGGCGCCGCGCGACCTGCGAAGTAGCCCATCCAGAACCCGCGGTACCCGGCTGCCGTCAGGGCCGCGAGCGGCTCGGGGGAGAAGTAGGTGACGGCGTGGACCGGTTCCAGGAGCTGCCACAGCCGACGGGCCGCCCTCGGGCGGTCGGTCACCACCGGCCGCCGTTGATGCCCGACCAGGGGAAGAGGGTCCGGTCCGGGCGGGGCGGGTCGTCCTGCTGCAGGGGCGGCTGGTGCCGCATGCGCCACGCGGTCACCAGCCACGCGAAGACGATGAGCACCGCCACCCCGAGGCCGACCAGCATGACGATCGTGTCTGCTCCCATGGCTCGATCATCGGATGCCCGATGGCCCGAGGCAAGGCGTGGGTGGCCGCCGCTCGGACACGGGCTGGTCGGAAATTCGCTTGGCGGCGTGGCCGGCCCCGGGGGATGATCACGTCGTCCCCGCGAGCCGTCGCGTGTGTCAGGGGACGACGACAAGGACCCGTGTTGACCGGCATCCGGAGCAGCTCCGCCGCCCTCCTGCACTGACGCCTGCCCGGTGTCGGTGCCCACGCCGACTCTCCGGGAGAGACCTTGTCCCCGCGCTCCTCGGTCGTCCTCGACGACCTCACCTTCACCTGGCCCGACGGCGCCACCGTCCTCGACGGCGTCGTCGGCAGCTTCAGCTCCTCGCGTACGGGCCTCACCGGCGCCAACGGTGCCGGCAAGTCGACGCTGCTCAGGCTCATCGCCGGCATCCTGACGCCCACCCGCGGTCGGGTCGTCGTGTCGGGCGTCGTCGACCACCTGCCCCAGCACGCCGTACGCAGCTCCGGCACCGTGGCCGACCTGCTCGGCATCAGCCCGGTCCGCGCGGCCCTGCGGGAGGTCGAGGCCGGGTCCACCGAGCCCGCGGCCTTCACCACCATCGGGGACGACTGGGACGTCGAGGAGCGCGCAGCCGCCGAGCTGGCAGCACTCGGACTGCCGACCGACCTGGACCGTCCGGTCGTGACGCTGTCCGGCGGGGAGGCGATGCTGGCTGCGATCACCGGTGTGCGGCTGCGCCGCGCCGACATCACCCTGCTGGACGAGCCGACGAACAACCTCGACAGCGCCTCCCGCGAGCGGCTGTACGACGTCGTCCGGTCCTGGCGCGGCACGTTGATCGTGGTCAGCCACGACCTCGACCTCCTCGACCTCCTCGACGAGACCGCGGAGCTGCGCTCGGGCAGCCTCACCACCTTCGGTGGCAACCACAGCGCCTACCTGGACTGGGTCGCCGGCCGGCAGGCGGCAGCCCAGCAGTCACTGAGGACCGCCGAGCAACGGCTGCGTCGAGAGAAGCGCGAGCGGGTCAGGATGGAGCAGCGGATCTCCCACAGCGAGCAGAAGGGGCGCAAGGACCGCGAGAACCGCCGCTACCTC
Organism: Nocardioides jiangxiensis; assembly: GCF_030580915.1. Taxonomy (NCBI): domain Bacteria; kingdom Bacillati; phylum Actinomycetota; class Actinomycetes; order Propionibacteriales; family Nocardioidaceae; genus Nocardioides; species Nocardioides jiangxiensis. The sequence goes on from NZ_JAUQTA010000002.1 coordinate 369,923, forward strand.
CCGGCCGTCGTCAACGACCGGCGCAACGCCGCCGAGAAGTCCCAGGGGGCGAGGCGAGGCGATGCCGCGGCCCGCGTGGACGCTGCACGTGCAGCGGTGGACGCCGCCGCCGCGCTGGTGAGGGACGACGACACCGTGCGCGTCGACCTTCCCGACCCGGGCCTGGCACGCGGCAGGCGGGTCGCCGAGCTGCCGAGCGCAGACGGGCGCGCCGTCGTGCTGCGCGGACCGGAACGCATCGGCCTGGTCGGCGCCAACGGCGTCGGCAAGACGACGTTGCTCCACTCCGTGCTGCCGCAGGTGCCGGTGCGGGCCGCCCTCCTGCCGCAGCGCATCGTGCTCGACGACGACCGCACGGTCCTCGAGACCGTGCGCGCGGCGGCTCCCCACGTGCCGCCGTCAGAGCTCCGCAACCGCCTGGCCCGACTGCTGGTCCGCGGCGCTGTCGTCGACCGCCGGGTGTCGACGCTCTCCGGCGGCGAGCGCTTCCGCGTCGCCCTGGCCCGGCTGGTCCTCGCCGACCCGCCACCGGAGCTGCTGGTGCTCGACGAGCCGACGAACGACCTGGACCTGAGCAGCGTCGACGAGCTCGTCGAGGCGCTCGTGGCGTACCGGGGCGCGCTCCTCGTGGTGAGCCACGACCACCGGTTCCTCGACCGGCTGCAGCTGGACGCGGTGCTCCGGCTCGACGCGTCGGGGACGCTCGGCACCGAGCGCTGAGGAGGCAGTGTCAGCCCACCAGGGGAAGCACCTCGCCCAGGCGTTCGATCGCCTCAGCGAGCTGCCCGTCGGCGAGGTACGGCGCCGGGCCGAAGCGGAGATGCCGGCCACGACTGTCGGTGAGCACCCCGCGCGCGGCGAGCAGCTCCTGCAGGCGTTCGGCGTGCGGGGTCTCCAGCGAGAGGAAGCCGCCGAACGCCGAGGGGTCGGCGGTGCGGTCGCGGGTGATCACACCGGGAGGTGCGTCGAGGTCGTCGAACGCCGACTCCAGCAGCGCACGCTGCCGGCCGTACGACGCCTCGAGGACGTCGGCGGTCAGTCCCTGCTCGGCGAAGAACGCGAGCACCCGTGCCGCGCGGTAGTGGCTGGTCGGGTCGTAGGTCGAGCCGGCGAAGCGGGCTGCCCCCGGGCCGTAGGCGACGACCGGCGCCGACGCCTCGTGGGCGAGTGCGCCGAACTCGGCGTACCAGCCGGTGACGACCGGACGCATCGCGGCGGCCTGCGGCGGCAGCCGCAGGAAGCAGCTGCCCTCGCCGAGCTGGAGGTACTTGTAGCCTCCGCCGACGACCCAGGCGTGCTCCAGGCCGGCTGTGGTCAGCGACAGCGCACGGACCCCGAGGTGGTGGTAGGCGTCGACGAGCAGCTCGACGCCGCGCTCCAGGCAGATGGCTGCGAGATCGCCCAGTCCCGGCACCATGCGCGAGGTCTCGAAGAGCACCGACGAGGTGAGGACCGCAGCGGTCCGTGCATCAGCAGCCGCAGCGAGGCGCTCGGCGAGCGTGTCGACCGGGGCGGCGGGCACGACGACGACCTCGAGGCCAGCCTCGCCCAGGCGCGCGAGCTGGCGGCGGGCCGAGTGGAACTCGCCGTCGGTGGTCACCAGCCGGCGGCGCGTGGACAGGTCGAGTGCGGACAGGAAGCGCACGAGCAGCTCGTGGGTGCTCGCGCCGAGGGCGATCGCGCCACCCGGATCCGCGAGGAGGCGGCGGAACCCGTCGCGCACGGCCTCGGCCTTCGCGAAGGCCCGGCCCCACTTCTCGTCGACGAGCTCGGCTGCGTCGGCGTACGCCTCGAGCTGGCCCTCCAGGGCGACGTCCGGCCAGGCCTGGTGGGAGTGCCCGGTCAGCAGCAGCCGCTCGGAGACGCGGAAGCGGGAGTAGTGCGGGGCCAGCTGCGACGCGAGGCTCACAGCGAGCTCCGGATCGCCCACAGGTCGGGGAACATCGGCCGGTCCAGCGTCGTCCGCAGGTACGCCGCTCCGGCCGAGCCGCCGGTGCCCGGCTTCATGCCGATGGTGCGCTCGACCATCTTCACGTGGCGGTAGCGCCACTCCATCAGCCCTTCGTCGAGATCGACCAGCCGTTCGGCGACGCGCGCGGCGTCGCCGTCGTCGGCGTACACGGTGAGGAGCGCGGCCTGCACGTCGTCGCGGGCCTCGACCGGTGCGGCGAGGTCGGCGCGCGGGGTGACGGCATACCCCTGGCGGGCGAGGTAGGCCAGGAACGAGTCGTAGACCGAGGGCCGGTCCATGGCAGCGGCGATGCGGTCGCGCTGCGTCCCCGCGGGATAGTGCGAGAAGACGCTCGGGTCACGTCGCCCGAGGACGGCCTCCAGCTCGCGGAACTGTGCGGACTGGAAGCCGCTCGACTGCGCCAGCCGCCCGCGGAAGCTGGTGAACTGCCGCGGCGTCATCGTCTCGAGCACGTCGACCTGGGCGACGATCGTCTTGAGGATGGTCAGGATCCGGCGCAGGGTGCTCTCCGCGTGGGCGGTGCTGCCGCCCTCGAGGTTGCGCTGGAGGTGGGCCAGCTCGTGCAGGAGCTGCTTGAACCACAGCTCGTAGGTCTGGTGGATGACGATGAAGAGCAGCTCGTCGTGCTCGTCGGAGCGCGGGTGCTGGGCGGCGAGCAGGTCGTCGAGGGCGAGGTAGGAGCTGTAGGTGACCGCGGGGTGGGCGGCACCGGGTTCGGTGTGGGATGTCACCTCGCCATCATGCATGGACGTCGGAGTACCGTGCACGGCATGGCCTGCCGCATCGGGGAGATAGTCCTGGACTGCCGTGACCCGGAGCTGCTCGCCCGGTTCTGGTGCGAGGTCCTCGACTTCGTGGTGCTGGGCACCGAGGACGACGGGAGCATCGAGATCGGCGCCCGCGACGGCTTCGGCGGCAGCCAGCCGACGATCTTCCTGAGCCGCTGCGCGGAGCCCGAGCCGAGCAAGCCGCGGCTGCACCTCGACCTCAACGCCACCGACCGCGACCAGGCCGACGAGCTCGAGCGGCTGCTCGCGCTCGGGGCCCGGAGGGCCGACATCGGCCAGACCGGCGAGGAGTCGTGGCACGTCCTCCAGGACCCGGAGGGCAACGAGTTCTGCCTGCTCCGGCAGCGGATCGCACCGCTGCGCGCCGCGGGAGCCTAGGGGGCGATCAGCTCGCACAGGTGGCGAGCGCGGTCGGCGTAGTCCCGGTACTCGTCGAACGACGGGGCGCCGGGGGAGAGCAGCACGACGTTCGCGGGGTTGGCGACCGAGAGGCCCCAGGCGACGGCGTCCGCCATCCGGGTGAACTCGATCGCCGCGTGCGGCAGGTCGATCGCGTGCTCGCGGCCGAAGCGTGCCCCGGCCGGGCCGATCAGCAGGAGGTGCACGGGGGAGTGCCGCCCGCGGAGGTACGCCGCCAGGGGTGACAGGTCGAGCCCACGGTCGGCGCCGCCGAGGATCAGGGCGACCGGCTCGTCGGGGAAGACCGAGAGGGCCGCGATCACGGCTTCGGGAGCCGTGGCCAGCGAGTCGTCGATCCACCGCCGGCCGTCGCGCGACGGCACGGTCTCCATGCGGTGGGCGAGTGGTGCGAAGGTGCGCACCGCGTCGAGCAGCTGGACCGCGCGTGGGTCTCCGGACGTGATGTCGAGCGCGACGGCGACCGCGAGGACGGCCAGGGCGAGGTTGTGGGCGTTGTGGACGCCGACCAGGGGGAGGTCTCCCGGAGCGATGGCGCCGACGCCGTCCCAGATGAGGCCGGACTGCTCGCGCGCCCCGATCGCGCGCCCCGGGTCCGTGCGGACGGCGAGGGCCGCGTCGCCCGCGGCGAGGACTCCCTGGCTGGGCAGGTGGGTCAGGTGCAGGGTCGCGCCCTCGGGCAGCGCGGCGATGATCCGGCCGACCAGCGCGCGGTCGTGTCCGGGAGCGACCACGAGCGAGGCGCCCTGCGAGACCAGCCGCAGCTTGTCGCTGAAGTACCGCTCCTCGGACCCGTGCCACGGCAGGTGCTCGGGGAAGAGGGAGGTCACGACCGCGACCCGCGGCGACACCGAGATCGACTGGGCCTGGTAGCTCGACACCTCCATGACGACGGTGCCGGTGGCGGCTGCGTCGAGCAGGGAGACGCCGATGTTGCCGCCCAGCGACACCTCCTCGCCGAGCGCGCCCAGGAGGTGCGCGATCGCCGAGGAGGTCGTCGACTTTCCCTTGGTGCCGGTGACGCCGATGGCACGGTCGGCGTTCTCGGAGAGCCAGAGGTCGGTGTTGGAGGTGAAGGCGACGCCGGCCGTGGCCAGCTCGGCGTAGAGCGGCGACGACACGGGCACGCCGGGCGACTTCACGACCACCTCGGCGGCACGGAGGACGTCGGCATCGGCGTCGGACTCGGCCACCGTGGCCTCGATGCCGCGGGCGCTCAGCGCGGCCAGGGCCGCACGGCCCTCGAGGCCGAGCCCCCAGACGGCGACCCGGCGGCCCTCGAGGTCAGAGAACCTCACGGGCGGCCTTCTCGAGGGCACCGGTCAGGAAGTGCTGGTCGGAGAAGGTGAAGAGGGCCTCCACCTCCGCGTCGGTCACCACCGCCTCGCGCAGCGCGCGGTCGGTGACGAACGGGTGGGTCGACCAGTCGGGGTGGTCCTGCAGCAGCGTGTACGCCGCGCGGCACTCGCTCGGCTCGCCCACGCACTCGAAGGGCTTGTGGCCGTCGCCGATCGCGAGCAGGTCCAGGAAGAGGTGACGCAGGGGCCCTCCGTCGACGCCGTCGGCGAAGAGGTCCTTGCCGAAGATCGCCAGCATCTGCGAGGCGGGCACGAAGGGGGAGAGCATCAGGAAGACGAAGGTGCACTTGGGGCACTCGCCACACCAGTTCCGCCGGCGCGAGGCGTCGAGGTGGAAAGCGCGGTTGCAGGAGGTGAAGACGTCCAGGTAGGGCAGCTGCGCGAAGCGGCGGACGATCGCCAGCTCGGTCAGGGGCCGCAGGAACGACACGTAGTCGACGCCGTACGGCGAGACCGCCTCGCGCAGCAGCCCCTCGAACCCGATGCCCTTGCTCCACTGGTGGTTGACCTCGACGCCGTGCCACTCGAGGTTGCCGTAGGACGAGGACGCCTCGTTGGCGAAGACGACCGTGTCCTGGCCGCCGCGCAGCGCCGTCAGGCAGGCGATGAGCGAGTTGACCGCCGTCACCGGGACGTGGCCGTTGTGGGCGCCCGCCTCGTTGAGGGCGAAGAGCGCCGGGTCGAGCTTGCGGGAGGCCTGAGCGATCGGCAGTCCCGATGCCTCGGCCGTGCGGGTGATCGGCTCGTAGGAGTTGACCGAGAAGAGCTCGACGTCGGCCATGCGGCGTACGGCCTCGAGGGTGACGATGGAGTCCTTGCCGCCGCCCACGGCGACCAGCGCCCGCGCGTGGGTGGGCGCGACCGCCGCGGCAGCCGGCGCCGGCCGCTCCGGAGCGGTGATGGTCGGGAAGAGCGCGTCGGGGAGGTCGTTGCGGAACGCGAACTCGGCGAGCCCGCCCTTCACGACCTCGGCGAGGAAGTGGCGCTCGGCGGGATCGAGGCCACCGGCCACGGAGATCGTCGCGGGCACCAGGGCCTTGTAGTACGACGTGCCGGCCGCGAGCGCGAGCAGGCGGGCCAGTGCGCGGAAGCCGTCGCCGACCGGGACCGGGGACTCGACCGCAGGCAGCGTCACGACCTCGGTGAACGCCGCCACCGGCCCGACCGTGGAGACGTGGGCGATCCGGTAGTCGAGCTCGATCACCGCTCCGTCCGGCGAGATCCGCGGCTCGTCGACGTGGAAGACGAGCTCGGCGGGGGCGACGTTCAGCAGGTCGGACACGCGGCAATCCTAGGGGAGCGTCCCGGAGCGTCCGGGGCGTGACAACCGGTTCGCGCACCGCGTGTCACGCCCCGTACCCTTGACCGTGTGACCAGCACCATTCCCGACCTGTCCGCGCTGCATGCGATGGGGGCTGCCCAGCAGCCGACCTATCCCGACGCGTCGGCCCTCGACCTCGCGGTCGACCGGCTCCGCACGTCGCCGCCGCTGGTCTTTGCGGGCGAGTGCGACGACCTGAAGGCGAAGATCGCCGACGTCGTGCGAGGTGAGGCGTTCATCCTCCAGGGTGGCGACTGCGCCGAGACGTTCGCCGGCGTCACTGCCGACAACGTGCGCAACAAGCTCCGCGTGCTGCTGCAGATGGCGGTCGTGCTCACGTACGCCGGGTCCGTGCCCGTCGTGAAGCTCGGCCGCATCGCCGGGCAGTACGCCAAGCCGCGCTCGAGCGACTTCGAGACCCGCACGGTCGACGGCGAGGCGGTGACCCTGCCGGCCTACCGCGGCGACGCGGTCAACGGCTACGACTTCACCGCGGAGTCGCGCATCCCCGACCCGCAGCGCCTGGTCGACGTCTACAACAACTCGGCCGCCACGCTGAACCTCGTGCGTGCCTTCACCACGGGCGGTTACGCCGACCTGCGCCAGGTGCACACGTGGAACACCGACTTCGTCCGCTCCTCGCCCGCGGGCCGCCGCTACGAGAAGATGGCCGGCGAGATCGAGAAGGCGCTCGAGTTCATGCAGGCCATCGGCGCCGACCCCAAGGAGTTCCACGGGGTCGACTTCTACAACAGCCACGAGGCCCTCGTGCTGGAGTACGAGCACGCCCTGACCCGCATCGACAGCCGCACCAACGCGCCGTACGACGTCTCCGCGCACATGGTGTGGATCGGCGAGCGCACGCGCCAGATCAGCGGTGCCCACGTCGAGCTGCTCAGCCACATCAAGAACCCGATCGGCGTGAAGCTCGGTCCGACGACGTCGCCTGACGACGCCATCGCGCTGGCCACGAAGCTCAACCCCGACAACGAGGCAGGCCGCCTCACCTTCATCACGCGCTTCGGTGCGGGCAGGATCCGCGAGGGCCTGCCGCCGCTGCTGGAGAAGGCGAAGGCCGAGGGCCTCAACGTCGCGTGGATCTGCGACCCGATGCACGGCAACACGTTCGAGGCGAGCTCGGGCTACAAGACCCGCAGCTTCGACGACGTCATCGACGAGGTCCAGGGGTTCTTCGACGCGCACCGCGCGGTCGGCACGTGGCCGGGCGGCCTCCACGTCGAGCTCACCGGTGACGACGTCACCGAGTGCGTCGGCGGTGGCGAGATGCTCTCCGACGAGGACCTCAACCAGCGCTACGAGTCGGTCTGCGACCCGCGTCTCAACCGCGTGCAGTCGCTGGAGATGGCGTTCCTCGTCGCGGACATGCTGGCGGCGGGCCGCACCAAGGCCTGACGCTCAGCTGCCGAGCAGCAGGACGTCACTGATCGCGGTGGTGTCCTTGCCACCGCGGCCGTCGCCGGGCTTGCTCACCTTGAGCAGGGTCAGCTCGACCCAGCCGGTCTTCTCGGGTGCGACCTGCATGGTCTGCAGGTCGTCGGTGTCGACCAGGTCCTGCTGGATCGTGGTGCCGTCCGCGAAGCGCCACTGCACCTGCTCGATGCGACGGTTCAGCGGGTACCAGTCGACGCCGCCGTCGGTCTTGGCATAGCCGTTGACCAGCCCGACCGCGGTCACCGTGCGCTCGCCGCTGAACGTGAAGCGGATGACCGTGCCCGTGGCGTCACCTGCGAGCCGGTAGGCGGAGTCGCGCGTGCCGTCGAGCATGTTGGTCGCCGGATAGGGGACGCGGTGGCCCGCGAGGTCGGTGCCCGGCCGGATCGGCGCGGGAGCGTCCACGGTGGCCCCGCGCGCCAGGTCGGTGCCGGCGCGTCCGCTGTCGGAGGGCAGGGGAGTGCTCGCCCCGGTCGTCGAGGAGGAGGTCGTCGTGCTCGCAGACGTCGTGGCGCTCGCGGACGCGTGTCGCGCGTCGTCTCCGCCGTGCGCCAGGCAGCTGCCCAGGATCACCGCGAGCACCACCCCGACGGTGAGGAGGACCCAGCCGGTCCAGTGCGGACGGTCGGAGGCCGGAGCGGCCGCCGGGGACGCGGCGTACGCCGGAGTGGGCCGGCCGGGGGACGCAGGTGCCTCCGGCGCAGTCGCAGCGGCAGCCGGTCCGACACCGACGACCGCAGGGGCAACGGAGAGGGCGTCGGCGTCGACCGGTGGCGTGGCGCTGCCGACCGGGGTACCGCAGTTGGTGCAGAACCGCCCCGCCCCGAGCTCGGCACCGCAGTTCATGCAGTACTTCACCCGGGGACCATAACCGACTCAGCTCGCGCGATGCCGTCCGGTCACCGCCCCGCTGCGCTTCTCGGCCTCGACCCGGATGTCCTCGAGGTCCTGGGCGAGCATCTTGCGGGTCGCGTTGTAGCTGTGGCCGCCGAAGGCGTTCCACAGGACCTTCTCGGCCGGCGAGCGACCCGAGACGTCCATGGTGGCCGTCACCAGCAGCCGGGTCGTGTCGTCGCGGTTCGGCTGGATCGACCAGGCCGTGCGGATCGCGTCGTGGCGCAGCTTCGTCTCGTGCAGGGTCCGGCGCGGGGCGTCGCTCTCGGTGACGTGCAGCTCCTCCTGCCCGTGGTGGCCGAAGAACGTGCGCTCCTCGGACCAGGTGGTGCCCACGTCGTAGCCGCCGTCGGTGAGGAGGCGGGTCGACTTCACGCTGCGCAGGATGTCGGGGTGGTGCGGGATGTCCGTGAGGACCTCCCAGACCGCCTCGGGCGAGGCGTGGATGCTCGTGTTGAGATGGATGACGTGCCCTGTCATGTCGGGTCTCCTGACGTCCGGCCCCCGCCGTTCCATCGTGCGCCCGGCCCGGGCAGGGATCAACCCCGGGAAGCGGCCTCTGCGCGCAGCTGCTGGAGCGTGGCGAGGTCCTCCGCCGACTCGCGCGAGCCCGGCGTCTCGAGGATGAACGGCACACCCTCGGTCGCCGGGTGCGCGAAGAGCTCGCGGAAGGCGTCGCGGCCGATGTGGCCGGCGCCGATGTTCTGGTGACGGTCCTTGAAGGCACCGCGCACGTCCATGGAGTCGTTGGCGTGGATCAGCCGCAGCCGGCCCTCGCCGCCGATCTCGACGATCCGGTCGAGCGTCGCCGCCGCGCCACCCTCCTCGTCGAGGGGCGCACCGGCCGCGAAGACATGGCAGGTGTCGAGGCAGATGCCCGCCTTCGGATGCAGGTCGAGCGCGTCGAGGTATGCGGTGAGGTCCTCGACACCGGCGCAGAGGCTCCGGCCCTGACCTGCAGTCGGCTCCAGGAGGAGCCACGGCGCGTCGTCTCCCTCGAGCGTCTCGAGGATCGGCAGCAGGCCCTCGCGGACCTGGCGCATCGCTGCGTCGTACCGCTCGGAGGAGTCGCTCGGGTCGACGAACGACCCCGTGTGGACCACGACGCCCTCGGCGCCGATCTGGGCGGCTCGTCTGAGGTTGTGCGCCACGACGGCGATCGAGTTCTCGTACGTCGCGGGCGTGGGCGACCCGAGGTTGACCAGGTACGGCGCGTGGATGAACGCACGCGTGCCGGACTGTTCCAGCTCGGTGCGGAACGCCTTGTCCTCGGCGGGCTTGCCCGCGGAGAGCTTCCAGCCACGGGGGTTGCCGACGAAGACCTGCAGCGTCTCGTGGCCGATCTCGCGCATCGTGGTGAGGGCACCGGCGACGAGGCCCTTGCCGACCGGGACGTGGGAGCCGATGGGACGGGACGCAGCGGGATCAGCGGGGGAGAGCACCCGCAGACCCTAGAGCACGCCTCAGACGAGGTAGATCGTCACGGTGCTGCCCTTGGGGGCCTTCTCGCCCTCGCCGGGCTTCACCGACGACACGTAGCCGAGGCCGAGGTAGAGGTCGCTGTGCTTGACGCTGACCTTGAAGCCGGCGTCCTCCAGCGTCTGCGTCGCCGCGTCGACCCCCATCGCGCGCACCCGCGGGATGGTGACCAGCTCGGGGCCCTTCGAGACGACGAAGGTGATCGTGTCGCCCTTGAAGGCGTCGCCCTCGGACGGATCCTGGGAGATGACGTCACCGGCGGCGACGTCGTCGCTGTACTCCTCGGACTTCTCGACCTTCAGCTTCTTCGACTTCGCCCACGCCGAGGCGTCCTTGAACGCCTTGCCGGTCCAGTCGACGACGGTGATCGGCTTCGGTCCCCGGCTGATGACCAGGTCGACCGCGGTGTCGCGCGGGACCATCTCGCCGGCCTCGGGCGTGCTCGTGATGACCCGTCCCTCGGGGACCGTCTCGTTGTACCGCTGGGTCGAGTGGCCGAAGTCGAGGTGGGTGTCGAGGAGCGCCTGCTGGGCGTCGTCCTCGGTCTTGCCGCGCAGCGTGGGGACGGCGTAGCGCTCCTTGCCCTTGGAGATCAAGGCGTGCACCGTGCCGCCGGGCAGGATCCGGTCCTGCGAGTTGGGGTCCGTGCTGATGACGTGCCCGGCAGCCACGGTCTCGCTGTACGCCGTGTCGCTGCCGTCGAACTCCAGGCCCGCGTCCTCGACCTTGGTCTCGGCCTGGCCGGCGGTCAGCCCGATCACGTCGGGTGTCGTCGTGTAGCGGGCGAAGCCGAACCACCACGCGCCGATGCCCAGCAGCAGTGCGAGGACCAGGGCCGCGACCAGGAGCACCGGCCCGCGGCGCGAGCCGTGCGCGTGGTGCTCCCAGGGCTGTGCGACCGCCGGCGTCGAGCGGGTCGCGGCGGACCCGACGACCGCGGTGCCCTCCCAGCCGTCGCCCTCCCAGCCCTCGTCGGTCGCCTGGTCGTAGAGCTCGTAGGCCGCGGACTCCTCCGTGGTGTGCTCGACGTCGTCGGGCTCCGCGTAGTCCTCGACGACCGGCACAGCGGCCGGCAGCGCGAGGTCGGCGAGCAGGTCCGGGTCCTCCTGGATGCCCGCGTCCACGGCGTTGCGGACGCGGCGCAGCTGCCGCAGCAGGATGCTGCCGTCGGCCGGGCGCAGGCTGCGGTCGCGCGCCGTCGCACGGGCGACCAGCGCGTCGACGTACGCCGGCAGGCCGGGGACCAGCTCCGAGGGCGCGGGGATGTCCTCGTGGACGTGCTTGTAGGCGACCTGGATCGGGCTCTCGCCCTGGTGCGGCTTCTGGCCGGTGAGCAGCTCGTAGAGGACGACGCCCGCGGCGTACACGTCGGCGCGGGCATCGGCGCGACCGTCGACGACGAGCTCGGGGGCGAGGTAGGAGACGGTGCCGATCAGCACACCGCCCGTGGCCGTGTGCTGGGTGTCGGCGCTGACCGCCTTGGCGAGGCCGAAGTCGGCGACCTTGACACTCTCCGCGGCCGCCCCTTCATTCGAGCGGGCGATGAGGACGTTCTCCGGCTTGATGTCGCGGTGGATCAGGCCCGCGCGGTGGGCCACGGCGAGCGCCTCGACGACCGGCTCGAGGAGGGCCAACGCCCGCCGCGGCGGCAGGGGAGCCTCGGCGCGGATGACGTCGCGCAGGGTCTGGCCCGGGACGTACTCCATGACCAGGAAGACCGTGTCTCCGTCGGTGCCCTGGTCGAAGACCGCCACCACGTGCGGGTGCGACAGGCGCGCGGCGGCGCGCGCCTCGCGGACGAAGCGCTTCGCGAAGTCGTCGTCGGCCGAGCCGTCGCCCATGCCGGGGTGCATCACCTTCACGGCGACGGTCCGGTCGAGGCGGACGTCGGTGGCCTCGTAGACGGACGCCATGCCACCGCGCGCCACACGGGCACCGATGCGGTAGCGACCGTCCAGCAGACGCCCGATCATCGGGTCGCTGGGGTCCCGTTCGACTCGAGGATCCACGGGCGTCATCGTACGGATGGCGGGTGGTCGCAGCCGTGCGGCGCGCTCAGGCCGGACGCCAGCCGTGCTCGAGACGCTTCTTCAGGTACTTCACGTTGGCCACGTAGCGCTCGGTGTCGGCGTAGAGCCCGTGCTCCCGCACCGCCCCGAGACCCTGGTAGTACGCCGCGATCTGCCCACGCGAGGTGTGGGTGCCCTGGTCGAGGACCTTGAGCAGCAGGACGCCGGCGAGCACGTTGTCGTGCAGCCGGGTGAGGCGCAGGGGGCGGTCGGCGTACATGCTCATCCAGGTGCCGGTGCTCGGCAGGACCTGCATGGCGCCGATCGCGGAGGCCCATGAGACGTGGTGCATCTGCCAGCCCGACTCCTGCCACGAGATCGCCAGCGCGAGCTCCGGGTCGACGCCGTGGGCCCGCGCGGTGCGGATGATCTCCGAGCGGACCTGGCCACGCGAGGGGTCGGCGTGCCGCCACGTCTTCCTCGTCGCCTTGGGCTGGCGGCTGGTGGGGCGGTGCGACGCCTTCTTCGGAGCGTGGTGGAGACGAGCGGTGACCTGGGGGATGACGATGTGCTGGCCGACGTACAGCTGGCCGTCCTGGCCGAGGTGGTTGTAGCGGATCAGCTCGTCGGTCCACGCGTGGTACCGCACCGCCAGCTCGGTGGCCGTCTCGCCCGCCCGCACCGTGTGCTTGGTGTAGGTCCGTCCCTGCGGGAGGTCGGCGTGTCGTGCCTCGGCCGGCGCCGCGAGGGCCAGCGTCGCGCCCGTCAGTGCGGTCGCGAGGAGGCCCGTCAGCAGGCGGTGGATCGTGCGGGTGGCAGTCATGTTTCCCCGAAAAGTAGTCCGAACGGCCGATTGACAGTAACCCGTGATTCTGCTGGGGCTCAAGGGTCTGGAGTGAAAATAGTGAGTGACGGTTGCCGTGGGAGACTGGGCCCGTGACTGACGCGAACACCGATCTCTCTGTCCTCGTCTCCGAGTGGCTCGACTGGCACGGAGCCGCCAAGGCGCTCGGCGTGAGCGTCAACCGGGTACGCACGATGATCCGCGAGCACGCGCTCGCCGGAGCCGTGCCGTCCGAGGGCGCGGGCCAGAAGGTGCCGGCCCTGTTCATCCAGGACGGAGAGGTCGTCAAGGGCCTGCCCGGCCTGCTCACGGTCCTCCACGACGGAGGCTGGACCGACCGCGACTGCATCGAGTGGATCTTCACCGACATGGACCTGCCCGGCCGCCCGATCGACGCGCTGCGGGAGAACCGCGGGTCCGAGGTGCAGCGCCGGGCCCGCGTCGAGGCCTTCAGCTGATGCGGCTGCCGCGCACGCGGAGCCAGTGGGTCGCGGCCGTCCTGGCCCTCGTCGTCGCGCTGGCGACGTACCTCTGGCAGCAGCACGGCACGACGGACACGTCGCGACCGACGTCGCAGCAGAGCGTGCGGGTGGACCCGGGCACCACGGTCGGCACGCCGTCACCCGACGCCCGGTCGTCCCGCGACGGCACGGACCCGACCTCGGGCCTGCCGCTGGTCCGGCTCTCCGGGCTGCCGGCAGAAGCCGGCGACACAGTCGCGCTGATCGACAGCGACGGTCCGTTCCCCTACGACCGTGACGGGGTCGTCTTCGGCAACTACGAGGGGATCCTTCCCGAGCACGAGCGCGGCTACTACCACGAGTACACCGTGCCGACGCCCGGAGAGAGCGACCGCGGCGCCCGCCGGATCATCGAGGGCGAGGCCCACGAGCTCTACTACACCGGCGACCACTACGCCTCGTTCGAACGGATCTCGCGATGAAGACCGTGCACCTCGACACCGCCGACACCGACTCGCGCGAGGAGGTGCTGGCCCGGCTTGGCGTCGCCCTCGGGTTCCCCGAGCACTACGGCCGCAACCTGGACGCCCTCGCCGACTGCCTCGCCGACCTCGCCGAGCCGACCGGACTGGAGTGGTCCGGCTGGCAGACGCTGCAGGCCGACGACCCCGCCGGGTTCGGCCGGATCATGCTGGTGCTGGACGACCGCACCGAGGCGCAGCCGGCGTTCGCCGTCTGGCTGCTCGACGACGAGGACTGACTCAGGTCGTACGCCGGGTGGCCGCGGCCGCGAGGTCGCGGAGCGTGCCCTTGGCGGCAGGATCGAGCGGCGCCGCGTCGAGGGCGGCGAGCGAGCGCTCGGTGAGCGCGTCGATGAGCTCCTCGACGCGGGTGTCGGCGCCGGCGTCGGTGATGATCCGGCGCAGCTCGTCGACCTGGCCGCCGGTCAGGGGCGTGCCGAGGGAGGTGTCGAGCACCGTGGCCTCGGGGGCAGCCGCGCCGTCGAGCGCGATCGCGACGAGGACCGTGCGCTTGCCCTCCACGAGGTCGTCGCCGGCGGGCTTGCCGGTGACCGCGGGGTCGCCGAAGACGCCGAGCTGGTCGTCGCGGAGCTGGAAGGCCTCGCCCAGCGGCAGGCCGAAGTCGGTCAGCGCCTGGATCTGGTCCTCGGTGGCCCCGGCCAGTGCGGCGCCGATGTGGAGCGGCCGCTCGACGGAGTACTTGGCGGACTTGTAGCGCAGCACGGTCATCGCGGTCTCGACGTCCGCGACCCCGCGTGCCTGGACCGAGACGTCGAGGAACTGGCCGGCCACGACCTCGGAGCGGCACAGGTCGAACATGTCGAGCGCCGGTGCGACCTCCGCGAGGGGGAGCCCGCAGCGGCGCAGCAGCTCGTCGGCCCAGGTCAGCAGCAGGTCGCCGAGCAGGATCGCGGCGGCGGCGCCGTACTGCTGCGGGTTGCCGTCCCATCCGGCGTCGGTGTGCGCGGTCTCGAAGATCCGGTGGCTCGCGGCCCTGCCCCGCCGTGTGTCGGAGGCGTCCATGTAGTCGTCGTGCACGAGGGCGCTGGCGTGGAGCAGCTCGAGGGAGGCGCAGGCGCGGAGCAGCGCGCGCTCGTCGGCGACCTCGGGCCGCACCGCGCGGTAGCCGGCGTGGCAGAACGCGGCACGCAGACGCTTGCCGCCGCTGACGGCGATCCGGGCCTCGGCGACGAGTGCCGCGGCGTCCGTGCCGAGCGGTGCGAGGCGCTCGGCCTGCTCGTCGAGGAACTCGTCCAGGACCGTCTGGACGTCCTCGCGGAAGCGCGCGGGATCGAAGACGTCGGAGCTGGACCCGGAGTTGGACGGCGGCACGGCCCGAGCCTAGCGATCCCTACGATGGAGCCATGACGCAGGCCACGGGCAGCATCGCCGAGCGCATCCGCTCCGGTGAGCGCAGCATCTCCTTCGAGTTCTTCCCGCCCAAGGACGAGGCGGGCGAGGCGCAGCTGTGGCAGGCGATCCGCGAGCTGGAGGACTACCGGCCGACGTTCGTCTCGGTGACCTACGGCGCGGGCGGCTCGACCCGCGACCGCACGGTGGACATCACGCGCCGCATCGTCGAGGAGACGAGCCTGCTCCCGATGGCGCACCTGACCTGCGTGGGCCACACCAAGGACGACCTCGACGAGATCCTGGCGGCGTACGCCGACGCGGGCGTCGCCAACGTCCTGGCCCTCCGGGGCGACCCCAAGGAGGGTCCGCGCGCCGAGTGGACCCCGACCGAGGGTGGCTTCGAGCACGCGGTCGAGCTGGTCCAGCTCGCGGCGGGCCGCGGCGGCTTCAGCATCGGGGTGGCGGCGTTTCCGGAGGGGCACCCGTCGGCGGCCTCGCTGGACCACGACGCCGAGGTCCTGGTCGAGAAGGCCCGGGCCGGTGCCGAGTTCGCGGTGACCCAGATGTTCTTCGACGCGAAGGACTACTTCGCCCTGGTCGAGCGCGTGCGTGCGCACGGCGTCGACCTGCCGATCCTGCCGGGCATCATGCCGATCCTGAACCTCAACGCGATCGCCAAGCAGGGCGAGCTGATCGGCACGTCCGTGCCGGAGCACGTGGTGGCGACCTTCGACGGGCTGACCGATCCTGCGGAGATCCGTGCCAACGGGATCCGCCTCGCCACCGAGCTCTGCCGTGAGCTGCTCGACGGCGGCGCGCCCGGCCTGCACTTCTACACGCTGAACCGGTCCAAGGCGACGCGTGAGATCTTCGAGGCGCTCGAGCAGACCCGCTGACGCTCGCGCGAGCGATCCCGCGGACGCCGGCGCACGGCTCAGGCGGGGCCGATCTCCTGGGCGACCAGTGACGCAGACAGGCCCACGAAGGGGAGCCCCGAACCGGGCGTGGCGCTGGCCCCGGCAGCGTAGACGCCCGGAATCGGCGTACGCGGGCCGAGGCGGTGGCGGAGCGTGTCGCGGCCCTGCCACAGCACGCCGAGCGGGGAGTTCGCGAGGGCGGAGACCTGGTCGCGAGGGGTGCGGTCGACACGCGTGACGACGTTGGCCCGGATGTTGGCGCCCATCCGCGAGAGGGCGAGGACCATGTCCTCCGAGAGGTGGCCGCGGCCGTAGAGCGTCCAGGCGTGGCAGCCCGCGGGTGCGGTTCCGCCGGTGCGGACCACGATCGTCGGGTCGCCGTGGAACACGGTCTCCGGCCCGAGGTCCGGCACCTCGCCGTCCAGTCCGACGTGGACGGCGTACGCCGGGATGGCCGGCGTCGTCCGCACGACGTAGGGCGCCAGCGCGGGGACCAGGCGCGGGTCGATCGCGCAGACGACGGCGTCGGCGTCGACCTCGCCCGCGTCCGTGGCGACGGCGACGGCGCGGCCCTCGCGCTGGACGATGTCGGTCACCGTCGTGCCGAGGCGGACGTCCACGCGACGCGTGCGGAGCCGGTCGGCCATCGCCTCCGCGAGCGCGGCCATGCCGCCCGGTGTCGTCCAGGTGCCGAAGTTCTGCTCGACGTAGGCGTTGACGCCCATCCAGGCAGGGACGTTGCGCAGGTCGTGGCCGTCCATGAAGAAGGGGTGACCGGCGACCAGGCGCAGTCGCTCGTCGCGGAAGTCCTTCTTGAGCCGCTTGGCCAGCATGGTGCGCGACTGCAGGCGGGCGACGACCTCCTTGCTCGCGATCTCGGGGCGCCACGGCCGCTCGAGGTACTCGCGGCGGACCACCTCCCAGTCATCGGCGTACGACGCGACGTGGTCGCACCACTGGGCGCCGAGGCCGGCGCCGAGCTCCTCGAAGGCGTCGTACTGCACGCCGCGGGACCCGCCGCGGAGCGTCACGACGGAGCCGTCGGCGAACCAGTGCTCGCGGATGACGTCGCGCGCGACGAGCTCGAGCTCCTTCTCCAGCGGCCGCCCGGACTTGCGGAACAGGTCGCGGATGACGGCCGGGAGGAGCGTCATCGTCGGGCCGGCGTCCCAGGTGAACCCGTCTGCCTCGACCGTGCCGAGGGCGCCGCCGAGGCGCCCGGACCTCTCGAGGACGGTGACGTCGTGGCCGAGCTTGGCCAGGCGGGCCGCTGCGGCCGTGCCACCGAAGCCGCCGCCGATCACTGCGATGCGTGCCATGGGCGTTGAACCTAGCGGTCAGGCCACGGCCGCGGGGAGGCGGTCCTTCCCCTTCCACCGGCGCCAGCCCCGACGGATGTACTTCAGCGCCACGTAGAGCACCGCGAGACCGACGACGAGCAGCACCGCCGCGATGGACGCCGCGATGACGGGGTGGTGCAGGGCGACCACGGCGACCCCCAGCACGGTGACGTCCTCGCCCAGGCTCGCGACCACGTTGGTCACCGGCTCCGGTGAGGTGTTGATCGCGAGCCTGCTCCCGCTCTTCACCGTGTGGGAGGCGAGGGCCGTGCCGCCTCCGAGCACGCCACCCAGTGCGGCCTGGAGCGAGGTCGCGTCGCCGGCCAGCAGGACGCCGAGCACCGCCCCCACCGTGGGCCGGATCGCTGTGGAGACCGCGTCCCAGGTCGAGTCGACGTACGGGATCTTGTCGGCGACGAACTCGGTCACGTAGAGGCCAGCGGCGACGGCCAGCACCTCCCACCGGCCCAGGACCGCAGGGATGCCGTCGACGCCGGCCCGCTCGGCGATGCCGAGCACGAGGACGACCAGGTAGCTGTTGACGCCACTGGCCCAGCCGCTGGTGAAGGTCATCGCGAGAGAGTCCACCCGAGCAACCTAAGCCCAGCAGGGCCGGGAGCGGGTCAGCCGGCGGAGATGACCTTCGCCAGGCTGTCGGCATCGCGGCCGACCACGGTGGTGCCGTCGGAGGCGGTGAGGATCGGCCGCTGGATGAGGCGGGGGTGCTCCGCGAGGACCTGCACCCACGCCTGACGCTGCTCTGGCGTGCGCTCGGGAAGCGTGACGCCGAGACCCCTCGCGTCCGCCGTGCGGGCGATGTGCCACGGCTCCACGCCGAGTCGGGAGAGGACGTCCTCGATGTCGGCGACCGTCGGCGGCTGCTCGAGGTAGCGCCGCACGGTGTACTCCGCGCCGGCCGCGTCGAGCTCGGACACGGCGGTCCGGCACTTCGAGCACGCAGGGTTCAGCCAGATCTCGATCATGACCACGACCCTAGGGGCCGTCGGAGCGGCCATCTGTCGGGGGACGGGTGTAGCGTGAGATCCATCGAACAGGTGTTCGAACAGATGAGGGTCGACGCCACCGAAGGAGCCCCGCCGATGATGCTGTTGCCCGCCACCACGCACTCCTACCTCGAGCGCTCTGCCGAGTCGCTCCGGGAGGCGATCATGACCACGGACGCGCCGGCGCGCTACGCGCACGCCCACGTCGCCGCACTCCGCGCGGCAGCAGCGCTGCTCGCCGCGCGGGCGCATCCGGACCCGCGCCTGCGGAAGCAGAAGAACGCCTGGGTGCTGCTGGCCACCGTGGCGCCGGAGCTGGGGGAGTGGGCGACCTTCTTCGCTGCGGGCGCATCGAAGCGTGCGGCGGCCGAAGCCGGCTCCGCACGGTCGGTGACGGAGCGCGAGGCCGACGACCTGGTCCGCGAGTCCGACCGGTTCCTGGCCGTGGTCGAGCAGGCCCTGGGCCTCGCGCCCCACACCTCGGTGGAGGAGGAGATCGTCTTCCGGCCCGCCCTGCGCGCCGGGGCGTGAGCCGGGCGCGGGCCACCACTACTGTGGGCGCCATGGCTGGCACTGATCGCCGCGCGACCGTCCTCTGGGCGGCCCTCGAAGACATCCTCGACGAGTTCCCGGGTGCGACCGTGCTCGACATCGGCGGAGGCACGGGTGGCTTCGCCGTGCGCCTGGCCGAGCAGGGGCACCGGGTGCGGGTGATCGATCCGAGCCCCGACGCCCTGGCGGCGCTCGGTCGCCGTGCGGGCGATGCCGGTGTCGCCGACCTCGTGTCGGGAGAGCAGGGAGACCTCGCCGACCTGGCGGCCCTCGTGCCGACCGGGAGCGTCGACGTCGTGCTGTGTCACGGGGTCATCGAGATGGTGCCCGACCCGGCCGCTGCCCTCGCGTCGATCGCTGCCGTGCTGCGTCCGGGTGGCGTGCTCAGCCTCCTGGTCGCGCAGCGTCACGCGGCGGTGATCGCGCGGGCGATGGCCGGACAGTTCCAGCAGGCGCGCGACCTGCTCGTGGGCGGCCCCGGTGCTGTGCCGTCGAGTGCTCGCAGCGCGGGCCGCCGGTTCACGGCTGCGGAGGTCGAGGAGCTCCTCAAGGGTGCAGGATTCACGCCGTCGGCACGCCAGGCGATCCGCGTGTTCAGCGACCTCGTGCCGGGGGCGCTGCACGACAACGAGCCGGGCTCCGCGGAGGCACTGGCGGACCTCGAGCGGGCGGTTTCCTCGCTTCCCGAGTTCCTGCCGCTCGCCAGCCAGGTGCACCTGGTCGCGCGCCGCTGAAAAAATGCCCGGAGCGGGTACCCCGACTGCGGTGACCTGCCTAGACTGGAGACGAACGATCACACGCAGGGAGGAGGGCCCGTGCCACTCTCGGAAGAAGAGCTGAGGCTCCTGGAGCAGATGGAGCGCGCCCTCAGCGAGGAGGACCCCAAGTTCGCCTCGACCCTGCGCGGCAGCTCCTTCCGCCGTGCCGCTCGGCAGCGTGCGATCCTCGCGGGCGTCGTCTTCGTCGCCGGTGTGGCGCTGCTGATGTCGGGTGCGGTGACGGAGATGGTGCCCGTCGCGGTCGGCGGGTTCCTCGTGATGCTCGCCAGTGCGACCTACGCGCTGTCGGCCTTGCGCAGCCGTCCGTCGCCGCGCTGACCCCCGAGGACTGACCGCGGCCACCAGGTGGCGCGTCGCGCGACCCGTCGTTCGGACGCGGAGCGGAGGGCGTCGCTGCACGTCGCGACGTCGTCGCTGGTCGCCGTGCCGGTCCCGGCGGAGGCGTAGCGGCGCAGCTCGAGCGTCGTGACCACACGGTCCAGCGCCTCGTGCGCCGCGGTCTGCTGCCCGGCCCCGAGGTGCGGAGCGATGGCGTGCGCCGTCGCACGGGGCGAGCGCCCTGCCGGCCAGGCGAGGCCGAGGTCGGTCGCCGTGGCGTGCAGCTCGGCCCACCACGCCTCGACGTCGGGTGAGCCGAGCCGCCGTGCCCGCTGCCGGCGCCGGACGAACCACGGTGTGGCTGCCAGTCCGGCCACGAGCACCAGCCCGGTCCCGAGGACCAGCGGGAGCGGGACGCCACCGTCGTGGGACCTCGTGGAGACCGGCCCCTCGTCCGGCAGCTTGTTGCCCGGCCGGGGAGCCGCCGACGGGGTCGCCGTCGACGTTGCGCTGGTGCTGGGCGAGGGCTGGGTGCGCGGCCGTGACCAGGCGGGGAGCGTCCCGGTGTGGCTGGTCGGCGTCGGCTCGAAGCCGACCCACCCCACGCCACGGAACCAGATCTCGGGCCATGCGTGCAGGTCGTGTGCGCTGAACTCGTAGGTGAGTCCCGTGACGTGACGGGGGCGCAGGAAGCCGACGGAGACCCGCGCCGGCATGTCGAGCTCCCGGGCGAGAAGCGCCATCGAGGCCGCGAACTGCTCGCAGTAGCCGCTGCGGGAGTGGTTGAGGAAGTCCCCGAGCGCGGCGAAGCCACTCCCGGCCGCCGTGTCGGTCGAGTACGTGAAGTCGTGCTGGAACCACTCCTGCAGGTCGACGGCCCGCTGGTAGTTGGTCCTCGCTCCTGCGGTGATCTTCCGGGCGAGCGTGCGGACCCAGGCGGGACGCGCGGACGGCAGGGCGGTGTCGGCGGCGGGCCGGGTCGGGTCGGGTGGCGTGCTCGCCAGCCGGGCGGCGTCGATCCGGGGGCGGTACTCGTCGACGATGTAGTGCAGCCCCGCCGTGGTGCCGGGGGTGCCGGCCCGGTGCACGTCGAGCTGGTTGCTGTCGTAGCGCCAGCTGTCGCCCGTGACCACCTTGACCGTCCAGGTGGGAAGCGGAAGCCAGTCCGACGCGAAGGCCGGCGAGATCGTGACGTGCCAGGGAACGCGCCGCCCCGGCAGTCCGAGGGCGGGCGCGGCCGGGAACGTGCCGTCGACCCCGTTGTCCGGCGGCCAGGAGCGGGGCCCGGCCCGCCAGGCCTTCCCGTCGAACTCGTCGAGCACCGTCAGTCGCACGTACGACGGGGGTGCCGCGTCGCCGCCGAGCGTGACGCGCATCAGGTCGATGTCGGTGCCGCGCGTGAGGTTGCGCCGGAGGTCCGCGACGGGGTCGGCGACGCGGACCGTGCCGGAGGGACCGTCCCCGTCAAGGCGGTAGGGCTCGCGGTGGGGGAGTACGCCGGGCAGCAGGGTGGCGAGCACGAGTGCCGCGCCGCCGACGACGACGAGCTGCCGCAGCGAGCGGAACGTCGCCGAGCGGCCGTGGGCGGCCACGTGCCCCCAGCGCCCGCGCTCGACCTGCTCGTGGGTCGCGATCAGCGCCACCCATGCGGCAGCTGCGAGGAGGAACGGGAGCGCGCCCGACGCGGTGCCCAGGACGCTGACGGGCAGCACCCAGGCCGCGAGGAGCGGGAGGCTCGCAGGCAGTACGCGACCCAGCGACACGGCGACCAGGTCGACGACGAGGTGGACCGCGACGCCGCCGGCGAGAAGGAGCGGCACGATCGAAGGCAGGCCGCGGGCGACCGGTGACGGGTTCTGTGAGGCGGAGTCGAGGGCATGGACCAGGGCGAGCAGGGCATGACGCGTCGACTCCGTCGTGGGCAGCCAGGAGGTCCCCAGCTGAGCCTGCAGGACCAGCAGGGCGGTGAGGAGCTGGCCCGAGAGGGCGAACGGCCACTCGAGGCCGATCCGTCGCAGGCCGACGCCGGCCGCACACACCAGAGCGATCGCCAGGAGCAGGCGGCCTGCGAAGCCGGCGGTGTCCTCGCCGAGGCGGCTCCAGGAGGCCAGGACGAGCCAGCTCGCGACCGCGGCCAGCGCGGCGACACGGGGGCTGCGGAGGGTGGTCATGGCATCGCCGCCAGCTCGCGCCACGCCACGGCCAGGATCGTGTCGGGGCGGACGGTCACGGCGCGCCATCCGGCGGCCCGGAGCGACTCGCCGGGAGGCGTGCCACCAGCTGAGGCCCAGCGGTCGACGTCGAGGGCCAGGGCGACGGCCGGCGCTCCGTGGTGGAGCAGGCGTCGGAGCGTGGCGGCGTCGTCGCGCACGTCGCCGAGGACGGCGACGAGCATCCCGTGGCGCGCGCCCGTGCTGAGCCACGCGGTGTCGATCGTGGTGCGGCTGGCGGGCTCGACGACCGCGAGCTCCTCGAGCATGCGGTCCGCGTCGGCGGCCGTCGCACCGTCGTGCCATCCGTCTGCCGACGGAGGCCCGTCCGCGGTCACCAGGCGTACGACGAACCCCCGCGCGGCGAGGTGTGCGGCCACCGAGGCCGCCGCGGTCACGGCTGCCTCGAGCGACGAGGCCGCACCGTGACCTCGATGCGCACGGGCGCGGTTGTCCAGGAGCACGGTCGCGCGGGACTGCCACGGCTGCTCCTCCCGCCGCACCATGAGCTCCCCGGTGCGCGCGCTCGTCCGCCAGTGGACCCGCCGGAGCGGGTCGCCCTGGCGGTACTCGCGGACGGTGACGTCCTCGGCACTTCCGCTGGCGAACGCGCGAGGCCGGTTGTCTCCCGCGCCGGTCCAGGTCCCGGCGCGGCCGACGGCCGGCAGCGTGAGGACGGCCGGCGTCACGATGAGGTCGCTCTCCTCCTCGAGGACCCGCGTCCGTACGGCGAGGCCGAACGGGTCGACGGCCCGCACCGTCAGCGGTCCGAGGGGGAACCTCCCGCGCACGTCGGAGCGGACCGTGTAGTCGACCTCCGTCTCCCACGCGCCCGAGGCGGCGGGCAGCACGAAGCGGGGACGGACGCCGAGCGCCCACGGCACGCGGTCCTCGAGGAGCAGTGGTCCGGTGCCGGTGGTGCCGGCGAGTGCGAGGCGCACGTGTGCCGGCTGACCGGTGGGCGTGCACCGCGGCTCGAGCGTGCGCTGGACGCTGACCGGGTGGTCGCGGCGTACCGACACCAGGCCGAGCAGGGTCAGGGCGGTGAGGAGCACGCCCACCCCGGTGAAGGAGGGCTGCCCGAGGGCCACCCCGCCGACGGTGGCGGTGATGCCGGCGGCGAGGAGGGTGCGCCCTCGGGCGGTCAGCGACGCCATGGTGCGACCGACGTCCTCAGGACGGGGCGGGGACGGGGACGCGACCGAGGATCGCGGTCAGCACCGCCTGGGGCGTCCGCCCGGTGAGGGAGGCCTCGACGCCCGGGAGCAGCCGGTGGGCCAGCACCGGCACGGCGAGGTCGTGGACGTCGTCGGGCAGCACGAAGCCGCGGCCGGACAGGGCGGCGCGTGCCTTCGCGGCGCGGATGAGGTGGAGCGTCGCGCGGGGTGAGGCTCCGAGCCGCAGGTCGGGGCTGGTGCGCGTCGCCGTCGCCAGGTCGATGGCGTAGCGGCCCACGGCGTCGGAGACGTGGACCCGCGACACGATCTCGATCAGCTTGCTGACCTCGGCGGCGTCCGTGACCGGCTCCAGCTCGTCGAGGGGGTTGGCGGACGTGTGGGCTCCGAGCATCGCCAGCTCGGCCTCCGGCACCGGGTAGCCCATCGCCACGCGACACATGAAGCGGTCGCGCTGGGCTTCCGGGAGGGCGTAGGTGCCCTCCATCTCGATGGGGTTCTGTGTCGCGATCACGAGGAAGGGAGACTCGAGGGCGAGCGTCGTGCCGTCGACGGTGACCTGGCGCTCCTCCATGCACTCGAGCAGCGCGGACTGCGTCTTGGGCGAGGCTCGGTTGATCTCGTCGCCGACCACCACGTTGGCGAAGACGCCGCCGGGGTGGAAGTCGAAGCGTCGCGTCTCGGGGTCGAAGACGCTCACGCCCGTCACGTCGGACGGGAGCAGGTCCGGGGTGAACTGGATCCGCTTCACCGTGCCGTCGACGGACCGCGCCAGTGCCTTGCTGAGCATCGTCTTGCCGACGCCCGGGACGTCCTCGATGAGCAGGTGTCCCTCGGCCAGCAGCACGGTCAGCGCGGTGTCCACCACCTCGCGCTTGCCCTCGATGACGCGCTCCATGTTGGCGCGGACCCGCGCCATGACCCGCGTGACCGTCTCGAGGTCACCAGCTGCCACTCCCACGCCCACAACGTAGCGCGAGACGGCCCCGCGCGGCGTCGACAGGAGCCTGCGAGCGCTGATGAGGGGCACTTCCCGAAAAGGGGAGGGAAACGCCTCCAACATGGTTGACGGTGGTGGGAAGTGGAGTAATGTGGAGCGCAGTGGAGGAAGAGTGGGGGAAAGGGGTGGAGAACGGATGTTCTTCGGCACCTACACCCCCAAGCTCGACGACAAAGGGCGCCTCTTCCTCCCGGCGAAGTTCCGGGATCAGCTGGCGGAAGGGCTCGTGGTCACTCGTGGCCAGGAGCGATGCCTGACCGTCTGGTCGATGCAGGACTTCGCGGGCATGACCGACCGGCTCCGCGAGGCGCCGGTCACCAACAAGGGAGCTCGCGACTACGTCCGCATGTTGTTCGCGGCGGCGTCGCAGGAGGTCCCGGACAAGCAGGGCCGCATCTCCATCCCCGCCGTGTTGCGCGAGTACGCCTCGCTCGGCAAGGACGTGATGGTGATCGGCGCGATGAACCGGATCGAGATCTGGGACCCGACGGCCTGGGCCTCCTACTCCGAGGAGCAGGAGCAGAAGTTCTCGGAGCTCTCCGACGAGGTCTTCCCGGGGATCTGATCCCCGCTCCACCACCACGCACCACCAGAGAAACAAGAACAGCGGATTCGCAGGACGAGGTCTCGTGCCCACTTCTGCCCGTGCCCTGGGGCAACTTCCCCGGCTCCAGGCCACAACTTCCCCCTCAGCGCGGAAGTGGGCAGGGACCTGGTCAGGCGAATCCGCTGTCGTCCTCCGCGACGACACCAACCGGATTCCGAAGGGTCGAGACCAATGAACGCCAGCACCGGCACCCGCGAACAGCGGGTACGCGACCAGGCCCGCGAGGCCCTGGCCGTCATGGTGCTGTCCGCGGGGCTCTCGATCGGATGCGCGATGGCTCTGGTCCTCCTCATCGCCGCTCGCGGACAGGTCTAGGCGAGGACTGATCTGACGATGCGTCCCCTCCACGTCCCGGTCCTGCGCGAGCGGTGCGTCGAGCTCCTGGCCCCTGCCCTCCAGCGCGAGGGATCGGTCATGGTCGACTGCACGCTCGGCCTCGGCGGCCACACCGAGGCAGTTCTCGAGGCCCTCCCGAACGCCCGCGTCATCGGCATCGACCGTGACCCCAACGCCCTGCGGCTGGCGGGGGAGCGGCTCGCGCCGTTCGGTGACCGCTTCGTCGGCGTCCACGCCGTCTACGACGAGATCCTCGAGGTGATCGCCGGCCAGGGGCTGTCGCACGTCGACGGCGTCCTCTTCGACCTCGGCGTCAGCTCGATGCAGCTCGACGTCCGGGAGCGCGGCTTCGCGTACGCCGAGGACGCACCGCTCGACATGCGCATGAACGACGGCACGGGCATGACCGCCGCCGACGTCCTCAACACCTACGACGAGCACGAGATCGCGCGGATCCTCCACCAGTACGGCGAGGAGAAGTTCGCCCGCAAGATCGCCAAGGCGATCGTGCGGGAGCGCGAGATCGAGCCGTGGACCCGCTCGGGGCGCCTCGTCGAGCTGCTGTACGCCGAGATCCCCGCGCCGGCCCGTCGTACCGGCGGCCACCCGGCCAAGCGGACCTTCCAGGCGCTGCGCATCGAGGTGAACGACGAGATCGACGTGCTGCGCCGGGCCATGCCGGCCTCGCTCGCGGCGGTCGGCGTCGGCGGTCGCGTGGTCGTGGAGTCCTACCACTCCCTCGAGGACCGGATCACCAAGCAGGTCTTCACCGAGGCGACCCGCCTCGACGTCCCGCCGGACCTCCCGTTCGTGCCGGCCGGGATGGAGCCGCCGTTCAAGGCCGTCACGCGCGGCGCCGAGAAGGCCGTCGAGCCCGAGCTCACCGAGAACCCCCGCGCCGCCAGCGTCCGACTTCGCGCCGTCGAGCGCATCCATGCAGACACCCCCCGAAGGAGCCCCCAGCGATGAGCACGCCGCAGCTGTCCCGCGTCCGCGTCACCCGTATCGCCGAGGAGGCCGTCGAGCGGGCCCGCCTGCGCGTCGTCCCGCGCACGCGTGTGCGTGCGCCGAAGGTGCCGTTCGTGATGCTGGTGAGCGCGATCCTGCTCGCGGGCGTGGTCGGCCTGCTCCTGTTCAACACGACGATGCAGCAGAACTCCTTCGCCGAGTCCGACCTGCAGGCGCACGCCGACGAGCTCCGCTCCGAGCAGCAGGCGCTGCAGGCCGAGATCGACTCGCTCAACGACCCGCAGCGCATCGGCGAGGAGGCCAACCGCCTCGGCATGGTG
Organism: Nocardioides jiangxiensis; assembly: GCF_030580915.1. Classification (NCBI taxonomy): domain Bacteria; kingdom Bacillati; phylum Actinomycetota; class Actinomycetes; order Propionibacteriales; family Nocardioidaceae; genus Nocardioides; species Nocardioides jiangxiensis. Next base: position 396,319 of record NZ_JAUQTA010000002.1, read on the forward strand.
ATGCCGGTCTGCCCGCGGTTCCTCGACACCGCGACCAACAAGGTCACCCAGGCCTGCGACGAGCCGGCCACCAAGCTGCCGATCGACGCGCCGGCGCAGGCGCGTCCCGAGTCGCTGATCCCCGAGCGCACTGTGGTAAAGGTCAAGGCCAAGCCGACGACGAAGCAGACCGACACGCCGCAGGGTGGTGCCGCGAAGGCCGTCGGCGTGGGTTCTCATGGAGTCAGCAGCACCAACTGACCCCCGAAGGACCCACGTGAACCCCCGCCCCGGCAGCCAGTTCCGCCTGAAGTTCGGCTTCCTGGTCATCGCCATCGTCCTGTCGTTCTACGGCGCGCGCCTCGTGCAGCTGCAGGCGATCGACCCCGGGTCGTACTCGCAGATCGCCTACAAGGAGGGTCTCGAGCAGGTCGTCCTGCCGGCATCGCGTGGCGAGATCGAGGACCGCAACGGCGTGGCCATGGCCGCCTCCATGGACGGGCTGATGGTGATCGCCGACCCGTTCCTCACGGCGCCGAAGGCCCCCCAGCTCGCGAAGTTCCTCGCCGACCGGCTCGGTGTCGACTACTTCGCGACGCTGGAGAAGCTCCGGAAGACGACGGGCGACGGCAAGCGCTACCAGATCATCGCCCACCGGATCCCGGCGACGAAGGTGCGCAAGGCCCTCGCCGACGCGGCCGACCAGGGCTTCCAGGGCCTCAGCACCGAGCGCGACCCGATCCGGGCCTACCCGCTCAACGACGTGGGGGCCAACGTCGTCGGCTTCATCGGCCAGGACGACGAGAACGGACCGCTCGCCGGCCTCGAGCGCACCTTCAACAAGCAGCTCGCCGGCGCGGACGGCGAGGCGCGCTACATCGCCGTGAAGGGCCGCCAGGTCCCGCTGTCCGAGGCGGAGATCACCGAGCCGCGCGACGGCCGGCCGCTCCGCCTCACCCTCGACAGCGACGCGCAGTGGTTCACCCAGCGGACGCTCGCCGCCGCGGTGCGCAACTGGAAGGCGGCCTCCGGGGTCGCCATCGTCATGGACAGCCACACCGGTGAGCTCCTCGCGTACGCCGACTACCCGTCGTTCGACGCCAACGACCCGCAGGCCACCGACAAGGAGTACTACGGCTCGAAGGGCGTGCAGGACCCCTACGAGCCGGGCTCGGTCGAGAAGGTGCTGACCCTCTCGTCCGTGATGGACTCCGGCCACGCGACGCCGGAGACCCGGCTGACCGTGCCGGACGTGCTGATGCGCGACAACTGGCCGATCCACGACCACGGGCGCCAGGGCACGGTGAAGCTGACGCTCGCCGGTGTCCTCTCGCGTTCCTCCAACATCGGCACGACGCTGTCGGCGGAGACGATGGAGCCGAGCGAGATCCGCGACTACCTGGCGAAGTTCGGCCTCGGCCAGCGGACCAACGTCGGCCTGCGCGGCGAGAGCGCCGGCGTGGTGCCCGCTGCTCCGTGGAGCGACATCCAGCGGGCCACGATCTCCTACGGACAGGGCATGACCGTCACGCCGCTGCAGATGATCGCTGCGGTCAACACCATCGCCAACGGCGGCGTCCGCGTCTCGCCGAGCCTCATCGAGGGCACCGCGACCACGGACACCGGTGTGAAGGTCGGCACCTCGCAGGCCACCGCGACGCGGGTGCTGAGCGCGGACACCGCCGAGAAGATGTCGCGGATGATGGAGACGGTGCTCGACCCGGAGGAGGGCACCGCGCCCCTCGCCCGGATCCCCGGCTACCGGGTCGCGGGCAAGACGGGCACGGCCCAGGTCAACGAGAACGGCAAGTACCTCGACAACCTCAACGACAACTCGTTCGTCGGCTTCGCCCCGGCGGACAACCCGCGCTTCACCGTCTACGTGGTGCTGCGCCACGTCAACGGCGGCGCGGGCGGCCTGACCGCCGGTCCGGCCTTCAAGCGGATCATGAGCTACATGCTGCGCAAGTACGGCATCCCGCCGACGGACACCACCGCCACGCCGTACGAGACGACGTGGGGCGGCCGCGGCACCGGTAACCTCCAGCCGTGAGCGACGCGATCCCGTTCGAAGCGCCCGTCGGGCGACCCCGCGTGCCCCGTCGTACCCCGCTGGGAGAGGTCGCGGGCTGGCTCGGCCTGGCGGACCCCGGGGCCGACGCCGAGGTCTCCGGCATCTCGCTCAGCACCCAGCGCATCCAGCCCGGCGACGTGTACGCCGCCCTGCCCGGCACCCGCGTCCACGGGGCGACGTACGCCGCGCAGGCGGTCGCTGCCGGCGCGGTCGCGATCCTGACCGACGAGGCGGGCGCCGAGCTCGCCGCCGGCTGCGGTGTGCCGCTGCTGGTGGTCGACGACGCCCGCGCGTCGCTCGGCGCCGTGTCCGCGCGCATCTACGGCGAGCCCGCCCGCGACCTGCGGCTGCTCGCCGTGACCGGCACCCAGGGCAAGACCACGACGACGCGCCTCGCCGAGCTCGCCCTCGAGCACGCCGGGGTCGCCGCGGCCGTCATCGGCACCGTCGGCACGCGGGTCAACGGCGAGGACATCAAGACCGCCCTGACCACGCCCGAGGCGCCCGATCTCCACGGCCTCTTCGCGATGATGCGCGAGCGCAAGGTGGACGCGTGCGCGATGGAGGTCTCCTCGCACGCACTGGTGCTGGGCCGCGTCGACGGTGTCCAGTTCGACGTCGCGGTCTTCCTGAACCTCGGGCGCGACCACCTCGACTTCCACAGCGACCTCGCCGACTACTTCGCCGCCAAGGCGCGTCTCTTCACCCCCGAGCGTGCCCGCCTGGCCGTGGTCAACGTCGACGACGAGCACGGCCGGATCCTGCGCGACCAGCTCGCCGGCGACGTGCACGGCGTACCTGTCCGGACCTTCTCGACGCGGGGTGACGCCGACTGGCGCGCCACCGACATCGTCGCCGGCCCGGAGGGCTCGACCTTCACCGTCATCGCACCGGACGGGCGCACGGCGCCGACGTCGGTGCCGATCGCGGGCGACTTCAACGTCTCCAACGCGCTGGCCGCCGTGGCCGCCTGCGTCGAGGCCGGCTACGAGCTCCACGCCGTGGCGGCGGGGCTCGCTGCATCCGGCGGGGTGCCCGGACGGCTGGAGCGCGTCGAGACCGGTCGCGACTTCCACGTGGTCGTCGACTACGCGCACAAGCCCGATGCGGTCGAGGCGGCGCTGCGCACGCTGCGCCCGCTCGTCGCGCCCGGCGGCCGGCTGATCTGCGTCATCGGCGCGGGCGGCGACCGCGACACCGGCAAGCGCCCGGTGATGGGCGAGATCGCGGCACGCCTGTCCGACCTCGTCGTCGTCACCGATGACAACCCGCGCTCCGAGGACCCCGCGGCCATCCGCGCGGCCGTCCTGGCCGGCACGGCCGAGGGCCCGGCGGAGGTGCACGAGATCGGCGACCGGCGCCTCGCGATCCGCTTCGCCCTGGCCCGGGCCGTGGCCGGCGACATCGTCCTGGTCGCGGGCAAGGGCCACGAGACCGGCCAGGAGGTCCACGGCGTGGTCCACCCCTTCGACGACCGTGAGGTCGTCCGGGAGGAGCTCGCGTGATCCCGATCCGCCTCTCCGAGATCGCGACCATCCTCGGGGGAGAGCTCCACGGGGACGACGCCGTCGTCACCGCGCCTGCCTTCGTCGACAGTCGCGCCGCCGAGCCGGGCGGGCTCTTCGTCGCGATCGCCGGCGAGCGCGTGGACGGCCATGCGTATGCCGGGGGAGCGGTCGCGGCAGGTGCCGCCGGCGTCCTCGGCTCCCGCCCGACCGATGCTCCGACCGTCGTGGTCGAGGACCCGGCCGTCGCCCTCGGCGTCCTGGCCCGTCACGTCCGCGACCAGCTCCCGGGGCTGACGGTGCTGGCCCTGACCGGAAGCCAGGGCAAGACCGGCACCAAGGACTTCCTCGCCCAGGTGCTCGCCGCCGCGGGGGAGACCGTCGCGACCGCGGGCAACCTCAACAACGAGCTCGGGGTACCCCTGACGGTGCTGCGCGCGACGACGTCGACGCGCTACCTCGTCGTCGAGATGGGTGCCCGCGGCATCGGCCACATCTCCTACCTGTGCGGCATCGCCCGCCCCGACGTCGCCGCCGTCATCAACGTCGGCACCGCCCACCTGGGCGAGTTCGGCACGCAGGCGGCCATCGCCCGGGCGAAGGGCGAGATCGTCGAGGCGCTGGCGCCAACCGGTGTCGCCGTGCTCAACGCCGACGACCCGCTGGTGGCGGCGATGGCGGCCCGCACGACGGCACGCGTGCTGGCGTGGGGTGCCGTGGCGGACGAGCGCATCGAGCCGGCCGGCGTGCAGTTCGGCGCCATCGAGCTCGACGACCTGGGGCGGCCCGCCACGACGTTCCACTTCCGTGGCCGCGACGACCTGCCGTTCCAGGGAGCCGGCAAGGCCGCCGTCCAGCTGCTCGAGATCGGCCGGCACCAGGTGCTCAACGCCGCCGCGGCGGCCGCCATGGCACTGGCGGCGGGCGTGGCCCCGCAGACGGTCTTCACCGCGCTCGGTGAGGCCCGCAGCCTGTCCCGCTGGCGCATGGAGGTCCACGACCGCGCCGACGGCGTGACGGTCGTCAACGACGCCTACAACGCGAGCCCCGACGCGATGCGGGCTGCCCTCGACACCCTCGGCGGCATCGGCCAGCGGAGCGGCCGCCGCACGGTCGCGGTACTCGCGGAGATGCGCGAGCTCGGCGCCGAGACGGCGCGCATCCACGCCGAGATCGGCGCCCACGCGGCGAGGGCCGGCGTGGAGGTCCTCCTGGTGATCGGTGCCGACGCGGCACCGATGCTCGAGGGTGCGAGCAAGATCTCAGACTGGTCCGGCACGGCGGTGTCGGCTGTCGACCGGGCCGCTGCTCTGGCATGGTTGCGCGAGAACGTCGCCCCCGGCGACGTCGTACTGGTCAAGGCCTCACGGGGGGCCGCGCTGGAGCACGTGGCCGACGGGCTGCTGGAGAAGGAGTAACGATGAGGGCGATCCTGCTGAGCGGCGGCCTCTCGCTGATCCTCTCCCTGATCGGCACCCGCTACGCGATCCGCGTGCTCAGGGCCAAGGGCTACGGCCAGGAGATCCGCGAGGAGGGTCCGGAGTCGCACAAGACCAAGCGCGGTACGCCGACCATGGGCGGCATCGTGATCATCTTCGCGACGCTGCTGGCCTATGGCCTCGCCAAGCTGCTGACCGGTGAGCTCCCGACCGCCTCGGCGCTCCTGCTGCTCTTCCTCTTCGCGGGGTGCGGCCTCGTCGGCTTCCTCGACGACTTCATCAAGATCTACCGGCAGCGCAACCTCGGCCTGCGCAGCCGCGCCAAGATGATCGGCCAGACCTTCATCGCACTCGTCTTCGGCGGCGTCGCCATCTCTCCGTGGATGGAGGACAAGGACGGCATCCGCCCCGCGTCGCTCCACATCTCCCTGCTGCGCGACTGGACCGCCTGGACCATCCCGGCGGTGGTCGTGATGGCGCTGATCTGGGTGATCGTGACCGGCACGAGCAACGCGGTGAACCTCACCGACGGCCTCGACGGCCTCGCTGCCGGCGCCTCGGTCATGGTCTTCGGCGCCTACACGCTGATCAACATCTGGCAGTCCAACCAGTCCTGCTTCTCCGAGCTCCGCACCCCGGGGCCGAACTGCTACGACGTGCGCGACCCGCTCGACCTGGCGATCGTCGCCGCCGCGATCACCGGCGCGACGTTCGGCTTCCTGTGGTGGAACGCCTCGCCCGCGCAGATCTTCATGGGCGACACCGGTTCGCTCGCCCTGGGCGGCGGCCTGGCCGGCCTGGCGATCCTGACCCGCACGGAGCTGCTGCTCCTCATCCTCGGTGGTCTCTTCGTCATGGAGACGCTCTCGGTGATGATGCAGGTCTCCTACTTCAAGGCGACCAAGGGCAAGCGGATCTTCCGGATGGCGCCCATCCACCACCACTTCGAGATGCTCGGCTGGGAGCAGGTCACGGTCGTGATCCGGTTCTGGATCATCACCGGCCTGCTGGTCGCCGGAGGGATGGGCCTCTTCTACGCGGAGTGGGTCGCCGGTGCCTGACGCCCGCGACGTCATGGCCCTGGACCGCTCGGGGCCGTGGGAAGGCGTGCGCGTCGTCGTCGCCGGCTTCGGCCGCGCGGGCTTCGCTGCCACCGACAACCTGCTCCACCTCGGCGCGACCGTGACGGCGCGGGCGCTGCCGCTCACCGACGACGACCCGTCCGAGGCCGACCAGGCCGAGAAGGCCGAGCTCCTCGAGGTGCTGGGCGCGCGCGTCGAGCTGCTGCCCGACGCGCTCGCCTCGCTCCCCGACGACGTCGACCTGGTCATCGCCTCGCCTGAGCACCGTGACACACCGCTGGTGGACCAGGCGCGCCTGCGCGGCGTGCCGGTCTGGGGCGAGGTCGAGCTGGCCTGGCGCCTGCGGGACACCGCCGCCGGCAGTCGCCCGGCTCCGTGGCTGGTCGTCGCGGGCAGCGCGGGCCAGACCGAGGTGGCGCTCCTCGTCGAGCAGATCCTGCTCGCAGCGGGGCAGCGGCCGGCGGTGGCCGGGCTCGCGGGCCTGCCCCTCGTCGAGGCGGTCATGGACCCCGAGCCGTACGACGCCCTCGTCGTCGCGCTCGACGACGCGCAGCTCGCCGGCGTCCGCTCGATGAGCGCGCTCGCTGCCGCCGTCCTGGACAGCTCGGAGGGTGACGTGGGGTCGGCGGCCTCGCGGGCCGCGGCGTACGAGCACGTGCAGGAGGCCTGCATCTACGTGGCGGCGGACGCGACGACGGAGGAGCTGGTCCGGGAGGCCGACGTGGTCGAGGGCGCGCGCGCCATCGGCGTCACGCTCGGCATGCCGGGGGTCGGCATGCTCGGTGTGGTCGAGGACCTGCTCGTGGAGCGGGCGTTCCTGCCGCAGCGCTCCACCTCCGCCGCCGAGCTCACCTCTCTCGAGGAGCTCGGCACCGACGACACCGTGACCGTCACCCGCTCCCTGGTCGCCTCTGCGCTCGCCCTCGCCGCGGGCGCGACGCCGGCTGCGGTGCGTGACGGACTTCGCAACGCGCGACACGCGTGAGCGCCTACCGCGGACACGCCGAGGCCGCGGGGGAGGATGGTGCGCGATGACCACTGCCACGCCTGACGAGATCCGCGAGCGACCGCGGGGTCTCGCTGCGCTCAAGGAGGCGCTCGAGCGCCCCCTGACGCCGTACTACCTGCTGCTCGGGTGCACGGCACTCCTGCTGACGCTCGGCCTGCTCATGGTGCTCAGCGCCTCGAGCGTCTCCTCCTACGAGGACAGCCGGAACTCCTACGCCGTGGTCGAGCGCCAGCTGATCTGGGTGGTCCTGGGCGTGCCGGCGGCCTGGCTGGTCGCGCGGCTGCCGCAGCGCACGCTGCGCAACCTCTCCACGCTGGGGCTGCTGGGCTCGATGGTGCTGCTCGCGGCCACGTTGACCCCGCTCGGCGTCACGCGCAACCACCAGACCAACTGGCTCGGCGTCGGCCCGTTCGTCATCCAGCCCTCGGAGTTCGCCAAGCTCGCCGTCATCCTCTGGGCGGCGCACATCTACGCCAACAAGGAGCGTCGTCTCGGCGAGCTGCAGCACATCATCGTGCCGGTCGTCCCCGGCGTCGGTGCGGTCACCGCGCTGATCCTCCTGCAGCGTGACCTCGGCACCGCCCTCGTGCTCTTCGCGATCACGCTGAGCCTGCTCTGGGTCGTCGGCGCCCCGGCCAAGCTGTTCACGCTCTCGGCCTCGGTGATCGCCGTCGGAGCGTTCTGGCTGGCCACGACCAGCGCGGAGCGTCGCCAGCGCCTGCTCAGCTTCACCGACCCGTTCAAGGACTACCACGACTCGGGCTGGCAGGCAGCGCACGGCCTGCTCGCGCTCTCGTCGGGCGGACTCTTCGGCAAGGGCATCGGCGCGTCCCAGCAGAAGTGGGGCACGCTGCCCGAGTCCTACACCGACTACATCTTCGCCGTGCTCGGCGAGGAGCTGGGCCTGGTCGGCACGGTCTTCGTGATCGGCCTCTTCCTCACCATCGCGTGGGCGGCGGTCCGCATCGCCACCCAGACGCGCGACCCGTTCGTCCGCTACGTCTCCTTCGGCGTCATGGTGTGGCTCCTCGGCCAGATGATCGTCAACGTCGGCATGGTGCTCTCGCTCCTGCCGGTCATCGGCATCCCGCTCCCGCTCGTCTCGTACGGCGGATCCGCGCTGCTGCCCTCGCTCATCGCCCTCGGCATCCTGATCGGGTTCGCCCGCCGCGAGCCGGAGGCGGCCGCCGCGCTCGCCGCCCGCAAGCGCAACCGTCCCGCCCGTCCCGCACAGCAGTCCCGAGGTCTCTGAATGCGTGTCCTTCTCGCTGGTGGTGGCACCGCCGGCCACACCTCGCCCCTGCTCGCGACGGCCGCCGCGCTGCTCCGTGACGACCCCTCGGTGGAGATCACGTGCCTCGGCACGACGACCGGGCTCGAGGCGCGGCTGATCCCGGAGGCGGGCTTCCCGCTCGAGTTCGTGCCGCGCATGCCGCTGCCGCGCAAGCCGGGCAAGGCGATGCTGCAGTTCCCCGGCAAGATGCGTGCCCAGCGCGCCGCGGCGCTCGAGATCGTCGACCGGATCAAGCCGGACGTCGTCGTCGGCTTCGGCGGCTACGTGTCCGTGCCGGCGTACCTCGCGGCCCGCAAGCGCGGCATCCCGTTCGTCGTGCACGAGGGCAACGCCCTGCCCGGCATCGCCAACCGCCTCGGCGCGCGCCTCACGCCGTACGTCGCGACGTCGTTCCCGGACACGCCGCTGACCGCGAGGGGTGGTCGCCCCGCCCTCTACACCGGCCTTCCGATCCGCCGGATGATCTCCACGCTCGACCGCACCGCGCTGCGCGCCGAGGGCCGCTCCGCCTTCGGCCTGGATGCCGACCGGCCGACGCTGCTCGTGACGGGCGGCTCGCAGGGAGCGCAGCGCATCAACGCCGCCGTGAGTGGAGCGGCCGGGGCGCTCGGGGGAGCGGGCGTGCAGGTCCTGCACGTGATCGGGCCCCGGAACGAGCTCGTCGTGGAGGAGCAGGGCGCTCCCTACAAGGTGGTCAACTACGTCGACCGCATGGACCTGGCGCTCGCTGCGGCCGACGCCGTGCTGTGCCGCTGCGGCTCCAACACGGTCACCGAGACCTCCGGAGTCGGCCTGCCGGCCGTCTACGTGCCCCTGCCGATCGGCAACGGTGAGCAGGCGCTCAACGCCGCTCCCGTCGTCGAGGCGGGTGGTGGCCTCCTGGTCGCAGACGCGGACCTCGACGCCGCCTGGATCGCCGACAACCTCGTCCCCCTGGTCACCGACCCGCAGCGCCTCGCCGCCATGGGCCAGGCCGCTGCACACGTCATCCCGCTCGACGCCGACGACAAGCTCGCCGCACTCACCGTCGAGGCTGCCCGTTCCGGACGCAGCGCGCACCGAAGGAAGAACCGCTGATGAGGATCCCCGTCCCGGACCAGCTGCTGCCGGCTGAGGAGCTCGGTCGCGTCCACTTCATCGGCATCGGGGGCGCCGGCCTCTCGGCGATCGCGCGGATCATGCTGGCCCGCGGCATCGCCGTCAGCGGCTCCGACGGCACGGACAGCCCCACGCTCGACGCGCTGCGCGCGCTCGGCGCGCGCGTCCACGTCGGCCACGCCGCGGAGCACGTCCACGACGTCGACACCCTCGTGGTGTCCACCGCGATCCGGGAGGACAACCCGGAGTACGTGGCAGCCGTCGCGCAGGGGCTCCGCATCCTGCCGCGCTCGGCCGGCCTCTACGCGGTCATGGCGGGCAAGCGCACGATCGCGATCGCCGGCACCCACGGCAAGACCACGACCACGTCGCTGGTCACCGTGGCCCTGCAGGGGGCGGGTGCCGACCCGACGTACGCCATCGGGGGAGACCTGACCTCGACGGGCGTCAACGCCGCCGACGGCTCCGACGACGTGTTCGTGGCCGAGTCGGACGAGAGCGACGGCGCCTTCCTGGTCTACCGCCCGGCCGTCGCCGTCGTGACCAACGTCGACGCGGACCACCTCGACCAGTGGGGCACCGAAGAGGCCTACCAGGCGGCGTTCACCGACTTCCTGGACCGGATCGAGCCCGGCGGCCTGCTGATCACGTGGATCGGCAGCGACGCCACCCGCAGGCTGGCTGACGAGGCGCGGGCGAAGGGCCTGCGCGTCGTGACCTACGGCCTCGCCGGCGACGGCGCGGACCTCGAGGCGCACGACATCCGTCACGACGGCACGCGCACGACGTTCGCGATCCGTGCCGGTCGTGACTCGCTCGGCGAGCTGACCCTGCAGATCCCCGGACAGCACTACGTCCTGAACTCGCTCGCGGCGCTCGCGGTCGGGTTGGAGCTCGGCCTCGACGTCGCCGGCCTGAAGGCTGGCCTCGCCGGCTTCACCGGCACGAAGCGCCGGATGGAGCTCAAGGGGGAGGTCGCCGGTGTCCGGGTCTACGACAGCTACGCCCACCACCCCAGCGAGATCCGGGGCGACCTGCAGGCTGCGCGGTCGGTCGCGGGGGAGGGGCGCCTGATCGTCGCGTTCCAGCCGCACCTGGTCTCCCGCACGCGGATCTTCGGCGAGCAGATGGGCGTCGAGCTCGGTGCCGCCGACGCCGTCGTGGTCGCCGACGTCTACCTGGCCCGGGAGGATGCCGACCCCGCGGTGACCGGGGCACTCGTCGCCGACGCGGTGCCGCTCCCGGAGGAGTCCGTGGCGTTCATCCCGGACCTCGCCGACGTCGCAGCCGAGCTGGCCCGCCGTGCGCGGCCCGGCGACATGGTGCTGACGCTCGGCGCCGGCACGATCACCACCGTGGGCCCCCTGGTCCTGGGCCTGCTCGGACGCAGCGATGCCTGACCTGCCCTGGCGCAGGAACGCCGGCGCAGGCGACACCGTCGAGGCCTCGCGCCGACGGTTCGCGCGGCGCCAGTGGGCACGTCGCTGGGCGACCTGGCGCGGCCTCGTCGTGCTCGCGGTCGTCGGCGCGGTGCTCGCCGTGGCGGGGTGGGTGGTCCTGGCCTCCCCGGTCCTCGACGTCCGCGGCGTCGAGGTCAGCGGTACGACGTTCCTGCGCCCGGCGCAGGTGCGGAGCGCGGCAGCCGTTCCCCGAAGCGGCCCGCTGGCGCGCGCAGACCTGGACGCCGTTCGCAGGCGCGTCGAGGCACTGCCGGCCGTCGCCTCCGTGCACGTGTCGCGTGCCTGGCCGCACCAGGTCCGGATCGTCGTGACCGAGCGCGTCGCCGTGGCGGTCGTCGAGGACAGTGCGGGACTGCACGGCCTGGACGCCGATGGCGTCACCTTCCGTGACTTCAAGGGGCGCCCGGCCCGGTTGCCACTCATCCGCACGTCGGCCGACACCCACGCGGACGCCCTGCAGGAGGCCGCTCGCGTCGTCGGCGTGCTTCCGCAGGCGGTGGCGCGGCGGGTCGCCTTCGTCGACGTCCACACGCGCGACGCGATCTCGCTCGAGCTCCGCGACGGGCGGATCGTGATGTGGGGGAGTGCGGACCAGGCTGACGCCAAGTCGCGCGTCCTCGGCTCCCTGCTCAAGGCCGTCCCCGACGCACGGGCGTACGACGTCAGCGTGCCCGGCCAGCCGACCACGCGCTCCTGACCGGGCCACCCGCACCGCACCGGCCGGCGAATCGCGGCGCAAGACGCAGCAATACGCGAAGCGTGGCGTGTCGGACCTTTACACCGAGCGCTCGGTCCGTATGGTCTTCCTCAACGCGAGGTTGACATAACTATAACGCTCTAGTTGAGGGTTAGGGTTTCGTCAGCGGCGCGCACTTCCCCACAACTGCCCACACACAGACGTCCATTCGGGAGAGGCACAGCCGCCATGGCAGCAGCACAGAACTACCTGGCCATCATCAAGGTCGTCGGCATTGGTGGAGGTGGCGTCAACGCCGTCAACCGGATGATCGACTTCGGCCTCAAGGGCGTCGAGTTCATCGCCATCAACACCGACGCCCAGGCGCTGCTGATGTCGGACGCCGACGTCAAGCTGGACATCGGCCGCGAGCTCACCCGCGGCCTCGGCGCCGGCGCCAACCCCGAGGTCGGCGAGAAGGCCGCCGAGGACCACGCGGACGAGATCGAGGAGGTGCTCAAGGGCGCCGACATGGTCTTCGTCACCGCGGGCGAGGGTGGCGGCACGGGCACCGGCGGCGCGCCGGTCGTCGCGCGCATCGCCCGCTCGCTCGGCGCGCTCACCATCGGTGTCGTGACGCGCCCGTTCGCGTTCGAGGGTCGCCGTCGCGCCAACTCCGCCGAGGACGGCATCGCCCGCCTCCGCGAGGAGGTCGACACCCTCATCGTCATCCCCAACGACCGCCTGCTCTCCATCTCGGACCGCAACGTGTCGATGCTCGACGCCTTCAAGCAGGCCGACCAGGTCCTGCTCCAGGGTGTCTCCGGCATCACCGACCTGATCACGACCCCGGGTCTGATCAACGTCGACTTCGCCGACGTCAAGGCGGTCATGTCCAACGCCGGCTCCGCCCTCATGGGCATCGGCTCGGCCCGGGGCGACGACCGTGCGCTCGCCGCCGCCGAGATGGCCGTCTCCTCGCCGCTGCTCGAGGCGAGCATCGAGGGTGCGCACGGCGTGCTGCTCTCGATCGCCGGCGGTTCGGACCTCGGCATCTTCGAGATCAACGAGGCGGCTGCGATGGTCGCCCAGGCCGTGCACCCCGAGGCCAACATCATCTTCGGCACGATCATCGACGACGCCCTCGGCGACGAGGTCCGCGTGACCGTCATCGCCGCCGGCTTCGACGGCGGTCAGCCGAAGAAGCGCGACGACGGCACCGTCCTGCGCCGCGACGCCGCCCCGGCCGCCGCGCGCCAGGCGCCGACCAACAACGTCGGCCAGGTCGCCGCGACCCGTCCGGCCGCTCCTGCTGCGCCGCAGCCGGCTCCGGTCCAGCAGGCCGCCCCGGTCCAGCCGACGCAGCCCGTCCAGCCGGCACGCCCGGCCGTGCAGTTCGACGACGACGACCTGGACGTGCCGGACTTCCTCAAGTGACGCGCGCTTGTTCGCCTATCATCTGAACGCCGACCCCGTCGAGCTGGCCTTCACCGACCGGCTCGGCGGGGTCAGCGCATCCCCGTACGACGCGCTCAACCTCGCGCGCACGAGCGGCGACGACCCCGCCGCGGTCGCCACCAACTGGGCCCGCGTCCTCGACGTGCTCGCGCCCGACGGCGCGGTGCTCTGCGACATGCAGCAGGTGCACGGCAACGTCGTGGCCGTGGCCGACCCCGCCGCGGTCGAGGCGCCCGTCTGCGATGCGATCGTCACCGACCGCAGCGACGTCGTGCTCGCCGTGCGCGTCGCCGACTGCGTGCCCGTGCTGCTCGCAGACCCTGCAGCCGGAGTCATCGGCGCGACCCATGCCGGGCGGAAGGGCGTCGAGCTCGACGTCGTGGGTGCCACCGTCGACCGCATGCGCGAGCTGGGGGCCACGGCGCTCGCGGCATGGATCGGCCCGCACGTGTGCGGCGGCTGCTACGAGGTGCCGCAGCAGATGCAGGACGAGGTCGCCGCGATCGAGCCCGCGACCCGCGCCACGACCACCTGGGGGACGCCCTCGCTCGACCTGGGCGCCGGGGTGCGTGCGCAGCTCGAGCGGGCCGGCGTCGCCGTCACGCACCTCGGGCCGTGCACCCTCGAGCACACCACCCTGTTCTCCCACCGCCGTGACGCCGAGGGCGCCGGACGGCTGGCCGGCCTGATCCGGGTGCGGCGATGAGCGTGCCGTCGACGGGGGAGGAGCGCCGTGCCGAGCTCGCCGCCAATCTGGCCCAGGTCCGCGCGCGCATCGCTGCGGCCACGGCTGCGGCCGGTCGTCCCGAGGGTGATGTCGACCTCGTCGTGGTCACCAAGTTCTTCCCCGCCTCGGACGTGCGCCTGCTGGCCGGTCTCGGGGTGACCGACGTGGGCGAGAACCGCCACCAGGAGGCCGAGGCCAAGGCGGCGGAGTCCCGCGACCTGGCCCTGCGGTGGCACTACATCGGCGGTCTCCAGTCCAACAAGGCTGCCGCCGTCGCGGCGTACGCCGACGTGGTGGAGTCGGTCGACCGGCCCAAGCTGGTCGGCGCGCTGGACAGGGGAGCCGCGGGCCGGTCGGTCGACGTCCTCCTGCAGGTGAGCCTGGACCCGCCTGGCCGGGACGGGCGCGCCGGAGCCGACCCCGCTGAGCTTCCGGTGCTGGCCGCCGCCGTCGGCGACGCAGAGCACCTCAACCTCCGCGGCCTGATGGCCGTCGCCCCGCTGGGCGAGGACCCGGCAGCCGCGTTCGACCGGCTGGCCCGGATCTGGCACGACTTCCTCGTCGACCACCCTGAGGCCACCGTGCTCTCCGCAGGCATGAGCGGTGACCTCGAGCAGGCGATCGCCGCCGGCGCGACACACGTACGCGTCGGGAGCGCGGTGCTCGGCTCACGGAGGACTCTCAAGTAATGTCACAAGCAACGCGCCTGATGGTGGCGCAGGAGTATCGGAGGACAGCCGCATGAGCACCATGCGCAAGATCGGTGAGTACCTCGGCCTGGTCGAGGACACGGGCCGGTACGCCGACGAGTACGACGACTACGACGAGGCCCCCGCGGCCGCCCCGCGCGCAGCCCAGCCGGCGCCGCGTCAGGCCGCTCCGCGCCCCGCGCCCGTCGCGGACATCACCGAGCGTCGTCGCCCGACCCCCGCCCCGCAGCCCACCGTTGCGGAGCTGTCGCGCATCACGACCCTGCACCCGCGCACCTACAACGAGGCGCGCACCATCGGTGAGAACTTCCGTGACGGCGTGCCCGTCATCATGAACCTCTCCGAGATGGACGACGCCGACGCCAAGCGCCTCGTCGACTTCTCTGCCGGCCTGGTCTTCGCCACCCGCGGCAACATCGAGCGGGTCACCAACAAGGTGTTTCTTCTCTCCCCGCCCAACGTGACGGTGGCCGCTGAGGACAAGGCGCGCATCGCCGAGGGTGGCTTCTTCAACCAGAGCTGACGGCTTCCTGTGCCTGTGGCCGTGACCTTGTGTCGCGGTCACAGGCGCTATTGTTCTGACAGTTTCTTTTCCGCTTCGACATATGAATGGGTGAGGGCATGCCGCTGACGCCTGAGGACGTGAGCAACAAGCGCTTTACTCCGGTCCGGCTCCGCGAGGGCTACGACATGGGTGAGGTCGACCAGTTCCTCGACGAGGTGGAGGCCGAGCTTGCTCGTCTCACCAAGGAGAACGACGACCTGCGTTCCAAGCTGGCTGCTGCGCAGTCCGGCCAGCCGGTTGCTGCTGCTCCGGTCGTCGAGAAGGCTCCCGAGCCGGTGAAGGCCCCCGAGCCTGTCGCGCCCGTGGCCGCTCCGGTCGCGCCTGCCGCTCCGGCCGAGGAGATCCGCGTCGTCACCGTCGCGGACGCCTCCAGCGCTGCCGCCCGCCTGCTCGAGATCGCCACGCGCAACGCTGACGAGCTCGTGGAGGAGGCCAAGAACGACGCCGACAAGATCGTCGGCGAGGCCCGCACGAAGGCCGAGCGCCTCGAGTCGGAGGCCAAGGTCAAGGCCGACAAGATGGAGTCCGACGCCCGGACCCGCGCCCAGATGCTCGACTCCGAGACCGCCGAGAAGCGCAAGCAGCTCTTCGGTGACCTCGAGAAGGAGCAGGCCAAGCTCAGCACCGAGGTCGAGCGCCTGCGCTCGTTCGAGCGGGAGTACCGCTCGCGCCTCAAGAGCTACTTCACCCAGCAGCTCGAGTCGCTCGAGAGCACCCCGGAGGTCGCTCCCGACGAGGCCGCTGGCCAGGGCCCGAAGCGTCTGCGCTCGATCCTCGGCGAGGAGGAGGGCTGAGCCCTCGACCCCTGTCACCGAGACCGGCCGGATCCTGAGGGATCCGGCCGGTTCGGCATTTCGGGCCGCCTGCCCCGGACAATCGGTGCCCACCCCGCGAGCCGGTTTGATGCCTGTAGGACGAAACGACTAGCCTTCCGGCACCCGAGGTGGCGCAGATCACCTTCCTCGTCCCGGTCCAGGAGGCCAGGTCCTATGCCCCGCAGCACCACGAAGATCGCCGGCTCTGCCGTCTCCGCCGCCAAGAAGGTGATCGGACGACGCGGCCGCGCGGAGGAGGCCGAGGAGGCCGCCGCCGCTGCGAAGCCCGCTGCGACGAAGGCCGCGCCCGCCAAGAAGGCGGCCGCGAAGAAGGCCCCGGCGAAGAAGGCGGCCGCGAAGAAGGCAGCGCCGGCGAAGAAGGCGGCCGCGACGCCGTCCACCGCAGCGACGGCGGCTGCCACTGCGACGAAGGCGGCGGCCTCCACGACCCGGAAGGCGGCGAGCACGGCGAAGAAGGCCGCGGCGCCCGCGGCCAAGAAGGCCACGACGACCGCCCGCAAGGCAGCCGCGACCGCGAAGAAGGCCGCACCGGTCCGCAAGAGCGGCCCGGTGAAGCCGGAGACCCTGCCCTTCAAGGAGGGCGAGGAGGCCTGGACCAAGGCCGACCTCGACGAGGTGATCGCCGAGCTCAAGGAGCACGCCGAGCGCCTGCGCCAGGAGCTGCACGACCAGGAGGAGGAGCTGGCTGGCCTGCTCAAGGACGCCGGCGACGGCGCCGGCCACGACCAGGCGGACATGGGCGCCACGAGCTTCGAGCGCGACCACGAGCTGACGGTGGTCAACAACTCGCGGGAGATGCTCGCGCAGACCGAGCGCGCGCTGGACCGCATCGCCGACGGCACCTACGGCGTGTGCGAGTCCTGCGGCCAGCCGATCGGCAAGATGCGCGTGATGGCGTTCCCGCGCGCCACGCTCTGCATGGACTGCAAGAAGCGCGAAGAGCGCCGCTGAGCCACCGACCCTGCGCGTCCGCCGGTCCCTCGTCGACCCCCGGGCGCGCAGGGTTCGTCGCGTCTGGGGCGGTGTGGGAAACTCGCCCCATCATGGAAGAAGCGATCGCCGGCCCCGCCGTCAGCACGACCTCCCGGCGCATCGCCCGGGTGGTGTTCGCCGCCACGGCGGTCCTGCTCTACCTCGTGGACCTGGCCACCAAGACACTGGCCGTCCACCGGCTCGCCGACCGTGGGCGCGTCGACGTCCTCGGAGACCTCTTCGGTTTCCGGCTGACCCGCAACCCGGGCGCGGCCTTCGGCACCGGTACGTCGTACACGGCCGTGCTCTCCTGCGTCGCCCTGCTCGCCGCCGGTGCCGTGGTCTGGTTCGCCCTGCGCGCCGTCGACCGCGTCTGGGCGGTCGCGCTGGGCCTGCTGCTCGCCGGCGTGCTCGGCAACCTGACCGACCGGGTGTTCCGCGCTCCCGGGCCGTTCGAGGGCCACGTCGTCGACTTCCTCCAGCTCCCGCACTGGCCGATCTTCAACGTCGCCGACATGTGCATCAACGTCGCGGCCCTGCTGATCCTCGTGCAGGCGTTCCGCGGCGTACGCCTCAACGGCACGCGTGACGAGCGGAGGTGAGTGAGGTGGACCAGCGCACCGTGTTCATCCCCGAGGGCCTCGCCGGGGAGCGTGTCGACGCAGCGATCGCCCGGATGTTCGGCCTGTCCCGCACGCGCGCGGCCGAGCTCGCGGCCCAGGGCCACGTGCAGCTCGACGGCGCCACCGTCGGCAAGTCCGACCGGGTGCACGACGGGGGCATGCTCGAGGTGACCATCCCGCGCCTCGCCGACCCGCTCGAGGTCAAGCCCGAGCTGCACGACGGGATCCGGATCCTCCACGAGGACGACGCCATCGTGGTCGTCGACAAGCCCGTCGGCGTCGTCGTCCACCCGACGGTCGGCTGGACCGGTCCGACGATCGTCGGCCACCTCGCGGCCGCAGGCGTGCGCATCTCGACGAGCGGGGCCAAGGAGCGCGAGGGCATCGTCCAGCGCCTCGACGTCGGCACCTCGGGCGTCATGGTCATCGCGAAGTCGGAGCACGCCTACTCGGTGCTCAAGCAGGCCTTCCGCGACCGCACGCCGGAGAAGACCTACCACGCGCTCGTGCAGGGGCACCCCGACCCGCTCTCCGGCACGATCGACGCCCCCATCGGGCGCCACCCGAAGCACGACTGGAAGTTCGCGGTCATGGCCGACGGACGACCCTCGGTCACCCACTATGAGACCCTGGAGGCGCACCGGTTCGCGAGCCTGCTGGAGATCCACCTCGAGACCGGGCGCACGCATCAGATCCGTGTCCACATGAGCGCCACCAAGCACCCGTGCGTCGGCGACCCCCTCTACGGCTGCGACCCGATCCTGGCCAAGCGGGTCAGGCTCGACCGCCAGTGGCTGCACGCGGTGAAGCTTGGCATCACGCACCCCGAGACCGGCGAGTGGGTGGAGTTCGAGTCGCCGTACCCCGACGACCTGGCGCACGCGCTCGACGTCATCCGTGACGCGCACTGACGTGCCCGACGCCGTCTCCGAGGTCGCGGTCGAGGCGATGGTGGTCCGGCCTGCGGAGCCGGAGGACGTCCCCGACCTCGTCGATGTGTTCCTGACCGCGCGTGCGGGTGCTCCCATGCCGCCGTCGGTCCACAGCCCCCGCGAGATCGCTGCGTTCCTCGCCGCACGACTCGACGTCGACGAGACCTGGGTGGCGGAGAGCGGGGGAGTCGTGGTCGGCTACGCCCGCTTCACCCCGACCTGGCTCGACGACCTGTACGTCGCTCCCGGCGCCCAGCACGTCGGCGTCGGCACCGCGCTCCTCGACCTGGTGAAGGTGCTCCGGCCCGACGGGTTCGGCCTCTGGGTCTTCACCTCGAACCTGCCTGCGCGCGCCTTCTACGCGGGTCACGGCTTCGTCGAGGCCGAGCACACCGACGGGTCGGAGAACGAGGAGCAGGCGCCCGACATCCGGATGGTCTGGCCCGGCTCCCGCGTGGGTGCCGGCACTGTCGGTGGGGCCGACTAAAGTGCCCTCCATGTCGTCTGGCTCCGCTGATTCGTTCGTGCACCTGCACGTCCACACGGAGTACTCGATGCTCGACGGTGCCTCCCTCCTGGACGGCCTCTTCCAGCGCACCGCCGACCTCGGCATGCCCGCGATCGCGATGACCGACCACGGCAACATGCACGGCGCCTACGACTTCTACTCCAAGGCGAAGCGCTACGGGGTCAAGCCGATCATCGGCATCGAGGCCTACATCTCGCCCGGCACGCCCCGTGGCGAGCGCCGCCGCGTCCGCTGGGGCAAGGGCAACGCGTCCGAGGAGGGTGGCGACGACGTCTCGGGTGGTGGCGCCTACACGCACATGACGATGTGGGCCGAGTCCACCGAGGGCATGCACAACCTCTTCCGGCTCTCCTCGCGCAGCAGCCTCGAGGGGTACTTCTACAAGCCCCGCATGGACAAGGAGATCCTCGCCGAGCACAGCAAGGGGATCATCGTCTCCACGGGCTGCCCGTCGGGTGCGATCCAGACCCGGCTGCGCCTGGGCCAGTGGGACGAGGCGGTGCAGGAAGCCGGCGAGCTGATGGACATCTTCGGCCGCGACAACGTCTTCCTCGAGCTGATGGACCACGGCATCTCCATCGAGAAGCGGGTCCGCGACGACCTGCTCAAGCTCGGTCGCGACCTCGGCATCAAGCCGATCGCCACCAACGACTCGCACTACAACGCCCCCGAGGACGCCAAGGCGCACGAGTCGCTGCTCTGCGTGCAGTCGGGCAGCCGCATGGCCGAGCCGACGTACGAGCAGGGCGGCAAGCGCTTCGCGTTCCAGGGGCAGGGCTACTACATCAAGTCCGCCGCCGAGATGCGCGAGCTGTGGGGTGACCACAACGGGCTCAAGGAGGCCTGCGACAACACGCTCCTCATCGCCGAGCGCTGCGACGTCCAGTTCACCGAGTCCACCGGTGGCTACATGGCGCGCGCCGACATCCCGGCGGGGGAGACCGAGGAGTCCTGGCTGCGCAAGGAGGTCTTCCGCGGCCTCGAGTTCCGCTACCCCGACGGCCGCCTCACGCAGGAGGTCATCGACCGCGCCAACTTCGAGCTCGACGTCATCACGCAGAAGGGCTACTGCGGCTACTTCCTCGTGGTCGCCGACTTCATCCAGTGGTCCAAGGACAACGGCATCCGGGTGGGTCCCGGCCGTGGCTCCGGTGCGGGATCCATCGCGGCGTACGCACTGAAGATCACCGACCTGTGCCCGCTGGAGCACGGCCTCTACTTCGAGCGGTTCCTCAACCCCGAGCGACCCTCGATGCCCGACTTCGACATCGACTTCGACGACCACCGCCGCGGCGAGGTCATCCAGTACGTCACCGAGAAGTACGGCGCGGAGCGCGTCGCCCAGATCGCCACCTTCGGCCGGATCAAGGCCAAGCAGGCGATCAAGGACGCCGCGCGCATCCTCGACCACGGCTTCGCGATCGGCGACAAGATCAACAAGGCGCTGCCTCCCGACGTGATGGGCAAGGGCGTCCCGCTCAAGGAGCTCTTCAACCCCGAGCACAAGCGCTACGCGGAGGGCGGCGAGTTCCGCGCGCTCTACGAGCAGGACCACGACGTCCGCACGATCTACGAGACCGCACTGGGCCTCGAGGGCCAGATCCGCCAGACCGGTGTCCACGCGGCCGGCGTCATCATGTCGAGCGAGCCGCTCATCGACGTCGTCCCGCTGATGGACCCGAAGCAGGACGGGCAGATCATCACGCAGTTCGAGTACCCGAAGTGCGAGGAGCTCGGCCTGGTCAAGATGGACTTCCTGGGTCTCTCCAACCTCCACACCCTGGAGGACGCGGTCGCCAACATCGAGGCGAACCGCGGGGAGAAGGTCGTCCTCGAGGACCTGCCGTTCGACGACCGGCCGACCTACGAGCTGATGGGCCGGGGCGACACCCTGGGCGTGTTCCAGCTCGACTCCGGCGGCATGCAGGCGCTGCTGCGCTCCATGAAGCCCGACCAGTTCGCCGACATCACGGCCGTCTCGGCGCTCTACCGCCCCGGCCCGATGGGCGCGGACTCGCACAACAAGTACGCGCACCGCAAGAACGGCCGCGAGCCGATCGTCCCGATCCACCCTGCACTGGAGGAGCCTCTCCAGGAGGTCCTCGGTGAGACCTACGGTCTCATCGTCTACCAGGAGCAGGTCATGGCGATCGCCCAGGTGCTCGCCGGCTTCTCGCTCGGCGCCGCCGACAACATGCGTCGCGCGATGGGCAAGAAGAAGAAGGAGGAGCTCGACAAGCAGTACGCCGGTTTCGAGGCCGGCATGCTCGAGCGGGGCTACCCCCAGGACGCCGTCAAGACGCTGTGGGAGATCCTGGTCCCCTTCGCCGACTACGCGTTCAACAAGTCGCACTCCGCGGCGTACGGCGTCATCACGTACTGGACGGCGTACCTCAAGGCCAACTACCCGACCGAGTACATGGCCGCGCTCCTGACGTCCGTGAAGGACAACAAGGACAAGATGGCGCTCTACCTGGGTGAGTGCCGCCGCATGAAGATCAAGGTCCTCCCGCCCGACGTCAACGAGTCGAGCCACAACTTCACCGCCGTCGGTTCCGACATCCGCTTCGGTCTGACCGCCATCCGCAACGTCGGCGCCAACGTCGTCGACGGCATCGTCGAGGCGCGGGAGCAGCAGGGCCGGTTCACCGACTTCAACGACTTCCTGTCGAAGGTCCCCGCGCCGGCGTGCAACAAGCGGCTCGTGGAGTCGCTGATCAAGGCCGGCGCGTTCGACGAGATGGGGCACAAGCGCCGGGCGCTGGTCGTCATCCACGAGACCGCCGTCGACCAGTACGTCGACATCAAGAAGAACGAGGCGATCGGTCAGGACTCCCTCTTCGCTGGTCTCGGTGACGACGACGAGGGCGGTGGCTTCGGCGTCAACGTCGCTATCCCCGACATCGACGAGTGGGACAAGATGACCCTGCTCGGCAACGAGCGGGAGATGCTCGGCCTCTACGTCTCCGACCACCCGCTCAACGGCCTCGAGCACGTGCTCTCGCAGGGCACCGACTGCTCGATCGGCCAGCTGCTCGTCGACGAGGAGCGTGCCGACGGCTCGTCGGTCACCGTCTCCGGACTGATCACCAGCGTCCAGCGCAAGATCACCAAGCGCGGTGACTCGTGGGCGATGGTGACGCTGGAGGACCTCGAGGGTGCGATCGAGGTCCTGCTCTTCCCGAGCAGCTACCAGCTCGCCGCGCCGTACCTCACCGAGGACGCGATCATCACGGTGCGTGGCCGGCTGTCGCGGAGCAAGGACACCCCCGAGATCATGGGGCAGGAGGTGACCGTCCCGGATCTCTCCGACGGGCCCAACGGCCCGGTCGTGATCTCGCTGCCGTCGACGCGGTGCACCGCTCCCGTCGTGGAGTCGCTCAAGGACGTCCTGCGCACGCACCCCGGTGTCACCGAGGTGCAGCTCAAGCTCCTCGCACGCAACGCGACGACGGTCATGCGACTCGACGACCGCCTGCGGGTCACGCCCAGCGGTGCGCTCTTCGCCGACCTCAAGCAGCTGCTCGGGCCGGGTTGCCTTGCCCAGTAAGCGCACGGCCCTCGCGGGGCTCCTCGTCGTCGTCATCGTGGCTGCCCTCGGTGCGGTTGCCGGCGTCGCCTGGTGGGCCTGGTGGAAGCCCGCCCCGGTCGGCCAGGTCTATGCGCACCACCCCTTCTTCCTGCCGGACGAGGAGTTCCGCTCCACCGGGTTGTACGTCGGGATCGCCACGGCCGTCGGTCTGGTCACGGGCGTCGTGGGCAGCGTCCTCCTGCGGCGCTCGCCGCTCTTCAGCGTGGTGTCGCTCGTGCTCGGCGCGGTGGCGGGCGCGGCGGCGATGATCCTCACCGGCTGGCTGCTGGGGCCGGAGAGCGCGGTCGCCCTGGCCCGGCACGCGAAGGACGGGGCGTCGGTCCACGCCGCCCTCCGCGTGCAGCCGGGCGCGGCGTGGTGCGCGATGCCGTTCGCCACCGCCGTGGGCTGTCTCGGCGTCCTTCTCTCGCACGACCGCGGCGAACACGGTGGACAGAGCCTGCACGTGGGCTGATTCGTCTGTAATCTCCAGTGACTTCCGCCACTGACTCGAGGACAGACCATGACTGATACTCCCGCTCCACGTCCCGCCCGTCGCAAGGGTCTGGCGCTCGGCGTCGGCGGCGCCGTGCTCGCTGTCGCTGCCGTCGGTGGCGGTGTCTGGGGCTACAAGGTCTTCTACGGCCAGGGCGACCAGCCGGCCCAGGCCCTTCCGGCGAAGGGCCTGCTCGGCTACATGGCCATCGACATGAGCCCCAACGGCGAGCAGCTGCTCGCCGCCCGGAGCACGCTGAAGAAGTTCCCCGGCATCGCCGACGAGATCAAGCTCGGCGGCAAGGACGACATCCGCAAGGAGCTCTTCGACAAGCTCAAGGGTGACGGCGACGGCTGCGGGGACCTCGACGACTACGACAAGGACGTCAAGCCGTGGCTCGGCGACCGCCTTGCCGTTGCCGCCCTCGACGAGGGTGAGGGCAAGGAGCCCGCCGAGGTCGTCGTGCTCCAGACGAAGGACCACGCGAAGGCCAAGGCCGCGGAGTCGGCGATCCTCTCCTGCATGGGCCAGGACCTCGACCCGTCCGAGGAGCGGCTGTCCGCGGCGTTCTCGGGTGACTGGCTCGTGGTCGCGCAGGGTGATGGCAAGGCGGAGTCCGTGGTCAAGGCCGCCGCCAAGGGTTCCCTGGCCGATGACGACAGCTACGCGACCTGGACGGATGCGGCAGGCGACCCGGGCATCATCACCGCCTACGGCTCGAAGCTCGGCTACCAGCGCATGATCGACTTCATGACCGCCGACTCGTCGATGAAGATCCCGGACGCCGTGGCCGACGAGGCGAAGAAGTTCGCCGGTGCCGGTCTGGTCGGCCGTTTCCGCGACGGTGGCCTGGAGATCGAGCTGGCGAGCAAGGCCGGCGGGAAGGTGGCGACCTCCGGCGACATCGTCTCCTCGCTGCCGAAGTCCACCGTGGCCGCCTTCGGGGTCGGTCTGCCGGACGGATGGCGCGACACGGTCGAGAAGTTCTACGGACCCGTGCTCGAGGACGAGGCGGGCGTGAGCCTGAAGCAGGCCGAGGAGATGCTGACCCAGCAGACCGGCCTGACCTTCGATGACGTGGAGACGCTGCTCGGCAAGGGCCTCACGGTCTCGGTGGACTCCGGCCTCAGCGGCGACGCGTTCGAGCAGATGGACCCGACGGCCCTGCCGGTGGGCATCAAGATCAAGGGCGACCCCGACAAGATCGAGAAGGTCGTCGAGAAGGTCCGCGCGACGTTCGGCGCGCAGGGCATGCCGAGCGGATTCATCGTCAGCAAGGAGAGCGGCGACTACGAGATCCTCAGCGTCAACCCGAAGTACGCCGACAAGCTGGCCAGCGAGCGCGGCCTGGGTGACACCGAGACGTTCAAGAAGCTCGTCCCGAACGCCTCGGACTCCGTCAGCAGCTTCTTCCTGGACTTCGACGCCCAGAACTGGCTCGACGACCTGTTCAAGGACCTCGACGCGCCGAAGGACGTCCGCGACAACGTCGCCCCGCTGAGCGGCATCGGCCTCTCGTCCTGGAAGGACGGCGACAAGGCACACGTCCTGATCAAGGTCGCCACCGACTGACCCTGACGCACGTCACCTCACCCGCAGTCGCCGGGTGGTCGCCCGAGGCGGCCATCCGGCGTCCTGCTTCCCGGGTCAAAGCGCTGCGGCTCGTGGACCGGCGCCGTTAGCTCCGGCCCCGACTTCCCGGCGGGCGACGAGGGCGGCCTCATGCCGGCGGCAGCCGTACTGCACGGTGACGCCGGAAGGATGGAGAAGGCACTGACGGCCGCAGCCCACGGCCCGATGGGCGGCGACCTCGTCTGGGAGGCGAAGGGGGACAAGGTCGTGGTTGGCGTCGACCGCGACTTCGTCACCTCGGTCCTCGCGGGCAGCGGCCTGGCCCGCTCCGCGACGTACACGAAGGTGCTGCCCGGGGTGAAGGACGCCTCGGGTGTGCTCTTCGTCGACTTCGACGCAGGCGGCTGGCTCGCGCGCGTCGTCGGGAAGCACGACCGGGCGGCGGCTGAGCGCTCGATGCGCTGGGTGTGACCTTCTCGCAGGTCGGGGGCGAGGACCGGACCACCGCCCGGCTGACCACGGACTAGTTGGGGGACCAGCCGGTCCGTGCGACATCGACGGCCGGCAGCGACGGGACGACGTCCATCGCGCGCATCTCCTCACGGAGGAGGCGGGTGATCATCGCCAGGCGCAGATGGGTGTCGTCGGCCTCCAGCAGCGACTGGCGGTCCGGGAGGGGGAGCAGGGTGGTCGCGGCCAGCGTCCACGAGAGGTACGCCGGGTCCCGCGGGAGGGAGCCGGTCAGCACGTCCTCGCCGTGCAGCTGCGACAGGTGCCCCCGGTAGCGCTCGAACAGGCTCCTCGCTCGCTCGACGAGCTCGGGCGCGACGACGTCGTCGTGGTCGTCACCGAGCACCTCGACGACGCCCGCAGGGTAGGGGCGGTCGGTGAGGATGGAGGAGAGCCGGAGCCGGCCGCGGCCGACGGCGACGATCTCGAAGGTTCCGTCGGGGTTGCGCTCGGCCTCGCCGAGCTGGAGCACGCAGCCGACCCGGAAGAGCGACTGGGCACCGTGCGCGTCGCCGACCTCGAAGCCCTCGCGGATGGCGACCGTGCCGAAGACCCGCTGGGCGGGGTCGGGCACCTCGAGCAGCTCCTCGACCAGCGTGCGGTAGCGCTCCTCGAAGATGTGGAGGGGCACGGTCATGCCGGGGAAGACGACGGTGTTCAGCGGGAACAACGGCAGCGTCCGGGACATGTCCCAGACACTAGACTGGGACCATGATCCGCCGCATCGACCTCCGGGGCGAGAGCCCGAACGCCGACTACAGCCGCGCCGTGCCGCGTGCTGCCTTCGACGTGGAGCATGCGGTGGAGATCGTGCGCCCGATCTGCGAGGACGTCCGCGACCGCGGTGTCGCCGCCATCGTGGAGTACTCCGCGAAGTTCGACGGCGTGGAGCAGACCGACGTGCGGGTGCCCGTCGAGAAGCTGCAGGAGGCGCTCGCCAATCTCGACCCGGCCGTCCGGGCGGGCCTCGAGGAGTCCATCCGCCGCCTGCGGATCACGTGCGAGGCGGAGATCGAGCACGACGTCCGCACCGAGCTCGGCGCCGGCGCGACCGTCACGCACCGGATGATCCCGGTCAACCGGGTGGGCCTCTACGTGCCCGGCGGGCTGGCCCCGCTGATCTCCAGCGTCGTCATGAACGTCGTCCCGGCCCAGGTCGCGGGCGTGAAGTCGATCGCGCTGACCTCGACCCCGCAGAAGGAGTTCGGCGGCCTGCCGCACCCCTCGATCATGGCAGCGTGCGCGCTGCTCGGCGTCGACGAGGTCTACGCCGTCGGCGGCGCCCAGGCGATCGCCATGTACGCCTACGGTGCGGGGGAGTGCCGCAAGGTCGACCTCGTGACCGGTCCGGGCAACATCTACGTCGTCTCCGCCAAGCGCCTGCTCAAGGGGCAGGTCGGCATCGACTCCGAGGCCGGCCCGACCGAGATCGGCATCCTGGCCGACGAGACCGCGGTGGCGTCGTACGTCGCGGCGGACCTGATGTCGCAGGCCGAGCACGACCCGCTCGCGTCGTCCGTCCTCGTGACGCCGAGCGAGGCGCTGGCGGCTGCCGTCGAGGCGGAGCTCGAGGTGCAGGTCGCCGCGACCAAGCACCAGGAGCGGATCACGACCGCGCTCTCCGGCGAGCAGTCCGCGATCGTGCTCGTCGACGACCTCGAGCAGGGCCTCGCCGTCGTCGACGCGTACGCCGCGGAGCACCTCGAGATCCAGACGGAGAACGCCGCCGAGCTCGCCGCCCGGGTGACCAACGCCGGTGCGATCTTCGTCGGCAACCACGCGCCGGTCTCGCTGGGCGACTACTGCGCGGGCTCCAACCACGTGCTGCCGACGGCAGGCTGCGCCTGCCACAGCTCGGGTCTGTCCGTGCGCTCCTTCCTCAAGGCCGTGCACGTCATCGACTACAGCCGTGCCGCGCTCGCCGAGGTCGCCGACCACGTCGTCACGCTCGCCGAGGCCGAGGACCTTCCCGGCCACGCTGCCGCGGTCCGCGTGCGCTTCGAGACGGAGTCCTGATGACCTTCCCTCCGATCCGGCCCGAGCTGGCCGGTATCGCGCCCTACGGTGCGCCGCAGCTCGACGTACCCGTGCAGCTCAACGTCAACGAGAACCCCTACGGCCCGTCCGAGGCGTGCCTCGACGACATCGCCGCAGCGGTCCGCGAGGCAGCCCGCGACCTCAACCGCTACCCGGACCGTGAGTTCAGCGCGCTGCGCGAGGGGCTCGCGGCGTACCTCAACACCGATGGCGGCGTCGGCCTGACCGCCGACAACATCTGGGCGGCCAACGGCTCCAACGAGGTCATGCTGCAGCTGCTGCAGGCCTTCGGTGGGCCGGGGCGCACGGCGGTCAGCTTCGCGCCGACCTACTCGATGTATCCGGAGTACGCCCGTGACACCCACACCACGTGGGTGGCTGGCAAGCGCCGTGAGGACTTCGCCCTCGACATCGACGCGGCCGTGGCGCTGATCGAGGCGGAGCGCCCGCACGTCGTCCTGCTGCCGAGCCCCAACAACCCGACCGGCACCGCGCTCCCGCACGACGCCATCTCGGTGCTCTGCGAGGCGCTCGGTGACGAGGGGCTGCTCGTGGTGGACGAGGCGTACGGCGAGTTCCGCCGCGAGGGCACCCCCAGTGCCCTCGAGCTGCTGCCCGTGCACCGCAACCTCGTCGTCTCCCGGACGATGAGCAAGGCCTTCGCGGGGGCCGGTCTGCGGCTCGGCTACCTCGCTGCGGACCGGGCCGTCCTCGACGCCATCCGCGTCGTGCGGCTGCCGTACCACCTCTCCGCCGTGACCCAGGCGACCGCCCTCGCGGCGCTGCGCCACGCCGAGGACCTGCTCGGCAAGGTCGACGAGCTCCGCAAGGAGCGCGACGAAACCGTAGGGTGGCTCCGCGAAAAGGGGTTGCAGGTCGCCGACAGCGATGCGAACTTCGCCCTGTTCGGCACCTTCGCTGACCGTCACGCGGTCTGGCAGGGGCTGCTGGACCGCGGCGTCCTGATCCGGGAGACCGGACCGGACGGCTGGCTGCGCGTGTCGATCGGCACGGCGGACGAGATGAACGCATTCAAGAACGCACTGACCGAGGTCATGAAGGAGCAGGCATGAGCCGCACCGCCACCATCACCCGTGAGACCAAGGAGTCCAAGGTCCACGTCGAGGTCGACCTCGACGGCACGGGCAAGGCCTCCATCTCCACGGGCGTGGGCTTCTACGACCACATGCTCAACTCGTTCGCGCGCCACTCGCTGGTCGACCTCGTCGTCCACACCGTCGGCGACACCCACATCGACGCCCACCACACCGTCGAGGACACCGCGATCGTGCTGGGTCAGGCGCTCGCGGAGGCGATGGGCGACAAGAAGGGCACCCGTCGCTTCGGTGACGCGACCGTGCCGCTCGACGAGGCGCTCGTGCAGGCCGTCGTCGACATCTCGGGCCGCCCCTACTGCGTGTGCACGGGTGAGCCCGAGGGCCAGATCTACGTCCAGATCGGCAACGACGGGTACGTCGGCTCGCTGACCCGTCACGTCTTCGAGACGATCGCGTTCCAGGCGCAGATCGCGCTCCACGTCCGCGTCCTCGCGGGTCGCGACCCGCACCACCTGGTCGAGACCCAGTTCAAGGCCTTCGCGCGGGCCTTCCGCGACGCGATCGCCCTCGACCCGCGCGAGACCGGCATCCCCTCGACCAAGGGCGTCATCTGACGATGAGCCAGCCCTCTGTCGCCGTCCTCGACTACGGGTCCGGCAACCTCCGCTCCGCTGTGCGTGCGGTCGAGCGCGCCGGCGCCGACGTCACGCTGACCTCCGACTTCGACACCGCGCTCGAGGCCGACGGCCTGCTCGTTCCCGGCGTCGGCGCGTACGCCGCGTGCATGGCCGGACTGCGCGAGATCAAGGGTGACCGGATCATCGGCCGTCGCCTCGCCGGAGGCCGTCCGGTGCTCGGCATCTGCGTCGGCATGCAGATCCTCTTCGCGCGCGGCGTCGAGCACGGCGTCGAGACCGACGGCTGCGACGAGTGGCCCGGAGTCGTCGAGCGGATCCAGGCGCCCGTCGTCCCCCACATGGGGTGGAACACCGTCGATGTCGCCGAGGGGTCCGCGCTGTTCGCCGGTGTCGAGGGAGAGCGCTTCTACTTCGTGCACTCCTACGGGGTCCGCGAGTGGACGCTGGAGACCAACGACCGCACCAAGGCGCCCCTGGTCACCTGGGCGGAGCACGGCGGCGACCGTTTCGTGGCAGCTGTCGAGAACGGTCCGCTGTGGGCCACGCAGTTCCACCCGGAGAAGTCCGGCGACGCCGGCGCCCGGCTCCTGCGCAACTGGATCAGCACCCTCTGACGGTCAGCGTGCACCGCACGTCGCGCAGTGCGGCGTGCCGACGCGTCGCGGCTGGTCGCAGGTCGCGCACGCGGCGATGACCTCGCGCCCGCAGCCCTCGCAGTGCGGGCCGTGGTCGCGCACGGGGTAGCCGCAGAACGGGCACTCGCCCTTGCGGGTACGTCGACCGGGGATGCGCGCCACGAGGCGTCGCTGCACCGCCACGAAGGTCAGCACGGTCACCGCGGCGCCGAAGGCCGCGATGACGATCGGCCCGAGGTCGAGCGGGTTGATGTAGTCGAAGACGTAGTCGCCGGCGAGGACGATGCTCAGGACCGCTCCGGCCGCGACCGTGGCGAAGCCGAGCGGGAGGTAGCGGGACTCCGCGTGCCGCAGCCGGCGGACGAAGCCGAACGACGCCGCGATCCAGCCGCCGACGAAGAGCAGACGCAGGCCCGCGATGACCCAGCCCCGCGCGTCGTGGATCCGGTCCGCCCGGTCCTCGACGTCCTGGTAGACCTGGTTGGCGGCGTCCTGGGCCTTCTCGCTCCGGGCCTGGGCGGACGCGGCGGCAGCGGCGGCGACGTCGTACTGCCGCTGGGCCACCTCGTAGTCCCGCTTCAGGCCGGCGACCGGATCACCGGCCTGGAGGGCGACCTCGTAGTCGGCGCGCGCCTTGTCGAGGGCGGTCGTGGCCGTCTCCTGCTGGCGCATCGCCTGGTCGGCTGCGATCGAGGCGTCCTCGGCGGTCTTCACGATGGCGTGCTGCTGCGCCGTCATCGAGGAGTACGGGTCATCTGACTCGATCCAGTCGCCGATCTTCAGGTACATCCAGATGCCGCCCACGAGCAGGAAGACGGTGAGGATGACGGCGAGGAACTTCTCGGTCCGGGTCGACTCGATCTCGTCGGTGTCGAGGCGCGTGGTGGTCATGGGGTCCTCCTGGCGGTGTGGGGTCGGGTGCGGGGGCGGAGGGTGACCTCCAGGTCGCAGTCGAGGGCGGCGGCGAGGCGCAGCAGCGTGTCCAGCCGCGGGGGTCGGACCCCCGACTCGAGCCGAGCGATGGCGGACTGGGTGGTGCCGCAGAGCTCGGCGAGCTCGCGCTGGGACAGCCCCCGCAGGGTGCGTTGCTCGCCGACCTGCCGGGCGATGCCGGCGTAGAAGTCGCTGTCCTCCGGAAGGGTCCGCATGTCTCGAAGGTATTGCAGGTTTGCTATGTCCGACAGGGTCTTCCGGCAGGTCGAGCAGGGGTACTCAGGACCCTGATGTGGGTGGTCGGTGCCATGGTGGGGGCATGGCGACCTATGTACTCGTGCACGGCTTCTGGCTCGGTGGCGACTCCTGGGACGCGGTGCTGCCGCCGCTCGAGGCGGCGGGCCACGACGTCGTCGCGCTGAGCCTCCCCGCCAGTCCGGGCACCACCTTCGCCGAGCACCTCGCGGCCGTCACGGACGCGATCCGGACCGCCTCCGGGCCGGTGGTGCTCGTGGGCAGCAGTGCCGCAGGCAAGCACGTGCTGGCCGCCTCCGGTGAGCTGCCGGAGCGGATCCTGGCGACGGTCTACGTCGACGCGCTTCCCCAGCCGACGACGACGTCGGACGAGCACGACGGAGACGTCATCGCGTTCGACTGGGACCTGCTCACGGAGCAGGAGCAGCGCGACCTCACCGACGAGCAGCGCGCCTGGATCGAGCAGACGGCGGTTTCCTATCCGGCGCAGGTGACACGCGACGGCTGGGAGCTGGACCCGCGTGCGTACGAGGTGCCGGCCCTGGTCGTCGGCACCGGCTTCGACGAGGCCACGCTGGGGGAGTGGCGGAGGCAGTGGCCGGCGTCCTTCACGGTCATCGATGCCCTCGCCGACCTGCGCTGGGCGTGGCTGCCGACGAGCCACTGGCCGCAGCTGACCCGGCCCGCCGAGCTGGCCGGTCTCCTGCTCGCGACGGTGCCCGCCTGAACCGACACCGTGGCGCGTCGCCGGCTCGTCCGCCGTACGGCGCCACTGCGCGTACGTGAGTCGGCGTTCCTTAGGATGGCGGGCATGAGCGACTACCTCGAGCTGCTGCCCGCCGTCGACATCAAGGGCGGGCAGGCCGTCCAGCTGGTGCAGGGCGTGGACGGGTCCGAGAAGGTCTTCGGCGACCCGATCGAAGCCGCGCTGCGCTGGCAGGAGGCGGGGGCCGAGTGGCTGCACCTCGTCGACCTCGACGCGGCGTTCGGCGTCGGGCAGAACCGCGAGCTCCAGGCCGAGATCGTCGGCCGCCTCGACATCAAGGTCGAGATGTCCGGCGGCATCCGGGACGACGAGTCCCTCGAGGCCGCCATGGCCACGGGCTGCCGCCGCGTCAACATCGGCACCGCCGCGCTGGAGCAGCCGGAGTGGTGTGCGAAGGCGATCGCCACGTGGGGCGACCGCGTCGCCATCGGCCTGGACGTCCGGGGCACCACGCTGGCCGCCCGGGGCTGGACGCGCGACGGCGGCGACCTGTGGGAGACGCTGGCCCGCCTGGACTCCGAGGGTTGCGCCCGCTACGTCGTCACCGACGTCAACAAGGACGGCATGCTCCAGGGCCCGAACCTCCAGCTCCTGCGTGATGTCGCCTCCCGCACCGACCGTCCGATCGTGGCCTCGGGCGGCGTGACGACGCTCGACGACATCCGGGCGCTCATGACGCTGGTCGGCGAGGGTGTCGAGGGTGCCATCGCGGGCACTGCGCTCTACACCGGCCAGTTCACGCTCGAGGACGCGCTGGCGCTGACCAAGGGCACTCTGTGAGCCTCGCCGTCCGCGTCATCCCCTGCCTGGACGTCGATGGCGGCCGGGTGGTCAAGGGCATCAACTTCAAGGACCTGCGCGACGCCGGTGACCCCGTGGAGCTGGCCCGCACGTACGACGCCGAGGGCGCCGACGAGCTCACCTTCCTCGACATCTCCGCGTCGACGGATGCCCGCGCGACGACCATGGAGGTCGTCTCCAAGGTAGCCGAGGAGGTCTTCATCCCGCTGACCGTCGGTGGCGGTGTCCGCACGGTCGCCGATGTCGACCGCCTGCTCCGGGCGGGCGCGGACAAGGTGGGGGTCAACACCGCCGCGATCGCGCGTCCCGAGGTGCTGGCGGAGATCGCCGACCGCTTCGGCAACCAGGTGCTGGTTCTCTCCGTCGACGCACGGCGCGTGACGGGTGGGACCCGCACCGAGTCCGGCTTCGAGGTGACCACCCACGGCGGTCGCCAGGGCACCGGCATCGACGCCGTGGGCTGGGCGACCAGGGCTGCTG
Source organism: Nocardioides jiangxiensis (assembly GCF_030580915.1). NCBI lineage: Bacteria > Bacillati > Actinomycetota > Actinomycetes > Propionibacteriales > Nocardioidaceae > Nocardioides > Nocardioides jiangxiensis. The sequence goes on from NZ_JAUQTA010000002.1 coordinate 429,039, forward strand.
ACCTCGGTGCCGGCGAGATCCTGCTCAACTCGATGGACGCCGACGGCACGCGCGACGGCTTCGACCTCGAGCTGATCCGCCTGGTCCGGGCCGCGGTCGACATCCCGGTGATCGCCTCCGGCGGAGCGGGTGCGGTCGAGCACTTCGCGCCGGCTGTCGACGCGGGCGCTGACGCCGTCCTGGCGGCCAGCGTCTTCCACTTCGGCACGCTGCGCATCGGTGAGGTCAAGGCCGGTCTCGCAGCGGCGGGTCACCCCGTCCGCTGAGCGGTCAGGCGGTCAGACGGTCCGCTGAGCGTGGGGGATGCAGCCGGCCTGCAAGCCCACGGCACGGAAGGCGCTGAGGTCTCCGGCCCCCATCAGGTGGTTGCGCGACGTGGCCGAGCCGTACATCAGCTGGCTGCTGCCCGCCGCGTGCCCGAGGCCGAGCACGTGACCGAGCTCGTGCTCCATGATCTGGCCCCACGTGGCCTCCCCGGAGGTCGTGAAGCCGGTGCGGAGGTGCTCGGAGCGGTCGAGGGCGAGGGTGCCGTGCAGCATCTCCTCGTAGCCGTCGTGGATCGACCAGGTGCCGCCGCCGCGACCCGCGACGGTGCCGCTCAGCGACGACACGAACCCGACGGTGATCGCGACGCTCCGGTCGTACTGCCCCGATGCGGGAACCACACTGGTCGTGCCCTTGTAGGCGAACGTCAGGCCGGTGGCCTGGGCCAGTCGGCGGAACGCACCCTGGACGTCGTCGAGGGACGCCGCGTAGCCGCCGTTGCGGTTGAACTTCCAGGTGATGGCGCGGCAGGGGTTGTACCGCGGGTGGTCACCGTCGGTGGCCAGCCAGCGCCAGTCGCTGCTCGACCCCGACGGGGTCCAGCCCGGCTTCACCGTGAGGGTGCGTGCTCCCGTCCACCCGGACGCGGCGTCCCCTGAGGCGGGAGCCACGACCCGGAGGTCGTGCCCGCCGATCCACTGGCTCGGTGCCGCCATGCGGTAGGCGCCGGTGCTCGAGGTGGTGGACGTGGTGAGGGTGCGCCATCCGGAGGCGATCCTGACGTCGAGCCGGACGTCGCGCCCGGCGGGGCCCGAGGCGGTGCCCGAGATGGTCGTGGTGCTGCCGACCTTGACCGTCGAGGAGGAGAGCGTCGCCGTCACCGTCGTGCTCGTCGCCGCGTGGGCGGGCGCCTGGAGGAGCAGGCCCGACACGAGGGGGAGACAAGCCGCGAGGGCGAGGGCGGAGCGCTTCATGGACAAGGAACGTACGGGCGTGACGTCCATGACACAGTCCGCCGTTCGGGCATGGACCTGTCCTCCGCTCGGACAAAAATGTCGTGGCGAAATTCCTTCGCGCCACGAACGATCTGGCATGCTCCTCCCATGACCTCCCTGACCCGCGAGGGCGACGTCTTCGTCCTCGACATCAGTGACACTCCCGACGACGACCACCGCTTCACCTTCGAGCGGATCGCCGCGCTCGACGCGGCGCTGACCGAGGTGGAGGCCACCGAGGGCCCCGCTGCGCTGGTCGTGACCGCCCAGGGCAAGTTCTTCTCGAACGGGCTCGTGCCCGAGCTCTTCGTCGATCCGGAGTACACCGCGGCGTACCAGGCGATGGTCGCGCGCTACCTCGTCTCCGAGGTGCCGACCGTCGCTGCCCTCAACGGTCACTGCTACGCCGGCGCGCTGCTCTTCGCACTCGCCCTCGACGAGCGGATCGCCCGCACCGAGCGCGGCTTCCACTGCCTGCCGGAGGCCGCCATCAAGGTCCCGTTCACCTCGGGGCTCGCGGCCCTGACGATGGCGCGCCTCGCGCCGCAGGTCGCGCACCGTGCGATGGTGCTGGCCCACCGCTTCGACGCCGACGCCGCACTGGCGGCAGGGGTTGTCGACGCCGTCGCCCCCGTCGAGGATCTCCTGCAGACCGCCGTGTCCCGCGCAGCCGAGCTCGCGCCGCTGCGCGGCCCGGTCGTCGGCACCATCAAGCAGACCCGGTACGCCGGTGTCGTCGAGGCCCTGCACCGCAGGGAGAAGCTGAACATCGAGGAAGGGGCAGGGGCATGACCAAGCGACTCGAGGGGCGCACCATCCTGATGTCCGGCGGAAGCCGCGGCATCGGGCTCGCGATCGCCGTCGCGGCGGCGAAGGAGGGTGCCAACGTGGCGATCCTCGCCAAGACCGATGTCCCGGACCCGCGCCTGCCCGGCACCATCCACACCGCGGCCGCGGAGATCGAGGCGGCGGGTGGCCAGGCACTCGCGGTCGTCGGTGACGTGCGCGACGAGGCCTCGGTGGAGAACGCCGTCGCCCGCACCGTCGAGCGCTTCGGCGGTATCGACATCGTGGTCAACAACGCCTCGGCCATCAACCTGTCCAAGACCACCGAGCTGCCGATGAAGCGCTTCGACCTGATGATGTCGATCGAGCACCGCGGCACGTTCCTGCTGACGTCGAAGGCGCTCCCGCACCTCGTCGAGGGCACGAACCCGCACGTCCTGACGCTGTCGCCGCCGCTCAACATGAACCCCAAGTGGCTCGGTGCCCACCCCGGCTACACGCTCGCCAAGTACGGCATGTCGCTGCTGGGCCTGTGCTGGGCCGAGGAGTACCGCGAGGCCGGCGTCGCCTCCAACACGCTCTGGCCGGAGACCCTGATCGCCACGGCGGCGGTGCAGAACCTGCTCGGCGGTGACGAGGCGATCGCGGTCTCGCGGACGCCCGAGATCATGGGCGACGCCGCGGTCGAGGTCCTCGTGCAGGACTCGCGCGCGTGCACCGGCAACTCGTTCCTCGACGTCGACGTACTGGCCGCGGCCGGCGTCACCGACCTCACGCCGTACGGCGGCACGGGGAAGCTCGAGCTCGACATCTACGTCGACCCGCGCTGACCTCGACCGATCAGCGCCGGCCTGGCGCGTACGCCGGCTCCCGGCGTACGCGCCAGGCGAGCACGAGGAACCAGATCCCCACGGCGAAGGCCGTGACGGCCAGGACGACGACCACGGGTGCCAGGTCGCTGTGCACCTGGACCTGCCCGCCGTCGACCGCCGTGAACGCGACGAGGCCGACAGCGGTCAGCGCGAGGTCGATCCAGCGGATCACCTGGGCGGCCCGTCGATCGCGCTCGGCCGCGGACAGGGCGAGGATCGCGGTGCAGGTGCCGAAGACCACGCCGGTCATCGCGACCGACTCGAGGGTGCCCAGCAGTGCCCCGGGTGGCGCGGTGACCGAGCCGACCGAGAGCACCAGCCCCACGACGCTGGACAGCGCGGCGACGGTGAAGCCCGGATGCAGCCGGGTGAGGCCGGCGAGCCCGACGAGGACGAACATCCAGCCGACGGGGTCGCTGATCACGTCGAAGCCGTCGAAGCGCAGGTCGGCGATGACGACGAGGAAGCCGCCCACGAGCATGCCGAGGCCGGTCATCACAGCCCCAGGTCGGCGGACTTGAGCGCGGTGATGTGCGCGTCCGGTCCCTCGAAGGCGACGTCCGCCACGCTGCCGCGCCCGTAGAGGTAGAGCACCAGCTCGGCGACCTCGCCGACGAGCACGACGGGGTGCGGTCCGCGGCGCAGCTGGAGGGTCGCGCCGGTGTCGGTGCGCCGCAGCTGGATCGGGATGTCGGCGTCGCGGACGATCAGGCGGCCGACGAGGGGGAGGGCCCGCCAGAGCGCCTTCACCGTCGCGTCGGGCAGCTCCCGCGGCGACCATGCCGCACCGGCCCGGCGGCGAATGTCCTCGTGGTGGACGAAGTACTCGATGGTGTTGGCCAGCACGTCGACGCCGGGCAGTGCCAGCGGCGAGCGCGCCGCGCGGACCGCTCCCACCGTCGTCGCGAAGTCCTCTCCCGCCACGCGGGCGACGGCATCGTCGTGCCGGGACGCGAACGCCCGGGCGACGATGCCGACGGCGTTGTGCGGCTGGCGGTCGCGGACCAGGAGGTGGGCCATCAGGTGGCGCACGTCCCACTCGCCGCAGAGTGTGGGCGCATCGGGACCGGTCGCCAGGGCCAGGTCGCAGAGCTGCTCACGTTCGAGGCGTGCGGGTGACCGGGTCATGCGGGCCAGCGTAAGCCCACTGGCCGTCACGGGAATGCCGTGCGCCCCTGCGGTGGTTGCGACCACGTGACGCAGCTATCCGGACGGCCGACCTCGACCCTCGGAGACGGCTTCGCCGTGCTCGGAGTCGCGATCCGGCGCGAGCCCTGGATCTTCACCGTCGCCACCATCGGCAGCGCCCTCTTCGGCGCGCTGACCGTGGCGGACGCGTGGGTGCTCGGCTGGTCGACCGAGCACGCCGTGCTCCCGGCCTTTCGCGACGGGCGGATCTCGGCGGGTCTGCTCGGGGCCGTCGTCGGCCTCTTCGTCGGCGTCGCCATCCTGCGTGCGGTGGGCATCGTGGCGCGCCGTCTCGGTGCGGGCCTCATGCAGTACCGGCTGCAGGCGCGCGACCGGCGAGCGGTCACCCGCCAGTACCTCCGGCTCCCCATGGAGTGGCACCAGCAGCACCCGACGGGTGAGCTCCTCTCCAACGCGAACGCCGACGTGGAGGCCGCCTGGAGCCCGATCGCGCCGCTGCCCATGGCAGTCGGCACGGTCGTGATGATGCTCATCGCGATCGGCCAGATGTTCGCGGCCGACGTCGTGCTGGCCGTGATCGGCCTGGTCGTCTTCCCGCTGGTCATCGGCACCACCGTGCTCTACCAGAACGCCTCCTCGCCGCTGATGACCCGCGCCCAGGCCCTGCGCGGCCGGCTCAGCGCCATCGCGCACGAGTCGTTCGAGGGCGCGCAGGTCGTGAAGACCCTCGGCCGCGAAGGCGACGAGACCGAGCGGTTCGCCGCCGTGGCCCACGAGCTGCGCGACGTCAACGTGCGCGCCGGGCGGATCCGTGCGGCGTTCGACCCGGTGATCGCGTCCGTGCCGTCGCTGGGGGTCCTGGTCGTGCTCGCCGTGGGCGTCGCGCGCGTGGAGGCCGGGCACACCGACCCCGGTGACGTGGTCACCATCGGCTACCTGCTGACGATCGTGGCGATGCCGATCCGGTCGATCGGCTGGCTGCTCGGCGAGTTCCCGCGCAGCGTGGTCGGCTTCCGCCGGGTCAGCCGGGTCCTGGCGGCGACCGGCGAGATGCAGTACGGCACGGAGCAGCTGCCGGGTGCCGGGGCCGCGACCCTCCGGGTCGACCGCCTCTCCTACGCGTACGACGCCGGCGTGCCCGTGCTCGCCGACATCGACTTCGAGCTGGCGCCGGGACGCTCGGTCGCCCTCGTGGGCGCGACGGCGAGTGGCAAGAGCACCCTGACCAACCTGATCACCCGTCTCGTCGACCCCGACGACGGAGCGATCAGGGTCGACGGCGTGGACCTGCGCGACCTCGCCTCCGGCGAGCTGGCCCGGTCGGTGGCCGTGGTGCCGCAGACGGCGTTCCTCTTCGACGACACGGTCCGCGGCAACGTGACTCTCGGCGCCGACATCGCCGATGCCGATGTCTGGGCCGCCCTCCGCACCGCCCAGGCAGACGGCTTCGTGGCGGCCCTTCCGCACGGTCTCGACACGAAGCTGGGCGAGCGCGGCACCTCGCTCTCCGGCGGCCAGCGCCAGCGGATCTCGCTGGCGCGGGCCCTCGTCCGTCGGCCGCGCCTGCTCGTGCTCGACGACGCGACCTCGGCGGTCGACCCCGAGGTCGAGGCGCGCATCCTCGGCGCGCTGCGTGAGGGCGGGGGAGCCGCGACCCTCGTGGTCGTCGCCTACCGCAAGGCCACCATCGCGCTGGCCGACGAGGTGCTGCACCTCGCCGACGGGCGCATCGTCGACCGCGGCCCCCACGCCGAGCTGCTCGCCCGCTCCGCGGCGTACGCCGACCTCGTCAACGCCTACGAGACGCAGGAGGAGGACGCGTGAGCACCCCCGAGCCGACGGTCGGCACCGGCGCCGACATCGCCGCCCTCGCCACGATCCGCCGGGGCATGCGGATCTCGCCGGAGCTGCGCGACGGCCTCGGCGTGACACTGCTGCTGGCCCTGGTCGCCACCGTCGGCCAGGTCGTCGTGCCGATCACGATGCAGAAGACCATCGACCACGGCCTCGCCGAGGGGCGATCCGTCGACCTCGGCTACATGCTCGGCATGGGCGTCGTCGCGATGGCTGCGATCCTGGCGACGGGCGTGGCGTCGTACCTGATGACGAGCAGGCTCTTCACCCAGGCCGAGCGTGGGCTGGCCACCCTGCGGATCAAGGCGTTCCGCCACGTCCACGACCTGCCCCTCCTGACCCAGAACACCGAGCGGCGCGGGGCTCTCGTCAGCCGGGTGACCAGTGACGTCGACCAGGTGTCGCAGTTCCTCGTCTTCGGCGGAGTCTTCGCCATCGTCAGCATCGGCCAGATCCTGGTCGCGACCGTGATCATGCTCGTCTACAGCTGGCAGCTCTGCCTCGTGGTCTGGGTCTGCTTCCTTCCGCTCTTCCTCAGCCTGCGCTGGTTCCAGCAGCGGCTCTCCGACGCGTACGGCGTCGTGCGTGCGCAGGTCGGCGTGATGCTCGGCGCGATCGCCGAGCCCGTCGTCGGCGCCGCCGTCATCCGTGCCTATGCCGTCCAGGAGCGCACGCAGGCCCGCATCGACGAGGCGATCGCCGCCAACCAGCTCGCGGCCACCAAGGCCCAGGGCTTCACGGCGTTCTCCTTCTCGCTGGGCGGCCTCTCGGGTGGGCTGGCCAATGCCGGCGTCCTCGTGATCGGCATCTGGCTCGGGTTCGCCGGCCAGATCACGGCCGGCGAGGTCATCGCCTTCGCCTTCCTCGTCACCTTGTTCGTCGGCCCCGTCCAGATGGGCACGCAGGTGCTGACCGATGCGCAGAACGCCCTGGCAGGCTGGCGCCGCGTCATCGGCGTGCTCGACACCCCGGCGGAGCTGGTCGACCCCGGCGCCGACGGCGAGGTGCTGCCGCGCGGCCCGATCGACGTCGCCTTCCGTGGCGTCTCCTTCGGCTACCCCGGAGGTCCGCTGGTGCTGCAGGACATCGACCTGCACGTCACCTCGGGCACTCGTGTCGCGGTGGTGGGGGAGACGGGCTCGGGCAAGTCGACCCTGGCCAAGCTGCTGACCCGCCTCATGGACCCCACCTCCGGAGAGGTGCTCCTCGACGGTGTCGACGTACGCCGGATCGCCAACGCCTCGCTGCGCCGCAGCGTCGTGCTCGTGCCGCAGGAGGGCTTCCTCATCGACGACACCCTGCGGGCGAACGTGCAGTGGGGCCGCGACGGTGCGACCGACGAGGAGATCCAGGCCTCGGCCCGCGAGCTCGGCATCAGTGACTGGCTGGAGGCGCTCCCGCACGGGCTCGACACCCAGGTCGGCCAGCGGGGTGAGTCGATGAGCGCGGGGGAGCGGCAGCTCGTCGCCCTCCTGCGGGCCCACCTGACCGACCCGGACCTGCTGGTCCTCGACGAGGCGACCAGCGCGGTCGACCCGCAGCTCGAGATGCGGATGGCCCGGGCCCTGGAGCAGCTGATGTCGGGCCGCACGTCGGTCACGATCGCCCACCGCCTCACCACGGCGGAGAACGCCGACGAGGTCGTCGTCGTCGACCGCGGCCGGATCGTGCAGCGCGGTCCGCACGCGGTGCTCGTCGACCGTCCGGGCCCGTATGCCGGCCTGCACGCGAGCTGGGTCGCGCAGCAGGCCCACTGACCAGGCCCAGCAGCCTCCCGGAACGGGGCGCGGTCAGGGAGGATGGCGGCGTGGCCGACCCGATCATCCTCCTCGTCTCCGGGGAGTTCCTCGACGTCCTGACCGAGCACTTCCGCCGCTACGAGCAGGAGTACGACGTCCGCGCGGCCGCGACCGCGGCCGAGGCGACGGCGACCATGACGGCCGCGGTGGCCGCCGGGCAGCCCGTCGCGATGGTCGTGAGCGACTCCCAGCTGCCCGACGCATCCCTGCTGGCCGCGATGCACGAGTGGCGGGTCCTCGTGCCCACCGCACGGAGGATCGTGGCGATCCCGATCAGCCGGTTCGGCGCCGAGACCATGGCGCTGCGCCCCGCGCTGCAGAAGGGCAAGTTCGACACCCACCTCCTGCTGCCCCAGGGCCTGCGCGACGAGGAGTTCCACTACGCGGTGGTCGAGCTGCTCAGCGACTGGGGCGCGACCGTCGCGACCTCCGAGATCGACACCGTCCGCGTGATCACGCCCGACAGCTCGCCGCTCGCGCTCGCAGTCCGCGACTTCCTGGACCGGACCGGCTTCCCCCACCGGACCTATGCGCCGGACTCGCCGCAGGGCCAGGAGGCGCTGGCACTGCACGACGGGCCGCCGCGGTTTCCCCTCGTGCACCTGTCGTCGCGGCCGTTCGCCGACCGGCCGATCATCGCGCCGTCGTCGGTTAGGGAGCTCGCAGCCCTGATCTACGGCCGCCCGTCCGACATCGAGGTCGACACCGTCGTGGACCTCGCCGTCGTCGGAGCCGGGCCGGCGGGCCTCGCTGCCGCGGTCTACGGCGCCTCCGAGGGCCTCACCACGGTGGTCATCGAGTCGGACGTCATCGGTGGACAGGCCGGCACCAGCTCGATGATCCGCAACTACCTCGGCTTCCCGCGCGGCATCTCCGGCATGCGCCTGGCGCAGCGTGCCCGCACCCAGGCGATCCGCTTCGGCGTCCGGTTCTTCACGGGCTGGCCGGTGGTCGAGCTGCGTCCCGGTGCCGACGGTGCGCCCCACACGCTGGTCACCGAGGGCGGCGAGCTGCGCGCCCACGCCGTCCTCGTCGCCTCGGGCGTCACCTATCGGCGCCTCGGCGTGACGCCGCTCGAGGACCTCGTCGGAGCCGGGGTCAACTACGGAGCGGCGATGACGGCGGCGCGCGAGATGGAGGACCGTGACGTGTACGTGGTCGGCGGCGGCAACTCCGCCGGCCAGGCCGCCGTGCACCTGGCGCGCTTCGCGCGGTCGGTCACGATCCTCGTCCGGCGCGACGGCCTGGCCGCCACCATGTCGAAGTACCTCATCGACGAGATCGAGTGGAACCCGCGGATCACCGTGCGCCCCACCACGCAGATCGTCGACGGTGGTGCCGACGAGAGCGGCCAGCTCGGCTGGCTGCGGCTCAGGGACCTGAGCACCGGCGCCGAGGAGCGTGTCGGCGCGGGTGGTCTCTTCCTCCTCATCGGCGCCGCCGCACACGGGGACTGGCTGCCCGAAGACGTACGCCGCGACGAGCGCGGGTTCGTGCTCACCGGGCGCGACGTGCCGGCGGAGTGCTGGGCCGACGGCCTGCCGCCGGCCAACCTCGCGACCTGCGTGCCCGGCGTCTTCGCCGCCGGCGACATCCGGTCCGGCTCGATGAAGCGCGTCGCGACGGCGAGCGGTGAGGGCGCGTCCGCGGTGGCGCTGGTGCACGCGTACCTCGAGGGGCTGCGGTCACCCGCGAGCCACTAACCTTGGCGCGTGACCGACCAGCAGCTCGACCCGACCATCGCCGCCCGCCTGAAGCGCACCGCCGACGGCCTGGTGCCGGCGATCGCCCAGCAGTTCGACTCCGGCGAGGTGCTGATGATGGGCTGGATGGACGACGAGGCCCTGCGCCGCACCCTGACCACTGGTCGCGCCGTCTACTGGAGCCGCAGCCGTCAGGAGTACTGGGCCAAGGGCGACACCTCCGGCCACGTGCAGCACGTCAAGGAGGTCCGTCTGGACTGCGACGGTGACACCATCCTGGTGAAGGTCGACCAGGTCGGGGCTGCCTGCCACACCGGCGACCGCACCTGCTTCGACGCCGACCTGCTGGGGCCGGCCGAGGCCCTGGCGTGACCCAGCGCGAGACCGCGGGCGCGAGCCGGGGCCGGCGTACCTTCGGGCCTGTCGCCCTGCTGGGCCTGGCGACCGCGGGGCTGGCGGCCGTCGCCGGCAACAAGACCTGGACCGAGGCGCACCGGCCGACCGGCTCGTGCAACCCCGCAGACCTCCCGGCCGGCATCGTGTGGTCGGACTTCGCCCAGCGCTCCCCGCTGGCCGGGGCGGTCGCTCTGGTCCTGCTCGCGGCGTGGGGTGTCCTGCTGGTCACCCGCGGACCGGTCCGCCGGGCGATGGCCGTCGTGGCCGTGCTCGCTGCGGCCGGCTACCTCGCCACGGCGGTCGAGGCAGCCTGGTCCCTGCGCGACCTGACGGAGCGGAAGGTCGCCGAGCGGATCGGCCACGTGGCCGGCTGTGGGCAGGCGCGCGTCTGGATGAGCGACACCTGGTGGCACACCGCCCTCGCGACAGGTGTGGTCGCGCTCCTGGTGGCCGTACTGGCCGTCGTGCTGGCGCCGCACTGGCCCGAGATGGGGAGCCGGTACGACGCCCCGACGCAGGGCGAGGGCCCGGCGGGTGTGCCGCTCGAGCAGCAGTCGAGCATCGACCTGTGGAAGTCGCTTGACGCAGGTCACGATCCGACTCGTGACCCGGACGACCACGACAGCCCGCAAGCCTGACTAGACTGTCGCCGCAATCGCAGCACGACGAGGAGAACCACGCGCATGTCTGACTCTCACGGCAACACCCCCGCGGCCTGGACCGCGGTCTTCATCGGTCTGGCTGCGTTCGTCGTGGGCGGCATCGGTCTGATGTTCTCGCCGCTCAACTGGACCCTCTTCTGGGTCGGTGTCGTGATCCTGGCGATCGCCCCGGTCGCGCTCGTCGTCCTGAACAAGATGGGCTTCGGTGAGGGCACCGGCCACTGAGGCGCTGACCGCCTCGGTCGCCCGCAGCTCGCGCCGCGTGCGTGAGCTGGCGACGCCCCTCGGCCTGGCCGCGTCGGTCGCTGCGGCGAGCGTCGCCCTCCACCTGCGTGACCCCCACGAGCAGGGCTCGTGGGGGTTCTGCCCGTTCCTGGCGCTCACCGGCCACCCGTGCCCCGGCTGCGGCGGACTGCGGGCGGTCAACGACCTCACCCGTCTCGACGTCGTCGGCGCGGCGTCGAGCAACCTCTACTTCGTCGCGAGCATCCCGTTCCTGGCCTTCGGATGGGTCCTGTGGGTGCGCAAGGCCTGGCGCGGCGAGCCCGTCGCGGGGCCGAGCACGCGCACTGTCAGCATCGCGCTCGTCCTGTTGCTCCTCTTCTGGGTCGCCCGCAACACGCCGTGGGGTGCCTGGCTGGCGCCGTGAGGCTGGCGCGCGAAGGGCCCGCGACCTGGTGGTCGCGGGCCCTTCGGTTCACTGGTTCAGTAGTTCGTCGTCTCGAAGCGGTTGACGTCGATGACCCCGGTCGCCAGCAGCGTGATGTTGAGGATCAGCCCGACCGCCGTCAGGCAGATGGCGATGATTCCCATGATCCGTCCGTTGCGGACCTTGTCGAGGCCGGTCAGTGCGCCACCGGACGCCTCGATCTCGCGGATGGCCGAGCCGCTCATGAGGAGCGGGGCCAGGCCGATCAGACCGAGGAACGCGCAGCAGAAGACACCGATGGCGCCGAGGACGAGACTCACGATGCCGAGCGCGAAGATCGTTCCCGCCCGCGGGTGCTCCATCGGAGCACCGCCGTACTGAGGCGGGTAGCCGTAGCCCGGCGGCGGCGGAGGAAGGCTGCTCATCAGTAGCCCGTGCTCGTGTTGGTCGAGCTGTCGAACGCGCCGGCCGCGACCAGGATGACCACGACCACGATCGCCACGATGGACAGGATGATCTGGATCAGGGCGATGATCTTGGCCGCCTTGAGCATCCCCTCGCCGCCGATGGTGCCGTTGGACGCGAGGGTCTCGCGCTCGGCGTTGCGGGCGATGATGAACGCCGGCACGGAGAGCAGGAGGCCGCAGACGAACCAGCTGACGATCGAGAGCACGAGGGCCAGCACGGCCTTCGGGTGGTTCGGCGGCACCGCGCCGGGCGCGGGTGCTCCGTACGTGGGCGGCGTCGGGCCACCCGGCGGCGGCGGAGGCAGAGAGCTCATGGTTCCCCCAGAGGAGTCGGTGCGCCACGTCCGAGTGTGACGCAGGTTGCATCGGACCCTAGCCCCCTGCGCGGGAAGCCCGGAATATCCCGCGCCGTGACCGTGGAACCCGGCGAAACCCGGTGGCGGCGCCGTGAGACGCTTGGACCCCTCCCGGAGGATGTCCGGGACACCTACGCGCAGGAGCACCAGTGAGCACCACGTCGGTCCTCGACGACATCATCGCCGGAGTCCGTGAGGACCTCGCTGTACGCGAGGCGCTCCTGCCGTACGACGAGGTCGTGGCCCTCGCCAAGGCCGCCCCGGCACCGCGCGACCCGATGCCGGCGTTCCGCGCCGCGGGCACCAGCGTGATCTCCGAGGTGAAGCGCAAGTCGCCCTCCAAGGGCGAGCTCGCCGAGATCACCGACCCGGCCGCGCTGGCGCAGTCGTACGCCGCGGGCGGTGCCCACGCGATCTCCGTACTGACCGAGCAGCGTCGCTTCGGTGGCTCCCTCGACGACCTCCGTGCCGTCCGCGCGGCCGTGGACACGCCACTGCTCCGCAAGGACTTCATGGTCACGAGCTACCAGATCCACGAGGCCCGGGCCGCCGGCGCCGACCTGGTGCTGCTGATCGTCGCGGCCCTCGACGACACCGACCTCAAGGCGCTCTACGACGAGGCCACGGCCCTCGGCATGACCGTGCTCGTGGAGGTCCACGACGAGGACGAGACGCGGCGTGCGGTGGAGCTCGGTGCCGAGCTGATCGGTGTCAACGCCCGCAACCTCAAGACGCTCGCCGTCGACAACGACACCTTCGGCCGCCTCGCCGCGCTGATCCCCGACGACCGCGTGAAGGTGGCCGAGTCCGGCATCACCAGCCCCGCGGACGTCGCGCGGTTCGCCCGCGAGGGTGCCCGGGTGGTGCTGGTCGGCGAGGCCCTCGTGAAGGACGGCGACCCCGAAGGCGCCGTCCGCTCCATGACCGGACTGACGGGAGAGGACGCATGACCGACAAGCTCCAGTGGGACGCCGACGAGTTCGGGTGGTTCGGAGGCGCCGGGGCCTGGGGCGGTCGCTTCATGCCCGAGGCCCTCGTCTCCGCGCTCGACGAGCTGACCGTCGCCTACGCCGACGCGATGGCCGACCCTGAGTTCGTCGCCGCCTTCGAGGGTGCGCTGGTCGACTACGCGAACGTGCCCAGCCCGCTCTACGAGGCCAAGCACCTCTCCGCGGAGTACGGCGTGAAGATCCTGCTCAAGCGCGAGGACCTCAACCACACCGGCGCGCACAAGATCCGCAACGTGCTCGGCCAGGCCCTGCTGACCAAGCGCATGGGCAAGACCCGCGTCATCGCCGAGACCGGTGCCGGCCAGCACGGCGTCGCCTCGGCCACCGCCGCGGCGTACTTCGGCCTCGACTGCACCGTCTACATGGGCCGTGTGGACACCGAGCGCCAGGCGCTCAACGTCGCGCGGATGGAGCTCCTCGGGGCGAAGGTGGTCCCCGTCGAGTCCGGCTCCGCGACGCTGAAGGACGCCATCAACGAGGCGCTGCGCGACTGGGTCGCCAGCGTCGACCACACGGCGTACCTCTTCGGCACGGCAGCCGGCCCGCACCCGTTCCCGAGCATGGTCCGCGACTTCACCCGAGGCATCGGCGACGAGGCCCGTGCCCAGTGCCTGGCGAAGTACGGCCGGCTCCCCGATGCCGTCGCGGCCTGCGTCGGCGGCGGCTCGAACGCGATCGGACTCTTCACCGCCTTCCTCGACGACGCTGACACCGCGATCTACGGCTACGAGGCCGGCGGCGACGGCGTCGAGACCGGCAAGCACGCCGCGACCATCGCGGCCGGCGGCGCCGGCGTCCTCCACGGCGCGCGCACCTACGTCCTCCAGGACGAGGACGGCCAGACCATCGAGTCGCACTCGATCTCGGCCGGCCTCGACTACCCGGGCGTCGGTCCGCAGCACGCCTGGCTCGCGGCCAGCGGTCGCGCGACGTACGAGCCCGTGACGGACACCGAGGCGATGGCGGCCTTCCAGCTGCTGGCGCGCACCGAGGGCATCATCCCGGCGATCGAGTCCAGCCACGCTCTCGCGGGCGCACTGCGCCTCGCACCGAAGCTGGCCGCGGAGAAGGGCGAGGACGCGATCCTGCTGGTCAACCTCTCCGGCCGCGGTGACAAGGACATGGGCACGGCGCTCGACTACTTCGAGCTCGCGTCGTCGAGGAAGGGTGAGGCCAAGTGAGCACCGCTCCCGCGTTCGCGCGCGCCAAGGCGGAGGGCCGCGCGGCCCTCATCGGCTACCTCCCGGCCGGCTTCCCCGACCTCGAGGGCTCGATCGAGGCACTCACGGTGATGGTCGCGCACGGCTGCGACATCATCGAGGTCGGCCTGCCCTACACCGACCCGGTGATGGACGGCCCGGTCATCCAGGCGGCCGCCCAGCAGGCGCTGGACAACGGCACCCGGACCAAGCAGGTCCTGCAGGTCGTCGAGGCCGTGGCGAAGGCCGGCGCCCCGACGCTGGTGATGACCTACTGGGGCCCGGTCGAGCGCTACGGGGTGGAGGCGTTCGCCGCCGACCTCGCGAGCGCCGGGGGAGCGGGCCTGATCACGCCCGACATCACGCCCGACTTCGGCCAGGAGTGGATCGCCGCTGCGGACGCGCACGACCTCGACAAGGTCTTCCTCGTGGCGCCGTCCAGCACCGACGAGCGGATCGCGCTGACGACCGCCGCGAGCCGTGGCTTCGTCTACGCGACCGGCGTCATGGGCGTCACCGGCGGCAAGCAGGCGACCGCTGACGTCGTCCGTCCCCTCATCGAGCGCACCAAGGCGACGACCGACCTGCCGGTGGGCGTCGGTGTCGGTGTCAGCACCGGCGCGCAGGCCGCCCAGTTCGCCCAGTACGCCGACGCCGTCATCGTGGGCTCGGCGTTCGTGCGCACGCTGCTCGACGCCCCCGACCGGGCTGCCGGCCTGCGCGACCTCGCCGCCCTCACGGAGGAGCTGGCCGCCGGAGTCCGTGGCCGTGCCTGACCGTCGCCCTGGCCGGCTCGCCGTGGCCGGCGTCGCAGCCGCGCTCTGCCTCGGCCTCCCGGCGTGCTCGTCCACGCCCGACGCCACCGCCCCGTTCCACGGAAGCACCCTGAAGACGCCCTGGAAGATCCCGGCCACGTCGCTGACCGCGACCGACGCGGCGTCGTACTCCTTCGCCGACGAGCACGCGCCGCTGACGCTGGTCTTCTTCGGCTACACCAACTGTCCGGACGTCTGCAGCCAGGAGATGGCCGACATCACCTCGGCGCTGGTCCGCATCCCGAAGGACGAGCGCGACGACGTGGACGTGGTCTTCGTGACCACCGACCCGAAGCGCGACACCGTGCCCGCGCTCAAGCGCTACCTGGGAGCGTTCGACCCGGACTTCGTCGGCGTCACCGGCCAGGCTGCCGACCTGACCGCCATGGCGGAGGCCTTCCACGTGTACGCGGCGAAGGCGGGGCCCGGCGGGCAGGGCGCTCCCGACAGCAACAACCCCGGTCGCACGGGCTACCTCGTGGAGCACACGGACTACACCTTCGCGGTCCAGCACGGCCGGGCCACGGCGTTCTGGAACCGAGACACCACCAGCCAGCAGCTGGCCCAGGACATCAGCCATCTCCTCGAGGAGTGACGTGACCACTCTGTTCATCCCGAGCCCGGCGCAGGGTGTCTGGCACCTCGGCCCGCTCCCGCTGCGCGCCTACGCGCTGTGCATCATCCTCGGCATCGTCGCCGCGGTCTGGATCGGCGAGCGGCGCTGGATCGCCCGGGGCGGGAAGGCGGGGGAGATCCAGGACCTCGCCCTGTGGTGCGTTCCCTTCGGCATCGTGGGTGGCCGGCTGTACCACGTGATCACCGACCACGACCTGTACTTCGGCCAGGGGCGGCACGCCGTCGACGCCCTCAAGATCTGGCACGGGGGACTGGGCATCTGGGGTGCGATCGCCCTGGGTGCCGTGGGTGCGATCATCGGCGCCCGCGTGATGGGCCTGCGGATCCTGCCGGTGCTCGACTCCCTCGCGCCGGGCGTCCTGGTGGCCCAGGCGATCGGCCGCTTCGGCAACTACTTCAACCAGGAGCTCTTCGGCAAGCCGACCGACCTCCCGTGGGCGCTCGAGATCGACGCCGCCCACCGGCCCGCCGGCTACGAGAACGTCGCCACCTTCCACCCGACCTTCCTCTACGAGTCGCTGTGGTGCCTGGCGGCGTTCGCCGTCATCGTGCTGCTCGAGCGTCGCTTCGGGCTCGGCCACGGCAAGACGCTCGCCCTCTACGCCCTGCTCTACACCGCCGGGCGCGGCTGGATCGAGACCCTGCGCATCGACCCCGTCGAGCTCCACGACGTCGGCGGTCTCCGGTTCAACGTCTGGATGTCGCTCGTCGTCTTCAGCCTGTCCGCGGCCTACCTCGTCTGGGCGTCGGTCAAGCGCCCCGGTCGCGAGGACGGGATCTACCGGACGCAGCGGGACGCAACCGTCTGAGACGCCGGTCACTCCAGCCTCCCTGGAGTCGATTTCGGGAGGAGCGGCAGGGGACCGGAGTGATACTCTGACCATTCCGCTAGGGCCAACGTCGTCCCCTGCGTTTCCTTTTGCTTCTTGCATTGCCGATTCGCCGCGCCCTCACGGGCAGGCGCAGACGACGACGGGAGAATGCCCATGCACGCATTCCCGCCGCCCCAGGGTCTGTACGACGGGGGCCACGAGCACGACGCTTGTGGTGTTGCCTTCGTTGCGACCCTGACTGGCGTTGCCACGCACGACATCGTGAAGAAGGCGCTGACCGCGCTGAAGAACCTCGAGCACCGCGGTGCTGCGGGTGCCGAGCCCAACTCGGGTGACGGCGCCGGCATCCTGCTCCAGGTCCCGGACGCGTTCTTCCGCGAGGTCGTCGACTTCGAGCTGCCTGCCGCTGGCGCGTACGCCGCCGGTACGGCCTTCATCGACGGCGACGCCGACGCGGTCGCCAAGGTGCAGGCGCGGATCGAGGAGATCGCGGTCGAGGAGGGCCTCAAGGTCCTCGGCTGGCGCGAGGTCCCCGTCGAGTCCGACATGCTCGGCGAGACCGCCCGCATGTGCATGCCGAACTTCGTGCAGCTCTTCGTCGCCGGCACCGAGGCCGTCACCGGCCTGCCGCTGGAGCGCCAGGCGTTCTGCCTGCGCAAGCGCGCCGAGCACGAGACCGGTGCCTACTTCCCGTCGCTGTCCTCCCGCACCATCGCGTACAAGGGCATGCTGACCACCGAGCAGCTCGACCAGGTCTTCCCGGACCTCGTCGACGAGCGCGTGACGTCGACCATCGGTGTCGTCCACTCCCGCTTCTCGACCAACACGTTCCCGTCGTGGCCGCTGGCCCACCCGTTCCGCTTCATTGCGCACAACGGTGAGATCAACACGGTCAAGGGCAACCGCAACTGGATGCGCGCGCGTGAGGCCCTCCTGGCCTCCGACCTCATCCCGGGCGACCTGCAGCGCCTCTTCCCGATCGTCGACGTCGAGGCGTCGGACTCCGCGTCGTTCGACGAGGTGCTCGAGCTGATCCACCTCGGTGGCCGCTCGCTCCCGCACGCGATGCTGATGATGATCCCCGAGGCGTGGGAGAACCACGCCACGATGTCGCCGGAGCGCAAGGCGTTCTACGAGTTCCACAGCACCGTCATGGAGCCGTGGGACGGCCCGGCCAACGTCGTCTTCACCGACGGCACCCAGGTCGGTGCGGTCCTCGACCGCAACGGCCTGCGCCCGGGTCGCCTCTGGGTGACCGACGACGGCCTGGTCATCTACGGCTCGGAGGCCGGTGTCCTCCACGACATCGCTCCGGAGTCGGTGGTCCGCAAGGGCCGCACGCAGCCGGGCAAGATGCTCCTCGTCGACACGGCCGAGGGCCGCATCATCGAGGACGACGAGATCAAGGACGCCCTCGCTGCGGAGCACCCGTACGCCGAGTGGCTGGAGGCCGGCCGGATCAAGCTGGGCGACCTCCCGGACCTCGAGCACATCGTCCACACCCACAAGTCGGTCGCGCGCCGCCAGCAGGTCTTCGGTTACACCGAGGAGGAGCTGCGCGTCATCCTCGCGCCGATGGCCAACACCGGTGCCGAGGCGCTGGGCTCGATGGGCACGGACACGCCGATCGCTGCGCTCAGCGAGAAGCCGCGCCTGCTCTTCGACTACTTCAGCCAGCTCTTCGCGCAGGTCACGAACCCGCCGCTGGACGCCATCCGCGAGGAGCTCGTCACCTCGCTCAACGGCTCCATCGGCCCGGAGTCCAACCTGCTCGAGCCGTCGGCCGAGTCGTGCAAGCAGATCATCCTGCCGTTCCCGGTCTTCAGCAACGACGACCTGGCCAAGATCCGCCACATCAACCGTGACGGTGACCAGCCGGGCTTCATCGCCCACGTCGCCCGTGGCCTGTACGACGTCAAGGGTGGCGGCGCCGCCCTCGCGGCGAAGATCGACGAGATCTGCACCGAGGTGTCGCAGGCGATCGCCGACGGCGCCCGCATCGTCGTCCTCTCCGACCGTCACTCGACCGCCGAGCTCGCGCCGATTCCGTCGCTGCTGCTCACGGCCGCCGTGCACCACCACCTCGTCCGCGAGAAGACCCGCACGCAGGTCGGTCTCGTGGTCGAGGCCGGTGACGTCCGCGAGGTCCACCACGTGGCGACCCTGATCGGCTTCGGTGCCGCTGCGGTCAACCCGTACCTCGCGCTCGAGTCCGCCGAGGACCTGGCCCGCGAGGGCTCCTTCGTCAAGGTCGACCCCGACGTCGCCGTCAAGCACGTCGTGAAGGGCCTCGGCAAGGGCGTCCTCAAGGTCATGTCGAAGATCGGTGTCTCGACGGTCGCCTCCTACACGGGTGCGCAGATCTTCGAGTGCATCGGCCTGTCGCAGGAGGTCATCGACCGGTACTTCACCGGTACGACGTCGCGCCTGGGCGGCATCTCGATCGACACGATCGCCGAGGAGGTGGCCAAGCGCCACGCCACGGCGTACCCGAAGGACGGCATCGCTCCGGCCCACCGCACGCTGCCCATCGGCGGCGAGTACCAGTGGCGTCGTGAGGGCGAGCCGCACCTCTTCAACCCCGAGACCGTCTTCCGTCTGCAGCACGCGACCCGCCAGGGCCGCTACGACGTGTTCAAGCAGTACACGTCGGCGGTCGACGAGCAGTCCACGGCGCTGAAGACGCTGCGCGGCCTCTTCAAGTTCGACAGCGGTCGTCCGTCGATCTCCATCGACGAGGTCGAGCCGGTCAGCGAGATCGTCAAGCGCTTCTCCACCGGCGCCATGTCGTACGGCTCCATCTCGCAGGAGGCGCACGAGACCCTGGCCATCGCCATGAACCAGCTCGGTGCGAAGTCCAACACCGGTGAGGGTGGCGAGGACCCGGAGCGTCTCTACGACCCGGCCCGTCGTTCGTCGATCAAGCAGGTCGCCTCGGGTCGCTTCGGCGTCACCTCGGAGTACCTGACCAACGCCGACGACATCCAGATCAAGATGGCGCAGGGTGCCAAGCCCGGCGAGGGTGGCCAGCTCCCCGGCCACAAGGTCTACCCGTGGGTGGCGAAGACCCGTCACTCGACCCCGGGTGTCGGCCTGATCTCGCCGCCGCCGCACCACGACATCTACTCGATCGAGGACCTGGCGCAGCTGATCCACGACCTGAAGAACGCGAACCCGGCCGCCCGGGTGCACGTGAAGCTGGTCTCGGAGGTCGGCGTCGGCACGGTCGCCGCGGGTGTCTCCAAGGCCCACGCGGACGTCGTCCTGATCTCCGGCCACGACGGTGGCACCGGCGCCTCGCCGCTGACGTCGCTCAAGCACGCCGGTGGTCCCTGGGAGCTCGGTCTCGCCGAGACCCAGCAGACGCTGCTGCTCAACGGTCTGCGCGACCGGATCGTCGTCCAGGCCGACGGTCAGCTCAAGACCGGTCGTGACGTGGTCATCGCCGCCCTGCTCGGCGCCGAGGAGTTCGGTTTCGCGACCGCGCCGCTCGTCGTCTCGGGCTGCATCATGATGCGCGTCTGCCACCTCGACACGTGCCCGGTCGGCGTCGCCACGCAGAACCCGGTCCTCCGCGGCCGCTTCTCGGGCAAGCCGGAGTTCGTCGTCAACTTCTTCGAGTACATCGCTCAGGAGGTGCGCGAGATCCTCGCCGAGCTCGGCTTCCGCAGCATCGAGGAGGCGGTCGGCCAGGTCGACGCCCTCGACGTGCGCGACGCCTCGGCGTACTGGAAGGCCTCGGGTCTCGACCTGTCGCCGATCCTGCACAAGGTCGACCCGGCCGGTGACCACGGTCAGTACGCCGGTCAGACCCTGTTCAACTCGCAGGGCCAGGACCACGGTCTCGACAAGGCGCTCGACAACGAGCTCATCGCGCTCGCCAAGCCGGCTCTCGAGTCGGGCGAGCCGGTCAAGCTCGAGCTCACCGTGAGCAACGTCAACCGCACGGTCGGCACCATGCTCGGCCACGAGGTGACCAAGCGCTACAAGGGCGCGGGCCTCCCGGACGACACCATCGACGTGACCTTCACGGGCTCCGGTGGCAACTCGTTCGGTGCCTTCATCCCGAAGGGCGTCACGCTGCGCATCAACGGCGAGTCCAACGACTACGTCGGCAAGGGCCTCTCGGGCGGTCGCATCATCGTCCGTCCGGACGCCGCCTCGACGTTCAAGGCGAGCGAGCAGGTCATCGCGGGCAACACGATCGGCTTCGGTGCGACCTCCGGCGAGATGTTCCTCGCGGGCACGGTCGGCGAGCGCTTCGGCGTCCGCAACTCCGGCGCGACGATCGTCACCGAGGGTGTCGGTGACCACGGCTGCGAGTACATGACCGGCGGTCGTGTGGTCGTGCTGGGCCCGACCGGCCGCAACTTCGCCGCGGGCATGTCGGGCGGCTACGCCTTCGTGCTCGACCTGGACGAGGCCAAGGTCAACCCCGAGCTCGTCGAGCTGGCGCCGGTCACCGGCAAGGCTGCTGCCGAGCTCAAGGAGATCGTGACCAAGCACCTCCAGGAGACCGGCTCTGCGGTCGCCGAGGAGCTGCTGGCTGACTGGGATGCGGCGCTTCCGCGCTTCACCGAGGTCATGCCGAGTGACTACAAGCGCGTGCTCGAGGCCCGTGAGGAGGCCCTCGAGGAGGGTCTCAACGAGGACGAGGCCGCCGCCCGGATCATGGAGGTGCTTCATGGCTGACCCGAAGGGCTTTCTGAAGGAAGGCCGCCAGGTCGCGACCCGTCGTCCCGTCGACGAGCGCGTGAACGACTGGAAGGAGGTCTACCCCGATGGTGGCATCGGCAAGACCCTGCTTCCGATCATCACGACGCAGGCGAGCCGCTGCATGGACTGCGGCATCCCGTTCTGCCACCAGGGCTGCCCGCTGGGCAACATCATCCCGGAGTGGAACGACCTAGTGTACCGCAACGACTGGGAGGCCGCGATCGAGCGGCTGCACGCGACCAACAACTTCCCGGAGTTCACCGGTCGCCTCTGCCCGGCCCCGTGCGAGACGGCCTGTGTCCTGGGCATCAACCAGGACCCGGTGACGATCAAGAACATCGAGGTCTCGATCATCGACAAGGCGTGGGAGTCCGGCTTCGTCCGCCCCGTCGAGGCCGAGTGGCTCTCCGGCAAGACCGTGGCGGTCATCGGCTCCGGCCCGGCCGGCCTCGCCGCCGCGCAGCAGCTCACGCGTGCCGGCCACACCGTCGCCGTCTACGAGCGCGCGGACCGTGCGGGTGGTCTCCTCCGCTACGGCATCCCCGAGTTCAAGATGGAGAAGGCGCAGGTCGACCGCCGTCTCGAGCAGATGAAGAAGGAAGGCACCGTCTTCCGCACCGGCGTCAACGTCGGTGAGGAGATCACGGGGGACCAGCTCCGTGAGCGCTACGACGCCGTCGTCCTCGCCATCGGCTCGACCGTCCCGCGTGGCCTGCCGGTCCCGGGTGCGGAGCTCGGTGGCATCCACCAGGCGATGGAGTTCCTGCCGCAGGCCAACCGCTTCGCGTACGGCGACACCGTCGAGGACCAGATCGTGGCGACCGGCAAGAACGTCGTCATCATCGGTGGCGGTGACACCGGCGCCGACTGCCTGGGCACCTCGATCCGCCAGGGCGCCAAGTCGGTCACGCAGCTCGAGATCATGCCGCGTCCCTCCGAGGAGCGGCCTGCCGGCCAGCCGTGGCCGACGTACCCGATGACCTACAAGGTCTCCTCGGCCCACGAGGAGGGCGGCGAGCGCGTCTACGCGACGTCGACCGTCGAGTTCCTCGGCGACGAGAACGGCAACGTCCGTGCGCTGAAGGTCACCGAGGTCGGTCCCGACTTCAAGGCGATCG
This sequence comes from Nocardioides jiangxiensis, assembly GCF_030580915.1. Classification (NCBI taxonomy): domain Bacteria; kingdom Bacillati; phylum Actinomycetota; class Actinomycetes; order Propionibacteriales; family Nocardioidaceae; genus Nocardioides; species Nocardioides jiangxiensis. The sequence continues at coordinate 451,318 of NZ_JAUQTA010000002.1, forward strand.
AGGGCACCGAGCGGGAGATCCCGGCCGAGCTCGTCCTCATGGCGATGGGCTTCCTCCACCCGGAGAAGGCCGGTCTCGTCGAGCAGCTCGGTGTCGAGCTGGACGAGCGTGGCAACGTCAAGCGCGACCTCGACTACAAGTCGTCGGTCGACGGCGTGTACGTCGCCGGTGACGCCGGTCGTGGCCAGTCGCTCATCGTCTGGGCGATCGCCGAGGGCCGCTCTGCGGCCGCCGCGGTGGACCGGTTCCTGACCGGCTCCACGACGCTGCCGGCGCCGATCCCGCCGACGGCTCGCCCGCTGATGGCCTGAGCAACCACCTGACAAGAGACCCCCTCCCACACGGGAGGGGGTCTTTTGCTGTCCAAGCGACGAAAGTTCGTCGTTGTGACTGTCAGGTAACCGGCCCGGACCACTAGGGTCGAGGGGTGCGGAGAGCAAAGATCGTGTGCACCCTCGGCCCTGCCGTCTCGACCCCGGACAAGATCCGGGCACTCGTGGACGCGGGCATGGACGTGGCACGGATGAACATGAGCCACGGGTCGCACGACGACCACGCCCGGATCTACCAGCTGGTGCGCGACGCCGCTGAGCAGGCAGGCCGCTCGGTCGGCATCTTCGCCGACCTGCAGGGCCCCAAGATCCGCCTGGAGCGCTTCGGCGACGGCCCGGTCGACCTCGAGCAGGGCCAGGCCTGGACCATCACCACGCGTGACGTCGACGGCAACAACCTCGAGTGCGGCACGACCTACAAGGGCCTGCCGGGCGACGTGAGGATCGGCGACCCGATCCTCATCGACGACGGCAAGGTGCGGCTGGTCGTGACCGGTGTCTCCGACACCGACGTGCACACCCAGGTCGTCGTCCCCGGCACGGTGAGCAACAACAAGGGCATCAACCTGCCCGGCGTACCCGTGTCGGTCCCGGCGATGTCGGAGAAGGACGTCGAGGACCTGCGCTTCGCGCTGAAGCTCGGCGTCGACTTCATCGCGCTCTCGTTCGTGCGCAACGCGGCAGATGCCGAGGACGTCCGCGTGATCATGCGCGAGGAGGGCCGGATCGTCCCGGTCATCGGCAAGATCGAGAAGCCGCAGGCGGTCGAGGCGATCGACGAGATCGTCGACGCCTTCGATGGCCTGATGGTCGCCCGCGGTGACCTCGGAGTCGAGTGCCCGCTCGAGGAGGTGCCCTTCATCCAGAAGACGGTCATCGAGAAGGCGCGCCGCTTCGCGAAGCCGGTCATCGTGGCCACCCAGATGCTCGAGTCGATGATCGGCGCACCCGCGCCGACCCGCGCCGAGGCTTCCGACGTCGCCAACGCGATCATCGACGGCGCCGACTGCGTCATGCTCTCGGGTGAGACGAGCGTCGGCGCCTACCCGATCGCCGCCGTGCAGACGATGGCCCGGATCCTCGCCGCCGCCGAGGAGCACAGCCTCGAGCACATGGCGCTGATCAACTGGAACCCGCGCACCACCGGCGGCATCATCGCGAAGGCCGCCGCGGAGGTCGCCGAGCGGGTCGGCGCGAAGTACGTCGTGGCCTTCACGACCAGCGGCGACTCCGCCCGCCGGCTGTCGCGCTACCGGGGCCGGATCCCGATCCTGGCCTTCACGCCCCAGGCGGACACCCGCTCCCAGCTCTGCATGGCATGGGGCGTCGAGGTCTTCCAGACCGCGACCGTCGAGCACACCGACGAGATGGTCCGTCAGGTCGACGAGGCCCTGCTCGCCAGCGGTCGCGTCGACGAGGGCGACCTGGTCGTCATCATCGCGGGTTCGCCTCCGGGCATCCCCGGGTCGACCAACGCCCTGCGGGTCCACCGCATGGGCGATGCGATCAACGAGGTCGCTCCGGCGTACCACCGCAGCACGGTCGCCGAGGACTGAACGACATCAGGGCCGCACTCCGGGGGAGTGCGGCCCTGTTGCGTGCCCCGGGTGGGATTCGAACCCACACTGGACGGTGTTTGAGACCGCTTCCTCTGCCGTTGGGATACCGGGGCGCCAGCGGCCAACCCTAGTCGCATCGCAGGTGCGCGCCGTACGCCGGGCGGCTAGCCTTGCCGCCGTGACCAGCACTCCGCCGCGCCGTGTCCTCATCGCCGAGGACGAGGCCCTCATCCGCATGGACCTCGCCGAGATGCTCGCCGAGGAGGGCTACGACGTCGTGGGCCAGGCGGCCGACGGCGAGCAGGCGATCGCCCTGGCCGAGGAGCTGCGCCCCGACCTGGTCGTCCTCGACGTGAAGATGCCCCGCCTCGACGGCATCGCCGCGGCGCAGCGGATCGCGGGGGAGCGGATCGCGCCGGTGGTCATCCTGACCGCGTTCGCCCAGCGCGAGCTGGTGGAGCGGGCCCGGGACGCGGGCGCCATGGCGTACCTGGTCAAGCCGTTCACCCGCAACGACCTGGTGCCGGCCATCGAGATGGCGGTCAGCCGGTTCGCCGAGGTCGCCGCCCTCGAGGTCGAGGTGGGTGACCTGACCGAGCGCCTGGAGACCCGCAAGGCGGTCGACCGGGCCAAGGGCGTGCTGCAGAAGGACATGGGGCTCTCCGAGCCCGAGGCGTTCCGCTGGATCCAGAAGACCGCGATGGACCTGCGCCTCTCGATGCGCCAGGTCGCGGACGGCATCGTCGAGCACGGCGCCACCGGCGCCTCCGGTGCCTGAGCCTGCGTGTTCGGTGCCGGCAAAAGTTCGGTCACGTTTCTGTTTCCACGCGCGTCGAACCTGTCGCGTGACCCGGGTCACGCACTAGGTTTCGATCGATCGCGGACATCGCCGTCCGCCTGAATCGATCGGAGACAAATCGTGCGTTTTTCCTCGAAGGCTGTTGCGGGCCTGATGCTGGCCGGCCTCGCCACGACCTCGCTCGCGGCGTGTGGTTCCAGCGACAAGGGCTCTGCCAGCGGCGACTTCTGCGGCAAGAACATCGCGTTCCTCGGAGCGCTCTCGGGCGACGCGGGTGCCCTGGGCCAGAACATGGTCAACGGCATCAACCTGGCGCTGAAGGAGTACAACGCCAAGAACGCTGACTGCAAGATCAGCCTGAAGAAGTTCGACTCGCAGGGCGACCCGGCGAAGGCTCCCGCTCTCGCCACGCAGATCATCAACGACGACTCGATCTTCGGCCTGATCGGCCCGGGCTTCTCGGGCGAGTCGCTCGCCACCGGCAAGACCTTCTTCGAGGCGGGTCTCCCGTCCATCTCGCCGTCCGCCACCGCGGACGCGATCACCCAGTCCGGCTGGACCACGTGGCACCGCGTCATCGGCAACAACGACACCCAGGGCAAGGCGGGTGTCTCCTACCTGACCGGCACCATCGGCGCCAAGAAGGTCTTCGTCGTCGACGACGGCCAGGACTACTCGAAGGGCCTCGCCGCCACGGTGAAGAAGGCGCTCGGCAGCAACATGGTCGACTCCGACCAGATCTCGGTCGGCGACACCAACATGTCTGCCGTCGTCCAGGCCGTGAAGGCCTCCGGTGCCGACGCCGTCTACTACGCCGGTTACTACACGGAGGCGGGCCTGCTCGTGAAGCAGCTCCGCCAGGGTGGCTTCAAGGGCACCTACATGTCGGGTGACGGCTCCGAGGACCCGCACTTCGTGCAGGTCGCGGGTCCGCAGGCCGCCGAGGGCGCGATCCTGACGGCTCCCGCGGGTCCGGCACCGAAGTCCTTCGACGCCACGGGCCTCTACGCCACCCAGGCCTACGACGCGTCGAACATCTTCCTGGCGGCCGTCGAGAAGGGCGTCAAGACGGAGAAGGACCTCAACGACTTCATCGGTTCGTACACCGGTGAGGGCGTCAGTGGACCGATCGCCTTCGACGACAAGGGCGACATCAAGCAGACGACGATCTACGCCTACTTCGTCAAGGACGGCAAGCTCCAGGTGAACACGCCGAAGGCGATCTCCTGACCGACTGACTCGTCCGAGCCAGGCTGCGGCCGGGGTCACCCGGCCGCAGCCCACTCACGTGGAGGGAAAGCCCTTGCACTTCGACAAGCTCTTCGGAAGTCTCGACGGCTTCCTGAGCTACACCACAGGCGGGTTGGTCTTCGGAGCCATCTACGCCCTGGTCGCCCTGGGCTACACGATGGTCTACGGCGTTCTGCAGCTCATCAACTTCGCCCACTCCGAAGTGTTCATGTTCGGTACCTTCGCGGTGGCCTGGGTGTTCGTGCTGCTGCACGGCACCGACGGCGTCACATGGAGCCTCGGCAAGGCCTTGCCCATCCTGCTCGCGGCGCTCATAGCCGCGATGGTCGTCTCCGGACTCGTGGCGCTCCTGCTCGAGCGCGTCGCCTACCGGCCGCTCCTCAAGAAGAACGCTCCCAAGCTCATCGCGCTGATCTCCGCGATCGGCGCCTCCTTCGCCCTCTCCGAGGCGATGGGCCTGCGCGACCACTTCGCCAGCTGGTTCGGCCTCGACGACAACCTGGCCGACTACGTGAGCCCCGGGGGAGCGCGTGACGTCTACTCGAACCCGGTGACGATCGAGCCGACGCCGCTGTTCTCCATCGGCGGTTACCAGGTCACCGACGTCGACCTCGTGGTGGTCATCGCCGCCATCCTGATGATGGTGGCGCTGGACCAGTTCGTCCGTCGTACCCGCTTCGGCCGCGGCATCCGCGCCGTGGCGCAGGACCCCGAGTCCGCCTCCCTGATGGGCGTCAACTCGCAGCGCGTCATCCAGGGAACGTTCCTCATCGGCGGCCTCATGGCCGGTGCTGCAGCGACGCTCTACATGATGAAGATCGGCTCCACCCGTCAGAACGCCGGGTTCATCCTGGGCGTCAAGGCGTTCACCGCCGCCGTCATGGGTGGCATCGGCAACCTCCGTGGCGCCCTCCTCGGCGGCCTGGTCCTCGGTGTCATGGAGAACTGGGGCTCCGCCGTGTTCGGCGCACAATGGAAGGACGTCGTCGCCTTCGTCCTGCTGGTCCTCGTCCTCCTCCTGCGGCCCTCGGGACTCCTGGGCGAGGCGCTCGGAAAGGCACGCGCATGAACGTCGCCACCAACGCAGGCCTCGCCTGGAACAGGGCGCTGGACCGGTTCGCCCGGATGCCCTTCATCGCCCGGTTCGCGCTCCTCTTCCTGGGCGTGCTGCTGGTCTACTCGCTCCCGTTGCTGCGTCCGCCCGTCATCACCACCACGGGTACCGACTTCGGCGGCGTGCTCTTCCTGTGTGCGGCGTTCGCGCTCGTCGCGCTGGGCCTCAACATCGTCATCGGCTACGCCGGCCTGCTCGACCTCGGTTACGTCGGCTTCTACGCGGTCGGCGCCTACGCGATCGGCGTCCTGACGTCGGAGCACTGGCACTGGCCGTTCTTCCTGATCCTGCCGTTCTCCGTCGCCATCACGATGGTGACGGGAGTGATCCTCGGTGCGCCGACCCTCCGCGTGCGCGGTGACTACCTGGCCATCGTCACGCTCGGCTTCGGTGAGATCATCCGGATCACCGTCAAGAACGTCGAGTGGCTCGGTGCCTCCTCCGGAATCAAGGACATCCCGCACCCGCCGACGATCGGGTCCGCGCCGACGCCGCCGTTCGACGAAGGTGGGCTCTTCGCCATCCCGCACCTCAAGTGGGACGGCATCGTCCCCTCGATCGATCACGAGCACACGACGGCCTTCCTCGCCTTCGGGGCGAAGGACGCCATCCCGTTCTACTGGCTGCTGCTGACGGTGCTGATCCTGGTCATCCTCGGCGACCGGCTCGTCAAGGCGAGCCGTGTCGGCCGTGCGTGGGAGGCCACCCGGGAGGACGAGGACGCCGCCGAGCTGATGGGCGTCAACACGTTCAAGTACAAGCTCATGGCCTTCGCGCTCGGCGCTGCGATCGGCGGCCTCGCGGGTTCGTTCCTCGCCAGCAGCCAGAGCGGCTTCATCAGCCCGGACAGCTTTCTGCTGATCTACTCGATGATGTTCGTCTCGGCGGTCATCCTGGGCGGCGCCGGCAACCGCTGGGGTGTGATCGTCGGTGCGGTGCTGATCGAGTACCTTCCGGAGCGCTTCCGGTCGGTCAGTGACTATCGCTACCTCCTCTTCGGCATCGCGCTGATGACGCTCGCGATCTGGCGCCCGCAGGGCCTCCTGCCCTCGGGACGCAGCCGCCGGGTGCAGGAGGTGGAGGCCGAGATCGAGGCACTCGAAGAGGGCGAGATCGAGGAGGAGAGCAATGCCTGACGCAACCCCGCTCCTGGAGGTCGACAACGTCACGATCCGCTTCGGTGGCCTGACGGCGCTCGACCAGGTGACCTTCGACATCAAGCAGGGGGAGATCCTCGGCCTGATCGGTCCCAACGGCGCTGGCAAGACGACCTGCTTCAACGTCATGACGGGCGTCTACCAGGCGACCTCGGGACAGGTGCGCTTCGCCGGCGCGCCGATCGGCAAGCTGAAGCGCCACCGGATCACGCGGCTCGGCATCGCCCGGACCTTCCAGAACATCCGGCTCTTCAAGTCCATGACGGTCCTCGAGAACGTCATGGTCGGTGCGGACGCACACAGCAAGGTGGGTTTCTTCGATGCCCTGCTGCGCACCCCGCGACACCGGCGCACGGAAGCCGAGTCCGTCGCCCGGGCCAAGGAGCTCCTCCGGCTCGTCGGTGTGAAGGCACGCCCCGACGAGATCGCTGCCAACCTCTCGTACGGCGAGCAGCGGCGCCTGGAGATCGCCCGGGCGCTCGCCACCAGTCCGAAGCTGCTCTGCCTCGACGAGCCCGCAGCCGGCTTCAACCCGGCGGAGAAGCTCGAGCTGACCAACCTGATCAAGAAGATCCGGGACGCCGGCTACACGGTGTTGCTGATCGAGCACGACATGCGGCTGGTGATGGGCGCGGTCGATCGCATCGTCGTGCTCGAGTTCGGGCGGAAGATCGCGGAGGGGACGCCTGCGGAGATCCGCGACAACCCGGCCGTCATCGCCGCGTACCTGGGAGTGGATGAAGAAGATGCTTCTTGAGGTGAAGGACCTGCGGGTCAACTACGGGCACATCGAGGCGATCAGGGGCATCAGCTTCGAGGTGCCGGAGGGCTCCGTCACCGCGCTGATCGGTGCCAACGGTGCCGGCAAGACGACGACCCTGAAGACGCTGTCCGGTCTGCGACCGGTCCGCTCGGGCACGGTGGTCTTCGACGGTGCCGACATCACGAACCTGGCTCCCTACGAGCGGGTCAAGCGAGGCATCGGCCAGTCACCCGAGGGTCGTGGGTGCTTCGTCGGCATGACGGTTCGCGAGAACCTCGACATGGGTGCGTACGTGCGCAACGACAAGGCCGCCATCGCCGAGGACCTCGAGCGTGCCTTCACGCTCTTCCCGCGCCTGAAGGAGCGCGAGAAGCAGGTCGTCGGCAGCATGTCGGGCGGCGAGCAGCAGATGGTCGCGATCGGCCGTGCGCTGATGGCCCGCCCGCGGCTGCTCCTCCTCGACGAACCCTCGATGGGGCTCGCGCCGAAGCTCATCCAGCAGATCTTCTCGATCGTGAAGGAGATCAACGACCAGGGCACGACGGTCCTCATCGTCGAGCAGAACGCCGCTCAGGCGCTCAAGCTCGCCCACCACGCCCACGTGCTGGAGACCGGTGAGATCGTCCGCTCCGGCGGTGGGCAGGAGCTCGCCGGCGACCCGGCCGTCAAGGCCGCCTACCTCGGCGGAGACGTCTGACCACCGCATGAGCGGTGCTCTGCCGGGTGTCATGAGATCTCGTGACACCCGGCAGACAACTCTTGTTGTTGAGGCATAGGCTGCCTCTCGCATCGACGACACCGGGGAGGTAGTCATGAGCCGTGCACCGTTCCAGATCCGCACCGTGCAGGCGGACGACGCTGCCTCGCTCGGTGCGCTCTGGCACGCCGACAACCGCGTCGGCCAGCACGAGGCCCTGCGGCACGACATCCCGTCGACGATCCGCAAGGTGCTCGCCAGCATGCACGACCGGATCGTGGTGGCGGTGGTCGACGAGCGCATCGTGGGTGCGGTCTACCTCCGGCTCGGGCCGCTGATGCCGCTGACCACCGACCAGGCCGTCTTCATCCACCTGCTGAAGGTGGACGAGGAGTTCCGCCGCCGCGGGGTCGCACGTGGCCTCATGCAGGCGGCCGTCAGCTGGGCCGAGGAGCACGGCACGAGCCACGTCGTCAGCGTGACCGGTGGCAACTCCCGTGACACCAACCGCTTCCTGGCCCGTCTCGGCCTCGCTCCCGCGGCGACGATCCGCGTGGCGCCGACGGCCGCCCTGCGCGCCAAGCTCCCCGTCGAGGTCCCGGCCCGCATCGGCGCCGCCGCCCCGGGCCAGCGCAACAACCTCGGTCAGGTGCTGGCCGCCCGGCGCGCCACGCGTCGTTCGCAGTCGGTCTGAGGCCGCGCGGCCTGACCCGCCCCGCAGCCTTCGGCGGCCTCGCTCCTCAGCCCTTGCTGCCCATCGGCACGAGGGCGCAGGTGATCCGTGAGGTGCAGAGGCGCTTGCCCTCCTCGTTGGTGATCACGACCTCGTACGCCGCCGAGCTGCGGCCCAGGTGGATCGCCGTCGCGACGCCCGTGACGGTGCCGCTCATCGCGGAGCGGTGGTGGGTGGCGTTGATGTCGACGCCGACCGCCATCTTGTCCGGGTAGGCGTGGATCGAGGAGCCGACCGAGCCGAGCGTCTCGGCGAGGACGACCGAGGCGCCACCGTGCAGCAGGCCGAACGGCTGGGTGTTGCCCTCGACCGGCATCGTCGCGACGATGCGCTCGGCCGAGATCTCGACGAGCTCGATGCCCATCCGCTCGTTGAGGGCGCCCATGCCCGCGGGCAGGAGGGCCAGGTACTCGTCGATCGGGAGCCCCTCGAGGGTCTCCGGCATCTCACGCTTGCTCATGACCCCATCCTGCCGGACGCCGTACAACGGCCTGTCGGCGACGGTCGCTAGAGTCGCGGGGTGACTCGCCCCCGCCTGCTGCTGCTCGACGGACACTCCCTCGCCTACCGCGCGTTCTTCGCGCTGCCGGTGGACAACTTCGCCACCGCGGCCGGCCAGCACACCAACGCGGTCTACGGGTTCACCTCGATGCTGGCCAACGTCCTGCGCGACGAGCAGCCGACGCACATCGCGGTCGCCTTCGACCTGAGCCGGCAGACCTTCCGCATGGCGGAGTACAGCGAGTACAAGGCGAAGCGCAACAAGACGCCCGACGAGTTCCGGAGCCAGCTGCCGCTGATCCAGCGGATGCTCGACGCGCTCAGCATCAAGTGGCTGCACCACGAGGGCTACGAGGCAGACGACATCATCGCGACGCTCGCCACGCAGGCCAACGCCGAGGGCATGGACGTCCTGGTGCTGACCGGTGACCGCGACTCGCTGCAGCTGGTCAACGAGGCGACGACGATCCTCTACCCGATGCGGGGCGTGTCCGACCTCGCCCGGATGACCCCGGCGGCAGTCGAGGAGAAGTACGGCGTGCCCCCGCACCGCTACCCGGAGCTGGCGGCGCTGGTCGGCGAGCAGTCGGACAACCTGCCCGGCGTGCCCGGCGTCGGCCCCAAGACGGCTGCGAAGTGGATCGCTACCTACGACGGCCTCGACAACCTGATCACGCACGCCGACAAGGTCGGTGGCAAGGCGGGGGAGAACCTCCGTGAGCACCTGACCGACGTCATCCGCAACCGTCGCCTCAACGCACTGGTCTGCGACCTGCCCCTGAGCCTGGCGCCCGCCGACCTCGGCCGCGGCGAGTGGGACCGCACGACCGCACTCGAGCTGCTCGACGAGCTCGAGTTCCGCGGCGAGCTGCGCACCCGTCTCCTCGACGTGGTGGGCGCCGACGACGAGCCCGTCGCCGAGGACACCGGCTTCGCGCTCGACGGTCGGGTGCTGGCCCCCGAGGAGGTCTCGGCCTTCCTGGCCGAGCTGGGCAACGAGCCCGTCGGCGTCCAGGTGCGGGGCACGTGGGGTTCGGGCACCGGCCGGGTCGAGGGCGTGGCGCTGGCGACGGCGGACGACCGCGCTGCCTACATCGATGCGCAGGGGCTCACGCCGGAGGCCGACGCGGCGCTCGCGGCGTGGTTCGCCGACGACGACAAGCCGAAGATCCTGCACGACTCCAAGGGACCGGGCCACGCCCTCGCGGCCCAGGGGTGGAGCCTGGCCGGGCTGGCCACCGACACCGCCCTCGCGGCGTACCTCGTCCAGCCGGACCAGCGCTCCTACGACCTCGGCGACCTGACGTTGCGCTACCTCAAGCGCGAGCTGCGGCAGGAAGCGGCCCAGGAGCAGGACGCCCTCTTCGACGAGGCGTTCCTGGACGGTGACGACGCCATCGACGCTGCTGCCACGGCAGCGATGCTCCAGGCGCGCGCCGTGCTCGACCTGGCCGTGGTGCTGACGGCCGAGGTGGAGGACCACGGCGGCACTCGCCTGCTCGCCGACGTGGAGCTGCCGCTGGTGGGCAACCTCGCCCGCATGGAGCGCACAGGCATCGCCGTCGACGTCGCCTACCTCGAGGGGCTCGAGGCGGACTTCGCCGGCGAGGTGCGGGCTGCCGCCGAGGACGCCTTCGCCGTCATCGGCAAGGAGATCAACCTCGGATCGCCCAAGCAGCTGCAGGTCGTGCTCTTCGACGAGCTCGGGATGCCGAAGACGAAGAAGACCAAGACCGGCTGGACGACGGATGCCGACGCGCTGCAAAGCCTGTTCGAGAAGACCGAGCACCCGTTCCTGCTGCACCTGCTCCGTCACCGGGACGTGACCCGTCTGCGACAGACCGTCGAGGGCCTGCTCAAGACGGTGCAGCCCGATGGACGCATCCACACGACGTTCAACCAGCTGATCGCGGCGACGGGCCGGCTGAGCTCGACCGAGCCCAACCTGCAGAACATCCCGGTCCGCACCGAGTCCGGACGCAGGATCCGGGAGGCATTCGTCGTCGGTGACGCCTTCGAGGCGCTGATGACCACCGACTACAGCCAGATCGAGATGCGGATCATGGCGCACCTCTCCGAGGACGAGCTGCTGATCGAGGCGTTCCGCTCGGGGCAGGACTTCCACGCCATCACGGCGTCGAAGGTCTTCGACACCCCGATCGACGAGATCACCGTCGAGCAGCGGGCGAAGATCAAGGCGATGAACTACGGGCTGGCCTACGGGCTCTCGGCGTTCGGGCTCAGCCAGCAGCTCAAGATCACGCCGGCCGAGGCACGGGTGCTCATGGACGAGTACTTCGAGACCTTCGGGGGCATCCGCGACTACCTCGGCGGCATCGTGGACGAGGCCCGCCGTTCCGGCTACACCGAGACCATCATGGGCCGACGCCGCTACCTCCCGGATCTCACGAGCGACAACCGGCAGCGACGCGAGATGGCCGAGCGCATGGCGCTCAACGCGCCGATCCAGGGGTCAGCGGCGGACCTGATCAAGGTCGCCATGCTCGATGTCGAACGTGCACTCGAGGCCGAGGGGCTGCGGAGCCGGATGCTCCTGCAGGTCCACGACGAGCTCGTGCTCGAGGTGGCCCCCGGCGAGACCGAGGCGCTCACCGCCCTCGTGCGCGAGCGCATGGGTGGTGCTGCGGAGCTCGCCGTGCCGCTCGACGTGTCCGTCGGCACCGGCCGTTCGTGGCACGAGGCTGCGCACTGACCCGAGGGGCACGCTGCTCACCTGAGGGGAACGCTGACCGGGACCGGCCGATCACCCGTGGTCAGGCCGCGGCGGGCACCGGCTCGTCGGCGACGACCGGGGCCGGCTGCTCGACGAGCCAGTAGCTCAGGCCGAGGAGTGCCACCAGGAGCGCGGTGTCCGCGCCGATGACCACGGCGAGCAGGCCACCGAGCGAGCCGGTGGTCAGGCCCAGCGCGACCATGCCGACGAGCGCGGCCCAGACCAGCAGGACCGAGTAGCGGCCCTGCCGGGCGATCACCGCGTAGACCAGCAGCTGCAGCATCGACAGCAGCGTGCCGAGCACGGCGAACATCCACAGCCGCGGCTCGATCGCGGCGTACTCGCCGCCGCCGACGAAGACCATCGCCAGACCGGGCAGCAGGAGAGCGCCGAGCACCGCCACCGCTCCCAGTGCCGCGACCGCGAGCAGGCTGCGGGTCAGGGCGCGTCGGCGCTCGCTGGCGGTCGACATCTGCGGGAACGCCACCACGACCACGAACTGCGGGAGGAAGAGCACCGCCTTGGTGAGGATCAGGCCCCCGGCGTACAGGCCGGCGGCGTGGTCGTCGAGGACGTTCCGGGCGATGAGGATGTCCAGGTTCGACAGGGCGAAGAACGCGAGCAGGGCCTGCGAGTTGTGCAGCGTCTCGCGGAGCACCGCGCCGGCTCCGTGCTCTCCCAGGTCGGCACCGGGAGAGCGGGTGTGCCGGAGCGTCCACCAGCCGCAGGCGACGGGCACGACCTGGCCGAGCGCCACACCGACGATCGCCGTCAGCTCGTCCGGACGCCACGCCATCAGGGCCACGCCGATCAGCAGGCGGGGGAGACCGTTGGCCATGTAGACGACCGCAAGGGGGTACCAGCGTCGCTCGCCCTGGAGGATGCCGAGCTGTCCGCCGAGCAGCGTCATCGGCACGGCCGTGAGACCCATGATCACGGCGGTCGGCAGGCTGTCGAGCCGCAGCACCGCGTCGACGACCGGAGCGAGTGCCAGCATCAGCGCGCCGAGGACCAGCGAAGCGCGCCAGCTGAGGCGCAGGATGCCGTGCTCGATCTGCGCGACGTGGTCGGGTGCCGCGGCGATCCTCCGTGCGGCCGTCGCCTGCAGGCCTAGCTGGAGGACGGAGACCACCAGGAGCGTGTTCATCATCGCCACGAGGGCGCCGTAGGCGCCGGGGCCCAGCATCCGCGCCGCGATCATGGTGAAGCCGTACGTCGCGATGCTCATGACCGCCATCGCCACGGCGATGGAGCTGCCACTGCGGAGCGCGCGGTCGATGGCACCATGCAAACGGTTCACGTCGTCGAGTCTCGCACGCGGTGGATGACGGGATCGTGAACGCACACCAGACCCCACATGACCCCCTCGTGTTGCGTGGGTCACACGCGCGATACGCTTGCCTCGGCGCTGTCATGGGGCAACGGCGGGCGCCGCGGGTTGGGAGGCCCGCTTGGAGGGAAGGGCGCCGTCACGCGCGCCCAAGAAGGGACGCCCCACATGCGCGTCAACCTGTTGTCCGGGCTGCTGCTCACCATCGCAGCAGTCCTCGTCGCCGGTCCCGGAGCCGCACTCGACTCCGGCCTCGGCGCCGTCGCACTCGCCGGCCTGGGAGCTGGCGCGGTCCTCGGACTGGTGCCCGACCACGGAGTGGCGGCCCGTCTGGCCGGCTTCGTGCTCGGCCTGGTCCTCACGTGGGCCGCGTACGCCGCCCGCGCGGCCGTGCTGCCCGACTCGACGTCCGGTCGCGTGGTCGCGACCGCTGCCGTCGTCGTCCTGGCGACGGCGGCGGTGACGGCACTGCGGCTGCCGCTGTGGTCGGCGCTGCTCGGGGCAGCGACGCTGGCCGGGACCTACGAGGCCGCCTACAGCGACGCGCCGTCGCAGGTCGCCACGACCTCGACGGACGCGGTGACGGCGCTGGTCGTCCCGCTGGTCCTCGGCGTGCTGGCCGCCGTCGGGGGCGCTGTGCTCGACACCCTCGTGGGCCGCGCCTCGGCCGCCTCGAGGTCCCACACCGCCGCGCACGCGGAGGTGACCCGATGAAGCGCCTCACCGCCCTGCTCGGGGCCTCGGCCGCGCTCGCCCTGGGCGCCTCCGCCCCCGTCGCTGCGGCTCCGCACCTCGGCGACCGGGACTCCGGCCACGCGGACATCGTCGACACCGAGACGGTCCAGGCCTACGCCGACGCCACCGGGCGGATCGACAGCAAGCGGGTCTACGAGCAGCTCGTCCTGCGCGGGTCGGGCACGGTCTCGGTGACCAACCCGGTCAGCACCAAGGGCCTGCGCAACCTCGACGGTTTCGGGGGCTTCCGCGTGGAGCACGGTGCGCAGGTCGCGACGTACGACCTCGACGAGGCCGGCGGGGTGGTCCGCGAGCGGACCGTCAGCGACCACACGGCCGCGATGCCGCTGAAGGTGTCGGTGCGCTACCTGCTCGACGGCCGGGAGGTGAAGCCCGGGGACGTGGTCGGCGCTTCGGGCCACCTCGAGGTCGAGTACACGGTGGAGAACACCACGGCCCGGACGCAGTCGGTCCGGATCCCCGATGGCAAGGGCGGTACGACGAGGCGCGACGTCCCCGTCGCGGTGCCGTTCGCGGGCTCGCTGGACACCACGCTGCCCGAGCAGTTCAGCGACGTGACCTCCGAGCGCGCCAATCTCGCGGGTGACGGACACGGTGGCACCAGGGTCGCCTTCAACCTGGTGCTGTTCCCGCCGATCGGGGCCGCGACCACGAAGCTCACCTGGGCGGCCGACGTGAAGGACGGTGTCGTGCCGGAGGCGGAGCTGATCGCCCTCCCGGTGAACCCGATGGAGAGCCCGACGTTCGCCACCGCTGCCGACGGCTACGCCAACGGCACCAAGAGCGGCAACGAGCTCGCCAGTGGTGCGCGCGAGATGGACGCCAACCTGCTCAAGCTGCGCGACGGTGCCCAGGACCTGCTCGGGGGCCTCGTGCAGCTGCGCGACGGCGCCGACACCCTCAGTGCCGGTCTCAAGGACGACGCGCTGCCGGGTGCCCGCAAGCTCGCGGACGGCTCTGCCGCGCTCGACGCGGGTCTCGCGAAGATCGACAGCGGCTCGGGTCGGCTCGCCGCCGGTGCGACGAGGCTGAGCAGCGGCACCCACGACGCGGCCCAGGGGTCGACCGACCTGCGCGACGGGCTGGCCCGGATCAGCGACGGCCTCGGCAAGCTCGCCGACGTCGACGGTCTCCCGGCTGCTGCCGACGGGGCCGCCAAGCTCAAGGCGGGCGTGGACCAGGTCCTCGCCGGCTTCGGCGCCGTCGGCACGACGGGCACGTTGCTGGACGGCCTCGCCCGGCTGGAGACCGGGCTCGGCCAGCTGGCAGGCGGCCTCCAGCAGCTCGACGGTGGACTCGGTCAGGCCAAGGGTGGCGTGGACCAGGTCAAGGCGGGACTCGACGCCGCCGTCACGGCCGGTGGCTCGATCGACCAGCTGCTGGGCGGGCTGCAGGTCCTGCTCGGCCTCGACTGCGGACCGGTCTGCCAGGGGGTCGTGACCACGAAGATCATCCCCGGCGTGCAGCAGAGCAAGACCCAGCTCACGGCGGCCCGTGACGGGCTCGGCCAGGTGTCGGCCGGTCTCGCGCAGGCGATCGGCGGGCTCCAGACGCAGCTCATTCCCGGAGCCCAGCAGGCGGCTGACGGTGCTGCCAAGGCCAACACGGGCGCGAAGCAGCTCGCGGGTGGCATCACCACGATCCGGACCGGCCTCGTCGACCTCGAGGCGGGCCTCACGGACGCGGTGGCCGGCGTGCTCCAGCTCGACGACGGCGCGGGGGCGGCGTACGCCGGGGCGGGCAAGCTCAGCTCCGGCCTGGGGCTCCTCGACGGTGGCGCCGGCACGCTGGCGTCGAAGACGGGCGAGCTCGCAGCGGGTGCCCGGGAGGCGCATGCCGGGTCGACCAAGGTCGCGGGCGGCACCCGGGAGCTCGCTGCCGGTCTCTCCGACGCGGCAGACGGGTCGGGTCAGATCGCGGACGGGCTCCACGAGGCCGCCGGGGGAGCGCCGCAGATCGTCGACGGCGCCGGGCGCCTCTCGACCGAGGGTGCCAAGGTGATCGCCGGCAAGGGCGAGAAGGCTGCCCAGGACTACGGCGAGCTCGTCGCGGTGATGAAGGCCGGTGCGACACGTGCCGACGCCGAGAAGATGGCCTACGGCGCACCCGCGGGTGCGGTCGGGCTGACGGCGTACGACGTGGTGCTGAAGGGGGAGGACGGCGCCTCGTCGCGCAACCTCACCCGGGGGCTGGTCGGCGGCGGGCTGCTCGCCGCCACGGCGGGCACCGTGCTGTTGCGCCGCCGCCTGGTCTGACCGCGTCCTCCCGCGCGGTTCAGCAGGGGCCGCGGGCGGGTCAGGTGGTGGCGACGAAGATGGCCGTACCCGGGGTGTACTTGCCCCGGATGTGCGACCAGCCGCCCCAGACCCGCTCGTGGCCCTCGGGCCACTCCGGCTCCTCGAGGCGCGTGATCCGCATGCCGGCTCCGGCCAGGATCGCGACCCAGTCCCCGAGGGTGCGGTGGTGCTCGACGTAGGACACGACGCCGGTCGCGTCGTCCACCTCGACGTAGGGGGTGCGGTCCCAGTAGGACTGCGACGCGGTCAGGCCCTCCTCGGACGGGTCGTCCGGGAACATCCAGCGCGTGGGGTGCGTGATCGAGAAGGCGAAGGTGCCGCCCGGCCGCAGCACGCGCCGCGCCTCCGCGACGGCGTGCTCGATGTCGTTGACGAACTGCAGCGCGCCGAACGACGAGAAGACGATGTCGAAGCTCGCGTCGGCGAAGGGCAGGTCGGTGCCGGTGCCCTGGACGACCGGCACGGCGATGCCGGTCTGGTCGTCGATCCGCCGCGAGTGCTGGAGCTGCCGGTGGCTCAGGTCCAGCCCGATGGCGCGGGCGCCCTGCGAGGCGAGCCAGCGTGAGCACTGCCCGGCGCCGCTGCCCACCTCGAGCACGTCCTTGCCGGCGAGGTCGGGGCCGAGGATGCGGAGCTGCTCCTCCGTCCAGCCCTCCGGCCCCCAGAGGAAGCCGACGTCGCCGAGGTACTCGCCATGGGTGGCCTGGTACTCGTCGGCATAGTTGTCCCAGTCGGGCCCGTTGGCCCGTCGTGACTCCTGCTCCGAGACCGGTCGACGCTCGACGCGGACCGGGCGGTGGGGCTGCTGCTCCATGGCGCAGGAGCCTAGGACATGCCCAGGTCGCAGGGGAGTTCTCCCCATTCCGCTGGTTCCCGTCCGCCCCGAGGGTTGGTCTCACCAACCACCGTCCACCCTCACGAACGGGAGACTCCCATGCACCGCATCCGGACCATGGCGCTGACCGCGTCGGTCGCCACCGTCGCCTCGCTCTTCGCCGCGACCGCCGCCCCCGCCCAGGCCGCGACCGCTCGCAACGGCGTCTGCGAGACCGGCGAGTTCTGCTACTCCTACAACAGCGACTTCGCCGGCTCGGTCTCCGACCACGGCACGAGGCTGGGTGACTACGGCTCGACCACGCCGTCCTGCTACACCTTCCGCACGCCCGGCAAGGCCGGCTACGGCCAGTGCGTCAAGAACAACGCCGCCTCGGTGTGGAACCGCACCTCCCAGACGATCCGCGTGTACTACAACAGCAACTACTCCGGTGCGTACGTCGACGTCGCGGCCGGCGTGAAGAGGAACCTCGCGGGCACGGCGCTCTACAACCAGAACGCCTCGCACGGCCCGAAGCCGTCGACCGTCGGCACGACGTACCCGGCGACCAACAACTATCCGTACAAGGGTGCGACCTCGGGCGTGGACCCGTGGAACTTCTACAAGGGTCAGTGCACGAGCTGGGCTGCCTGGGCCGTCCGCGACCGTCTCGGCGTCGCGTTCTCGAACTCCTACAAGGGCCAGCACTGGGGCAACGCCAACCACTGGGACGACGCCGCGCGTGCTGCCGGCATCCCGGTCTACAGCACCCCGAGGGCCGGCGACGTCGCGGTCCGCAACTCCGGCACCTACGGCCACGTGGCGTTCGTCCGCGCGGTCTACTCCGACGGCTCGTTCGTGATCGAGGAGTACAACCACGTCTCCCCGAACACGTACAGCACCCGCCGCACGACCCGGGGTGAGGGTGCCGACCAGTTCAGCGCGTTCATCCGGCTGAAGTGAGCCCGACGTTGAGGATCACTGCACACCGTCTGGCGGGTTCGCTCGCCGCCGCGGCTCTGTCGCTGGGCACCCTCGCCGGCATCGGGGCGACCGCCCCGGCCGCCGAGGCAGCCACCTCGAGCGTGACCGGCGTCGACGTCAGCGCCAGCCAGCACCCGAACGGTGCCGCCATCAACTGGACCAGCGTCGCGACGACCGAGGAGTTCGCGATCGTGAAGGCCACCGAGGGGATGTCGGGCAGCTACGACAACCCCTGGTTCGGCCGTGACTTCGACGGGGCCAAGGCGGCCGGGCTGGTCGTCGGTACCTACCACTTCGCCGACCCGGGCCTGCCCGCCGCCGACGACGCGGTGGGCGAGGCACGCCACTACTACGCCGTGGTGAAGAGCCGTCAGGGAGCGGGTGTCCTCCCGCCCGCGCTCGACATCGAGGAGGCCCAGGGCCTGACACCGGCGCAGCTGCGCACGTGGGTGTCGTCGTTCCTCGCGGAGTCGAAGCGGCTCTTCGGGCGGACGCCGATCGTCTACACGGGGCCGTCCTTCTGGGACTCGGCCGTGGGGTCGACGAGCTATGGCGGCTACCCGCTGTGGATCGCGCACTACACGACCGCGACCAGCCCGCGCCTGCCCGCCGGCTGGACCAGCTGGAAGATGTGGCAGTACACCTCGAAGGCGTCGGTGCCGGGCATCAGCCACGTCGTCGACCGGAACTACTTCAACGGCACGCTCACCCAGCTGAAGTCCTTCGCCAGCGGCACCAGCACGACGCCGGCCCGCAACGGCGTCTGCGAGGCGGGGGAGCTCTGCTACTACTACAACAGCTATGAGGCCGGCTCGATGTCGGACCACAAGGCCTCCCAGGCGGACTACGGCGCGACGCAGCCGACCTGTTACGAGTTCAAGACCGCGGGCAACGGCCAGGGCACCTGCGTGAAGAACCACGCTGCCTCGGTCTGGAACCGCACCGGCCACACCGTCCGGGTCTACTTCAACTCCAGCTACGGCGGTGCCTACCAGTCCGTCGCCGCGGGCGCGAAGGTGAACCTGAACAGCACCCTGAAGAACCAGAATGCCTCGCACCGCACGGTGTGAGGGCAGGTCGCAGCACCGGGAGGTCCCGACACGCCGCTCAGCCAGCGAGTCGGGGCCTCCTTGTTGTTGCGATCCGCCCCGGGTGCTCTGGAAGGATCGGAGTCGTGGACCCGTTCGCTGCCGACCTCAGCCCGCTGCCCGGCGGCCGGTCGGCGCAGTCGTTCCTGGCCACCGCCGGCGACGAGGTGAGCGTCGTACGGCTGTGGGCGGAGCCGGACCGCCGTGGCGCGGACGCCTATGCCATCGAGGTCGCCCTGCTGACCCTGCTCCGCGGGATCGTCCCGGTCCCCGAGGTGCGGGAGGTACGCCGGCCTGCGGGCGACATGCCCGCGCTGCTGGTCACGAGCTACCTGCCCGGGGAGCGTCTCGACGTGCTGCTGCCCGACCTCGACGACGAGGCACTGCGTCGCGTCGGTGCTGGCCTGGGTCGGGTGCTGGCCCGGCTTTCCGGCGTCGCGATGCTGCGGAGCGGCGAGTTCAGCGACGCGGAGCTGGCGATCAGCCCTTTTCCGCCGGGGGAGCGGACGACCGGTCGCGCCGTGCTCGTGCACGGTGAACTGACAGCCGCGCGGATCCTCGTGGACCCGGTGTCGTTGCGGGTCACCGGGCTCCTCGACTGGGAGGCTGCGCACGCCGGCGCTCCCGGTGACGACCTCGCGTCCGTCCTGCGCTGGGCGCCCGAGCCGCTCGCGGACGCCGCCCGATCGGCGTACGACGCTGTCTGGGGCTAGACCCGGGGGACCGCCCCGGTTGGACCTGCGTCCGTGCCCGCGCGTATCCTTACGGTTGCACCAGTTGTCTGCCCGAGTCCCGGACAGAGTGGACTTCTCGCTCACCGCCTTCCCGGTGGTGGATCGACGGCTTCTGGTGTGCCCGCACGACTTCATCCATCCAAGGACTACTTCCTTCTCATGACGAGCACCCTCTCGACTGCCCCGGACTACGACGCGCCCCAGGTGGCCGTCAACGACATCGGTTCCGAGGCCGACTTCCTCGCGGCGATCGACGCGACCATCAAGTACTTCAACGACGGCGACATCGTCTCCGGCACCATCGTCAAGGTGGACCGTGACGAGGTCCTCCTCGACATCGGCTACAAGACCGAGGGCGTCATCCCCTCGCGCGAGCTGAGCATCAAGCACGACGTCGACCCCAACGAGGTCGTTTCCGTGGGCGACGAGGTCGAGGCCCTGGTCCTCCAGAAGGAGGACAAGGAGGGTCGTCTGATCCTGTCCAAGAAGCGCGCCCAGTACGAGCGCGCCTGGGGCACGATCGAGAAGGTCAAGGAGGAGGACGGCGTCGTCGAGGGCACCGTCATCGAGGTCGTCAAGGGTGGTCTCATCCTCGACATCGGTCTCCGTGGCTTCCTGCCGGCCTCGCTCGTCGAGATGCGCCGCGTCCGCGACCTGCAGCCGTACGTCGGCCAGACGCTCGAGGCGAAGATCATCGAGCTCGACAAGAACCGCAACAACGTGGTCCTTTCGCGTCGCGCCTGGCTCGAGCAGACCCAGTCCGAGGTTCGCCAGGGCTTCCTGACGCAGCTCCAGAAGGGTCAGATCCGCAAGGGTGTCGTCTCCTCGATCGTGAACTTCGGTGCGTTCGTGGACCTCGGCGGCGTCGACGGTCTCGTCCACGTCTCCGAGCTCTCCTGGAAGCACATCGACCACCCGTCCGAGGTCGTCACCGTCGGTGACGAGGTCACCGTCGAGGTCCTCGACGTCGACATGGACCGTGAGCGTGTCTCCCTGTCGCTGAAGGCGACCCAGGAGGACCCGTGGCAGCACTTCGCCCGGACCCACCAGATCGGCCAGATCGTCCCGGGTAAGGTCACCAAGCTCGTTCCGTTCGGTTCCTTCGTCCGCGTCGAGGAGGGCATCGAGGGTCTCGTCCACATCTCGGAGCTCGCCGAGCGCCACGTCGAGATCCCGGAGCAGGTCGTCCAGGTCAACGACGACGTCATGGTCAAGATCATCGACATCGACCTCGAGCGTCGCCGGATCTCGCTGTCCCTCAAGCAGGCCAACGAGACCGACACCGCTGCGAACGTCGAGGAGTTCGACCCGACGCTCTACGGCATGACCGCCACCTACGACGAGGCCGGCAACTACGTCTACCCCGAGGGCTTCGACCCGGAGACCGGCGAGTGGCTCGAGGGCTTCGACGAGCAGCGCGCGGCCTGGGAGGAGCAGTACGCCAAGGCGCACGCTCGCTGGGAGGCCCACGTCAAGCAGCAGGCCGAGGCGAAGGCTGCCGACGCCGAGGCCGGCGAGGCGTCGTCGTACTCCTCCGAGGCCCCGGCCTCCGAGGGCGGCTCGCTCGCTTCCGACGAGGCGCTCCAGGCGCTCCGCGAGAAGCTCACCGGCGGTCAGTGATCCGTCACTGACACCCGCTGTCAACGCACGAACGGCGGTCACCCTGCGGGGTGGCCGCCGTTCGGCGTTTCCGGGACATGTGCCGGTCAGCGCGGGAAGAGCCGGGTGACCTCGCTGACCAGGAAGCCGTCGGAGTCGCGGAAGCGGTCGAGGGGAGCGGGGCCGGCGAACCGGTCGTTGCGGGCCAGGTGCACGAGGAGGCCGAACCCGGCGATCAGGACGAGGAGTGCGAGTACGGTGGTCATGGCAGAAACTTTCCTCTGATTCAATTCCTGCCACCAGTGGCAGGTATGCCGTCATCCGTTGATTTCCTGCCACGGGGGTGCGATGGTGGCGGAATGCTGACGAACGTGGCCGTGATGGTCTGGGACGGGGCCGCCCCCTTCGAGCTCGGTGTGCTCTGCGAGGCCTTCGGGCTCGACCGCCGCCAGCACGGTGTGCCGTCGCTGGACTTCGCCGTCTGCTCGCCCGGAGCGGGGCCCGTGCGGATGTCGATGGGCATGACCATGCAGCCCGAGCATGACCTCTCCCGCGTCGCCGAGGCCGATCTGGTCGCCGTGTCGGCGACCCCCACCCTCGGTGGGACGCCGGAGCCCGTGCTCGAGCAGCTCCACGCCGCGTACGCGCGCGGGGCGCGGATCCTCTCGGTCTGCAGTGGGGCGTTCGCCCTCGGCGAGGCCGGACTGCTCGACGGCCGCGAGTGCACGACCCACTGGATGTACACCGACACGCTCCAGCAGCGGTTCCCCAGAGCCCGCGTCGTTCCCGAGGTGCTCTACGTCGACGCCGGACAGGTGGTCACCAGCGCCGGCTCCGCTGCCGGGCTGGACGCCGCCCTCCACCTCTGGCGTCAGGAGTACGGCGCGAACGTCGCGAGCATGGTCGCCCGGCGGGCGGTCGTGCCTCCCCACCGGGACGGCGGCCAGGCGCAGTTCATCGCCCGGGCCGTGCCTGCATGCGACGCCGAGACCCTCGGCCCGCTGCTCACCTGGGTCCTGGAGAACCTGCGCGAGGACCACAGCGTCGAGACGCTCGCGAAGCGCGCCCTGATGTCGCCGCGGACCTTCGCGCGCCGCTTCCGCGACGAGACCGGTGCGACGCCGCACAGCTGGGTGCAGCGACAGCGGATCGCCGCGGCCGAGGAGCTGCTGGAGACCACGGAGCAGCCGGTCGAGTGGATCGCAGGGCAGGTGGGCTTCGGCAACGCGGCCACGCTGCGCCACCACTTCCTGCGGGCGCGTGGCGTGAGTCCGCAGCAGTACCGCCGGACGTTCTGTCCGGGTAGTGTCACTCCCTGAAGTGGGGTGACCTACATCGCACGGATGCGCGTGCGGGCCGTCCCGACGTCGTGGGGCTGGGAGGACCGACATGGCGAAGACAGCGCGTGCGCTCGTGGCACTCATCGTGGCGGTCTCGGGGCTGCTGGTGGCGACCGGACCTGAGGGTGCGGCCGATCCCGCTCCGGTCCGGATCCTGCTCTACGGCGACTCGATGACCCAGGGCTCGGGTGGCGACTGGACGTGGCGCTACCGCCTGTGGCAGTCCCTCACTGCGGCCTCGACGTCGTTCGACTTCGTCGGCCCGCGCAACGACCTCTACACCTACGGTCGCTGGACGCTGGGCAACGACGAGTACAAGGGGGGCGCGTTCGACCGCGACGTCGCTGCCGTGGCCGGCATGACGATGACCGCGCCGTGGTGGACGGTCGAGGCGCTGCAGTCGGAGTTCCAGCCCGACGTCGTCGTCGGCTACATCGGGATCAACGACCTGGTGAAGGGCATCGCCACCGCTGACCAGCTGGTCCAGGACTGGCGCGACCAGATCGCCGCGGCGCGTGCGGTCAACCCGACCGTCGCGTTCGTCCTGGTGCCGCTGCCGCACACCTGGCTCGGCCCGGAGATCCAGCAGTACGACGACGGACTCGCTGCGCTGGCAGCGGAGCTGGACACCCCGGAGTCGCGGGTCGTCGCCACCGCGGTCCCCGCGTTCAGCGAGTACGCCGACACCTACGACAAGGCCCACATGACGGCCTCGGGTGAGCGGAAGGTCGCGACGGTCGTGACCGAGGCGCTGGCCGGTCTCGGGATCGGAACCGGCAACACCGGCTGGCAGCCCGACCCGGTGTACTCGTGGGTTTGGGCGCCCACCCCCACGCTCAGCGTGGCGGGCGCCGACATCACGGTGACCTGGCCTGCCGTCGACTACGCGAGCAGCGAGTGGGTCCGCCTGACCGACCGGACGACCGGGGCGACCGGAGTGGTGCGGTGGGTGACCGGCACGACCTACACCTTCACGGGCACCCCGGGGCACACCTACCGGGTGAACCTCTCGCCCGCCAAGGGGTTCAACCTGACGGGGCAGACCTCCTACCCGCGCGACATCACGGTGCCGGCCACCTGATGCTCAGCGGGCGAGCTCGCGCCGGCGTACCTTGCCGGTGAGGGTGCGTGGCAGCTCGGCGATGCGGCGGTACTCCTTCGGGCGCTTCGGCGGCGCCAGCCGCTCACGCGCCCAGGAGTCGAGCTCCTCGGCGGTCGCCGTGCCGACGTACGACGCGACCACGCGCTGCCCCCAGTGGTCGTCGGTCACGCCGTAGACCGCGACGTCGTCGACGCCGGGGTGGGCCGCGAGCGTGCTCTCCACCTCCGCCGGGTAGACGTTGACGCCACCGGTGATGACGAGGTCCTCGCGGCGCCCGTCGAGCCAGAGGTAGCCGTCGGCGTCCATGCGCCCCAGGTCGCCCACGCTGAACGCCGGTCCCGCGTCCGTCTCGCGCCAGGCCGCCTGCGTCTTGACGGGGTCGTTGAAGTAGCTGAACCGTGCGTAGGGCGGCACGGTGCACCAGATCTGGCCGTCGTCGTCGAGGTGGAGCGTCCGTCCCGGCCGTGCCCGGCCGACCGTGCCGGGGCGCTCGAGCCACTCCTCGCTGCGGCAGGCGGTGAACTGGCCCTCCGTCGAGCCGTAGAACTCCCAGGTGCTGCCCGCGGGGAAGGTCGCGATCACCCGCCGCTTGAGCGCCTCCGGGCAGGCTGCGCCCGCGTGGGCCACGAGCCGGAAGCTGCTCAGGTCTGGCGTGCCGTGCTCGTCCCAGTGCGCCAGGAGGCGCTGCAGGTGGGCGGGCACGCAGAACATCGTCGTGGGACGCTCCTGCTCGATGACGGTCGTGATCCGCCCGGGGTCGAACGCCGGCTGGCCGCCGTCAGCGTCGAACCCGGTGATCCGCCCGCCGGCGAGCAGCGTTCCCATCGCGAAGCGCAGGGGAGCGGAGTGGTAGAGCGGGCTGAGCACGAGGTTCACGTCGCTCTCCGCGAAGCCCCACAGCGCGCGCTCCTCGGCGACGAGCGCCGTGGCGTCCTCTGTGGCCAGCAGGCCGCTGAAGACGCCCTTCGGCGTGCCCGTCGTGCCGCTGGTGACGTGCATGGGGCGGCCGAGGGGAAGCGGTCGCCCCGCCCGGACGAGGGGCGGAAGGTCTGCCGGATCGGTGACCACGGCTGCCGGCTCGAGGTTGGCCAGGATCCGCTCGCGCTCGTAGGCCGTCAGCCGCGGGTCGAGGGGGATCGGGAAGACGCCCTCCGCGAGGAGGGACAGCACGACGTCGACGTACGTCCGGGAGCCGGGGACGAGGAGGGCGACGCGATCGCCGGGCTGGAGAGGCATGTGCACATCTTCCCTCTAGGCTCTCGCCCATGACTCTCCGACTGGGACTGACCGGTGGCATCGCGAGCGGCAAGAGCACGGTCTCGCGGATGTTCGCCGACCTCGGGGCGATCATCATCGACTCCGACGTCCTGGCCCGCGAGGTCGTCGCGCCCGGCACGGAGGGGCTGGCCGAGGTGGTCGCCGCCTTCGGTGAGGACGTGCTCACCGATGCCGGCGAGATGGACCGGGCGAAGGTCGGCGCGATCGTCTTCGCGGACCCCGAGAAGCGCAAGGTCCTCGAGCAGGTGATCCACCCCCGGGTCTTCATGCGGGCCCTCGAGATCGACCAGGCTGCAGGGGAGCACGATGTCGTCATCAACGACATCCCCCTGCTGGTCGAGACCGACCAGGCCGACCGCTTCGATGCTGTCGTCGTGGTCGACGTGCCGAGGGAGCTCCAGGTCGAGCGGATGGTCCGTGACCGGGGTATGACGGTCGAGGAGGCGACCGCGCGGATCGGCGCCCAGGCGACGCGTGAGCAGCGGCTGGCCGTGGCCACCTACGTCATCGAGAACACCGGCACGCTGGAGGACCTGCGCAGGCAGGTCGGACAGGTGTGGGCCCAGCTCCAGCGCGGCGCCTGAAGCCCCGGGTGGCCGCCCCGTGAAACGGCGTCAGCCCGCCTCGAGGAGGCGGGCTGACGACGGGCTGCTTCTGGGAGGGAGCAGGGTCAGGCGGCGAGGTCGGGGTCTGCGAAGCGGCGGAGCTTCTGCAGGGCCTCGCGCTCGAGCTGGCGCACGCGCTCGGCCGAGATGCCGTGCTTCGCGCCGATGTCGGCGAGCTTGTGCTGGCGGCCGTCGGTGAGGCCGTAGCGCGAGCGGATGATGTCGGCGGCGCGCTCGTCGAGCTGCTCGACCAGCGTGTTGAGCCGGTCGCGCGCCTCGACGTCGAGGAACTCCAGGTCCGGTCCGGGTGCGGAGTCCTGCGCCATCAGGTCGCCCAGCGAGGTGTCACCGTCGTCGTCGATGGGGGCGTCGAGGCTGACGTGCTCGCGGCCCCACGCCATCAGGTCGAGGACACGCTCGACGGAGGAGCCGAGCTCCTCGGCGATCTCGTGCGGCTCGGGGTCGCGGCCGAGCTGGCGCTCGAGGGTGCGGCGTGCAGAGCCGATCTGGTTGATCTCCTCGACGACGTGCACGGGGAGGCGCACGACGCGAGCCTGCTGCGCGATGCCGCGCGTGATCGCCTGGCGCACCCACCACGTGGCGTACGTCGAGAACTTGTAGCCCTTGGTGTAGTCGAACTTCTCGACCGCGCGGATCAGGCCGGTGTTGCCCTCCTGGATCAGGTCCAGCATGGGCATCTGGGCACGGCCGTACTTGCGGGCGATGGAGACGACGAGACGCAGGTTCGCGGTGATGAACCGGTCGACGGCGCGCTGCCCCTCGGCGGCGAGCCACTCGAGCTCCTCCCGCGTGGCGCCGCCGGGCGCGCGGTTCTTGCCGCTGCGCGCGTAGCGTCCCTCCGCCAGGAGGTGCTCGGCGAGCAGGCCCGCCTCGATGGTCTTCGAGAGCTCGACCTCGGTCGCTGCGTCCAGCAGCGGGTTGCGGGCGATCTCGTCCAGGTAGAGGCCGACGCTGTCGCGTCCCTCGATCTCACGGGTTACTGCAGTCATGGCAGCCCTCCTTCCCGTCTGCGTGGCAGCGGGGTGGTGCCGCCACACGTACCTGCAACACCCCGTGTGGGTTCGGAATTCCTCCGTACCCGGGTGTTGCCTTCACACACCCTGACGTGTGGAACAGGAAGGAAGTTGCCCCGACAAACGAATCTCAGGCACTTCTCAGGACGCCCCGTGGAGCGTCAGGAAATCCTCAGGCGCGGCCCATCCGGTCCAGGATCCACGCCAGCGTGAACGCCCGGTCCCTCCACGCCTGGTAGCGGCCGGAGACGCCGCCGTGGCCGGCCGCCATCTCGGTCTTCAGCAGGAAGTCCCGGCGACCGACGGCGGTGTCGCGCAGCTTCGCGATCCACTTGGCCGGCTCGACGTAGAGGACCCGGGTGTCGTTGAGGGAGGTCTCCGCGAGGATCGGGGGATAGTCCACCGCCGCGACGTTGTGGTACGGCGCGTAGCCGCGCATGTACTCGTAGGTCGCGGGGTCGTCGGTCGGGTTGCCCCACTCCTCGTACTCCATGACGGTGAGCGGGAGGCTCGCGTCGAGCATCGTCGTGAGGGCGTCCACGAACGGCACCTGGGCGACCACGCCGGCCCACAGCTCGGGAGCGAGGTTGGTGACCGCGCCCATGAGCAGGCCGCCGGCCGAGCCGCCCTCGGCGACGAGGTGGTCGGCCGAGGCCCAGCCCTCGGCGACCAGATGGCGCGCGCAGGCGATGAAGTCGGTGAACGTGTTGCGCTTCTTCAGCAGCTTGCCGTCCTCGTACCAGTGCCGGCCCATCTCGCCGCCGCCGCGCACGTGCGCGATGGCGAAGCCGACACCCCGGTCGAGAAGGCTCAGGCGAGCCACCGAGAAGTAGGGGTCGATGGAGGACTCGTAGGAGCCGTAGCCGTAGAGCAGTACGGGCACGGATCCGTCGCGCGGGGCGCCCGCCGGGACGACGAGCGAGATCGGCACCTGCGTGCCGTCGTCGGCGGTCGCCCAGATCCGGTGCTCCTCGTAGGCCGCCGGGTCGAAGGGGCGGCCGTCGGGTGCGGGCAGCACCTCGCTCTCCTTGAGCACGGTGAGCTCCCGCGACGCGACGTCGTAGGAGTAGACGGCGCCGGGACGGGCCATCGTCGTGTACCCGAGCCGGACGACCGGCTGGGTGAACTCGGGGTTGCTGCCCGAGCCGATCGTGTAGACCTCGTCGTCGAACTCGACGAGGAAGTCGTCGGCGATGCCGGCGGGGTCGAGCGGCAGGATGCGCAGGCGGGTGAGGCCTCCGGAGCGCTGGTGCACGACCAGGTGACCGGCGAACGCGTCGACGTCCTCCAGCCGCACGCCCGCGGTGTGCGGGATGAGTGGCTTCCACGCGTCCACGGAAGTGGGCGTGATCGGTGCGGTGGCGAGCTCGAAGTCCGGGCCCGTGGCGTTGTGCAGCACGAGGAAGACGTCCTCGCCGCCGATGACGGCGTGCTCGAGTGAGTACTCCACACCCTCGACGCGGGGCCACTCCTGCCAGCCCTTGTCGCGGTCCTGCGTGTCCAGGACCCGGTAGGCCGAGGTGGTCTTCGAGCCGCTGGCGACCATCAGGAACCTGTCGCTGCGCGTGCGCCCGATGCCGAGCCAGAAGCGGGCGTCGGGCTCGGTGTAGACGACCTCGTCGTCGGCCTGGCTCGTGCCGAGGACGTGGCGCCAGATCTTGTCCGGGCGCCACGACTCGTCCACCGTCGAGTAGTAGAACGCCGAGCCGTCGGCGTCCCACGTCGCGCCGCCGAGGACGCCGGTGATCTCGTCGGCGAGGTGCTCGCCGGTGCCGACGTCCAGCACACGGATCGTGTAGCGCTCGTCGCCGACGACGTCGGTCGCATAGGCGAGCAGGCGCTCGTCGGGCGCGATGGAGGAGCCGCCGAGCGAGAAGAAGTCGTGCCCGTCGGCGAGAGCGTTGAGGTCGAGCAGCACCTGCTCGCCCGGCAGTGCGGGCTGGTCGGGAGCGGAGTCCTCCGCGGGGCGCGGCGGGGTCCAGTCGTCAGGACCCGCGACGGGCACGCGACAGCTCGCGCCGTACTCCCTGCCCTCGAAGCTCCGCGAGTAGTACCAGTGCCCGCGGATCCGGTAGGGGACCGACAGGTCGGTCTCGCGCGTGCGCGCCTTGATCTCGTCGAAGATCCGCTCCCGCAGGTCGGCGAGGTGGGCCGTGCGCTGCTGCGTCCAGGCGTTCTCGGCCTCGAGGTGGGCGACCACCTCGGGGTCGTCCTTGGCGCGCAGCCACTCGTAGTCGTCGACGAAGGTGTCGCCGTGGTGCGTGGTGGTGACGGGGACCTTCTTCGCGACAGGCGCCGCAGGCTGCTCGGGCATGCGGGCGAGCCTACTTGGGCAGAATGGGGACATGACCCGACGGATCGACCTCAACGCGGACCTCGGCGAGGAGATCACCGACGACGCGGCGCTGCTGGCGGTGGTCACCTCGGCCAACGTCGCGTGCGGCTACCACGCAGGTACGCCGGAGACGATGCGCCGCGTGTGCGAGGAGGCGGCCCGTCGCGGCGTGGCGGTGGGCGCGCAGGTCTCCTACCTCGACCGTGAGCACTTCGGCCGTCGTCCCCTCGACGTGGAGCCGTCGCTCCTGCGCGAGCACGTCTTCGACCAGGTGGGTCAGCTCTGCGACATCGCCGAGGCGGCGGGCACGACCGTGTCCTACGTGAAGCCGCACGGCGCCCTCTACAACCGGGTCGTGACCGATGCCGACCAGGCAGCGGCGGTGCTGGCGGGGTCGGGCGACCTCCCGGTGCTGGGCCTGCCCGGCGGCGTGCTGCTGGCGCTGGCCACGGAAGCCGGTCGCGCCGTGTGGCGCGAGGGCTTCCCGGACCGCGGCTACACCTCCGACGGGCGGCTCGTCCCGCGCGACCAGCCGGGTGCCCTCGTGCACGATCGCGACGAGGTCGCTGCCAACGCGGTGCGGCTCGCGGAGAGCGTCGACTCCGTCTGCGTCCACGGTGACTCGGTGGGAGCGGTCGCTGCGGCGGTCGCCGTGCGCCGGACCCTGGAGGACGCAGGCTGGGTGCTGGAGCCCTTCGGCCGATGAGCGCGGTGCTCGGCGTACGGCCGGTCGGTCACGCCGCTGCCCTGGTCGAGGTCGCCGACGCAGCGGCTGCGCTCGCCCTGTCCCTGTGGCTCCGCGAGCGGCTGCAGGCGGTCGACATCGTGCCCGCCGCCGCGACGGTGCTGGTCGACGGCTGCGCGGTCGCCGACCTGCACGCCGTGGTGGGGCACTGGACGGGGGAGTCCGCTGCGGCGTCCGGCCCGCTGGTCGAGGTGCCCGTGGTCTACGACGGCCCCGACCTGCCCGCCCTCGCCGGGCAGCTGGGGCTGAGCCCCGCCGAGGTGGTCGCGCAGCACGCGGCGGTCGAGCATGTCGTGGCGTTCTGCGGCTTCGCGCCCGGGTTCGGCTATCTCCAGGGGTCGGTGTGGGACGTGCCGCGGCTGGCGTCGCCCAGGCCGCGCGTCGAGCCCGGGTCCGTCGCGCTGGCAGGTGGCTGGACCGGCATCTACCCCTCGGCCTCGCCGGGCGGGTGGCAGCTGGTGGGCCGGACCGACGCCGTGCTCTGGGACCCCTCCCGCGAGTCCCCGGCGCTGCTCGCGCCGGGGACGCGGGTGCGGTTCCGGCCCGTCGCCTCGCTGGAGGAGGGACGATGAACCTGACCGTCCTCGACACCACCGGACTGGTGACCGTGCAGGACGCGGGTCGCCCCGGACACGCGCACCTCGGTGTGCCGCGTGCAGGCTGGCTCGACGAGCCGGCCGCAGGACTGGCCAACCGGCTGGTCGGCAACGAGGCGTCCTGCGCCGTGCTGGAGCTGACCCTCGGGTCGGTGGCCCTGCGCTGCCCGTCCGCTGTCTGGGTCGCGGCCACCGGTGCGCCGTGTGCGGTGACCGTCGACGGACACGCGGTCGCGTTCGCCGAGCCGGTGCGGGTCGCCGCCGGCTCCGTCCTCAGCCTCGGCACACCGGCTTCGGGTGTGCGGACCTATCTCGCGGTCGGCGGCGGGATCGCCGTCGACCCGGTCCTCGGGTCGCGCTCGACCGACACCCTGGCGTGGGTAGGGCCGGCTCCCGTGACGGCCGGCGCCACGCTGCCGGTCGGCACGGACACGGGCGAGCCGCAGGCGCTGGACACTCCGCGTCCACCCGTTCGCGGGCCGCTGCGCCTCCTGCCGGGGCCGAGGGCGGACTGGTTCGACGCCGACCCCGTCGACCTGCTCGCCGGATCGACCTGGTCGGTCGGGGCCGCCTCCAACCGGGTGGGGATGCGGCTGGAAGGCCCGGGCCTGCGCCGAGCCGCGGCGTACGACGGACGCGAGCTGGCCAGCGAGGGCATGGTGCTGGGGGCGGTGCAGGTGCCACCCGACGGGCAGCCCGTCGTCTTCCTCGCCGACCACCCCGTGACGGGTGGCTACCCCGTGGCGGCGGTCGTCCACCCGGACGACCTGTGGATGTGCGCGCAGGTGAGGCCGGGGGAGACCGTGCGCTTCCGACGGGGCTGACGTCGTCGCGGGTTCGCCGGCGCGACACCGCGGCGTTCCATCCGGGTCCGGCACCTGTGTTGTGATGGAGGCGTGAATCGTGCTGCCCGGATCGCCGTTGCCCTGGTCACCCTCGTCGCCACCGTCGTCGCCGTGGCGGCGCTGCTCGGCGTCGTGCGCGACGACGGCGCCAGGCGGCCCGAGGCGCGGGGCACCATCGCGCCCGCGGCGACGTCGGTCCCCCGGGTGACCAAGGTGCTGGTGGTCATGGTCGAGAACCACTCGCTGGCGCAGATGCAGAGCGGGATGCCGAAGACCTTCGCGTTCGCGTCGAAGTACGCCTACGCGACCGACTACACCGCGATCACCCACCCGTCGCTTCCCAACTACATCGCGATCGCGTCGGGCTCGACGTACGGGATCACGGACGACAAGGCACCGTCCGCGCACCGGCTGAAGGGGCGCAGCGTGTTCAGCCAGGCCCTCCGCAACGGCAAGACCGCCCGCACCTACGCGGACTCCATGCCGTCGAACTGCTACCTCTCCAACGCCGGCTACTACGCCGTGCGGCACAACCCGTGGACCTACTTCGTCGACAGCCGGACCGGCTGCACGAAGTACGACACGAGCGTGAAGCGCCTCGCCTCGGACGCCGCCAACGGCACGCTGCCGAACGTGGGCTTCCTGATCCCCAACCTGGTCCACGACGCGCACGACGGCACGCTCGCGGAGGCGGACACGTGGATCTCCAACCGCCTCGCGACACTCACCGCGGGCAAGGACTGGCTCGCCGGGCGCCTGGCGATCGTGATCACGGCCGACGAGGACGACAAGAAGTCAGGCAACCGCGTCCTGACCGTGGTCGCGTCGAGGTACCAGCAGAAGAAGGTCGTGACCACGCACCTGACCCACTACTCCCTGACCCGCTTCATCGAGCAGGTGCTCCACGTGCCGCTGCTGCGGAACGCGTCGAACGCCCCCGACATGCGGGCGGCGTTCGGTGTGAAGGTCAGCTGATCAGGCCTCGGCCGGGTCGGGACGCTGCCACGCGCTGAGCTCGGGGTCGTCCGCACGGTAGGAGCGCACCGGTCCGGGCCCGGTCTCGGCGGTCTCGAACCGGACGGTGACGACGCCCCTGCCCGCGCCCCATACCCAGCCGCGCCCCATCGCCGTGTGGACGACGTCCTGTCCGGGCCACCACTGGGCGCGCATGCGCGAGGGGACCTCGGGGATCTCCGCGTCCTCGGCCGGTGCATCGGCCACGGCCCCGAAGAGGTCGTCCTGCACCCAGTCGGCCAGGCCGGAGACGCCCACCCCGAGCAGGCGTACGCCGCCGCTGGTGTCGAGGTCGGCGAGCAGGGTCCGGGCCAGGCGCGCGATGGTGGTCGCGCTGTCGGTGGGGCTGGGCAGCGTGGTGGAGCGCGACAGCGTGGTGAAGTCGTGCAGCCGCACCTTGATGCTGATCGTGCGGCCGGAGAGACCGTGGCGCGCGAGCCGCGCGGCGACGTTGCCGGCCTGACGGGTCAGGAGCGCCTCCATGACCCGCGGGTCGGTGAGGTCCTCCTCGTAGGTGCCCTCGACGCTGACCGACTTCGCCTCGCGCTCGGCGATGACCGGCCGGTCGTCGAGTGCGCGGGCGAGGCGCCAGAGGCTGTGGCCGTGGGACTGGCCGAGCTCGATGACCAGCTCCTCCTCGGAGCGCTGCTCGAGGTCGGCGACGGTGTGGATCCCGGCCCGGCGGAGCCGCTCGGCCGTCGCGGGTCCGACGCCGGGGATCACCTTCACGGCCATGGGACGCAGCAGCTGCTGCTCGCGACCGGGCTCGACGATGACCAGTCCGTCCGGCTTCTGGAGGTCGCTCGCCACCTTGGCCATGAACTTGCTGGTGCCGATCCCCACGCTCGCGGTGAGACCGCCCGTGGCCTCCGCGACGCGGGCGCGCAGGTCCTCCGCGAACGCGGTGAGCGCGTCGACGCCGAAGTCGGTCAGCCCGCCGGCAGCCAGGTCGACGAACGCCTCGTCCAGGCTGAGCGGCTCGACCAGGGGCGACACCTCGCGCAGCAGGGCCATGACGATGCGGGAGGCCTCGCCGTACGCCGCGAAGCGCCCGCCGAGGAACGCCGCGTGCGGACAGCGCGCCCGTGCCTCACGCGTCGACATCGCCGAGCGGACGCCGAACGCCCGGGCCTCGTAGGAGCAGGTCGCGACGACCCCGCGTCCGCCGGTGCCGCCGACGATCACCGGCTTGCCGCGCAGTGACGGCTTGTCGCGCTGCTCGACGGACGCGTAGAACGCGTCGAGGTCGAGGTGCAGGACCGAGGCTTCCTGCCTCATGACACCGCCCCCATGCGGCGGAACCTACCTGAGCCCGCTATCAGCGCACAGGCGACGTCGATGGCCCCTCCTCCACGGCGGCGAGCGGCCACGGCGCACGTCGCGGGGTCCGCGGCGCACCGTCGGGGCATGACCGAGACCACCAGGGCCGGTGCCGTCTTCACCGCCCGGACGCCCGAGGACCTGCTCGCCGTCGTGCCGCGCGTGCTGGGCTTCCATCCCGAGGAGTCGCTCGTGATGCTGACCTTCGGCGGGCGTCGCTCCTTCCACGCGCGCGTCGACCTCCCCAGGAGTCCCTCCGACATCGACGCCGTGGTGCAGACGCTGCTGGTCCCGGCCCTGCGGGAGCGCCCGCCGACGGTGCTCTTCGTGGCGTACTCGTCCGACGCCGGCCGCGCCGCCCGCACGGCCCTGCGAGCGAGTGACGTCTTCGACGGCCGAGGCTTCGCCGTGATCGCGCCGATGCGCAGCGACGGGCGCAGCTGGTTCGACGTCGTCGCCGGCGCCGATCCGGACCAGGCGGAGCCCCATCCGTACGACGTGGCTGCGCACCTGCTGACCGCGCAGGCCGTCCTTGAGGGGCGGGTGACCCTCGGCTCGCGCGACGAGCTCGTGGCGTCGGTCGCCGTGGACCCGGGCGCCGCGGCGGGAGTGCTGGTGGCGGCGAGGGCCGACGCGGGGTGGCGCCCGACGCAGCGGTCGCTGCGTGTGCTCGTCGGGAGGGCCAGGAGCCGGTCCGGGCCGCTCACCGACCTCGAGGTGGCCCGCGTGGCTGTCGCCTGCCTGCATCCGTCCGTCCGTGACGCCGCCTGGTGCGGGCTCTCCCGGGAGACAGCCGAGGAGCACGTGGAGCTGTGGCGCGCCCTCGTCGTGCGCACCCCCGACGAGCTGGTCGCGGGAGCGGCAGCGGTGCTGGCCTTCTGTGCCTGGCTCGCCGGCCACGGTGCACTCGCCTGGTGCGCGGTCGACCGCGCCCGGCTCGCCGACCCGCACTGCTCGCTGGCGGTGCTCGTGGCCGACCTGCTCGAGGGCGCGGTGCCGCCCGCGGCGTGGTCACCCATCGACGGGCCGGGCGGCGCCGCGAAGGCGTAGCCGCTGCCAACGACGGCCCTCGTCGGTGGCGGGGCGACGCCATCCCTGTTTGGTCACGACCACGAACCACGGCAGGTCAGCCGCTGACTCGCGGAAGCCCGCACGGGCCGCGGCCAGCCACGCGAGGTCGAGATCGTGCTCGTCCGGAGTGCCGCTGCGGGTCAGCCAGACGCCGGGGCGGGCCTCGTCGCGATGCATCGCGAGGAGCGTGAGCACGAGGTCGCTGCGGAGCGCGTGGTCGGCGACGTCGGCCGGCGCGACGTACACCTCTCCGCCCGGCACCCCCACGTGGACGACGGGGGAGAAGGTGCGTGCACGGGTGCCGCGCCGCAGCCCGAAGACCAGCAGGCGCAGTGCTGCCGTCGTGCCGGCGTCGAGGGGGGCGAGGTCCACGGGCCCGAGCCTGCCGGACGCCACCGACAGCGGGGAACGGCCTTCCACAGGAGCGGTGTGGGCAACGTCTTCGTCCGGGAATCGGTGTCTTCATGTCCGTTTAAGACATCTGTTGGCAAGATGCAAGGGTGGACCAGCTGATTGCGCGCGAGAGCACGCCGACCTCGTCACCGGCGACGACCTCCCGCATCTGGCTCGCGGGGCCCCTCGGCCTGTGGGCCGTCGTCGGCACCTTCATCGTCCTGGGCGTCATCCGCTCGATGCAGGTCGACGTCCCGTTCCGCGACCCGCACGGCGCCTACTGGACCAGCCGACTCGAGCTGACCGCCGCGATCTTCGTGGGCTGCGTGCTGCTCGAGGGCATCGTCCGGGCAGGCCTGCCGCTGTCGCCGGCGCGCGTGTGGCGGGTGATCCGCGAGAAGTGGTCGCTTGCGCGCCTGGTGTACTCGTGGCTGGCCCTGCTGGCCTACCACGCGACGTACCTGACCTATCACAACCTGAAGAGCTGGAACGACCTCCGCACCCCGCGCGACGGAATGCTCCTCGACTGGGACCGGGCGCTCTTCCTCGGTCACAGCCCGGCCGTCCTGCTGCACGACCTGCTCGGCGAGCACGTCGCCGCCTGGGTCCTGTTCGTCTGGTACGAGACCTTCCCGACCCTGGTGGTCATCGCGTTCCCCGCCTGCGTCGCCCTCGCCGGGCGGGTGAAGGACGCCTACGTCTGCATCGCCGCGTTCGTCTGGGTGTGGATGCTCGGCACGGGCACCTACTACCTGATCCCCACGCTGGGGCCCTTCCACTCCGCTCCGGAGGAGTTCTCCGGGCTGCCGCACATGCCGATCCAGGACACCCAGGCCCGCTACATGGGGCAGTGGGAGCACCTCCGTGCCGACCCGCACGCGCACGACGCGTTCGCCCAGGTGGCGGCGTTCGCGAGCCTCCACGTGGGTGTCGCCGCGGTGATCCTCGGCGTCGTCTGGTGGCACCGCCTGCGCCTGGCCACCATCGCGATGACCGTCTTCGTGGCCGGCACGATGGTCGCGACGGTCTACCTCGGCTGGCACTTCTTCGTGGACGACCTGGCCGGTCTCGCCATCGCGGCGCTCGCCTGGGTCCTCGGCCCGCTGACCGTCGGCGTACGACGTCGGCCGGTGCGCGCCTCATGAGCGAGCCGGGGAAGCGGTTCTGGTCCCGTATCCGCTTCCTCGTCTCCTGGACGCTGGCCCTCGCGCTCGTCGGCATCGGCCTGCCCCGGGCGGTCGACGTGTCGTGGCACGGTGTCGTGCCGGTGCTCAAGTCGCTGCACTGGCCGGCCCTGGTGGTGCTCGTCGTGATCTGGTTCCTCGGCCTGTTCGTGCACTCGTTCGTGCTCACGGCTGCGGCACCGAGCCTCACGCACCGGCGCGCGCTGACCCTCAACGTGACCGGCAGCGCCGTGTCCAACGTCGTTCCCCTCGGGGGTGCGGCGGGCGTCGAGCTCAACCGGCGCATGATGCGCGGCTGGGGCATCGAGTCCCACTCGTTCGTGGGCTACACGTTCCTCACCAACCTGTGGGACGTGCTCTCCAAGCTGATGCTGCCGATCATCGCGGTGGCCGTCTTCGCGCGCTCCGACGAGACGGTGACGGGTCCGCTCAAGTGGGCGTTCATCGTCGGCGCGATCTCGTTCGCCGTGGTCGCGGGCGTCGCGGTGATGCTCCTCGGAAGCGTGCGCTGGGCGACCTTCCTCGGACGGGTCATTCAGCGGGCCCTCCACCCGTTCTTCTCGGCCGTCGGCAGGCAGGAGCCGGACGTCGTCCACGCCCTGCTCGAGACCCGGCGCGAGTGCAAGCAGCTGGTCGCGAACGGCTGGCTCCGCATGTCGCTGGGCATCATGGGATACGTCGCGCTGCAGTGCCTCCTGCTCGGGATCTGCCTGCAGCTGACCGGTGCCAACGTCACCTGGGTGGACGTGCTCGCGGGCTTCGCGGTCGAGCGCATGCTCACGGTGCTGCCCATCACGCCGGGCGGTGTTGGCGTCGCCGATCTCGGCCTGGTCGGCGTCCTGCTCGCGTTCGGTGGCGATCCCGCCGGTGTGACCGCTGCAGCCGTGCTCTACCGCGGCTTCGTCTTCGCCGCCGAGATCCCGGTCGGCGGCGGCACCCTCGGCCTGTGGCTGCTCGGCCAGCGGCTGAAGGCCCGCAACGCCCCGCTGCGGGTGCGCGTCCCGGGGGAGACCCGGCGCATCGCCCACGTGACCGACGTCTTCCTGCCCCGACTCGGCGGGATCGAGACCCATGTCGACGACCTCGTCCGTCACCAGCGCGCGGTCGGGCTCGAGGCCGAGGTGCTCACCCCGACGCCGGCCGGCGACGGCCGGGACCCGTCGTGGGTACGCCGGCTGCCTGCGGGTCGCGCCCGCGCACTGGTCGCCGACTACGACGTCGTCCACGTGCACGTCTCGATGTGGTCTCCCTACGGCGTCGGCGTGGCCCGGGCGGCGATCGCTGCAGGCCTCCCGACGCTGATCACCGTGCACTCGATGTGGGCTGGTGCCGGTGGTGTCATCCGGCTCGCTGCGCTGGCCGGGCTGCGCCGCTGGCCGGTGGCCTGGTCGGCGGTGAGCGGCGCAGCGGCCGACACGTTCCGGCGTTCGCTCGGCGACGGTGAGGTCGCGGTCCTGCCCAACGCCATCGACGTGGAGGCGTGGCGCCCTCCCGCGCCCGCGCTCGCGGAAGCGACGGCCGCAGCCCCCGATCCGCAGGGACCCGTCACGCTCATCTCGGTCATGC
The DNA here is from genome assembly GCF_030580915.1 of Nocardioides jiangxiensis. Classification (NCBI taxonomy): domain Bacteria; kingdom Bacillati; phylum Actinomycetota; class Actinomycetes; order Propionibacteriales; family Nocardioidaceae; genus Nocardioides; species Nocardioides jiangxiensis. The sequence goes on from NZ_JAUQTA010000002.1 coordinate 488,988, forward strand.
GCCTCATGCCCCGCAAGCGCCCCGTGCACCTGGTGCGGCTCTTCGAGTCGGTGCGCGCCGCCGTTCCCGGTGCCGACGTCCGCCTCGTGGTCGTCGGCGACGGCCCGCTCCGCCGGCGCATGGAGCGCCGGATCCGCCGTTCGGGTCTCGGCGACGTCGTCCGGCTGACCGGGCGCCTGCCGCGCGAGGACGTGCTCCAGGAGCTCCGCGCCGCGTCGGTCTACGTCGCGCCGGCCCCCAAGGAGTCGTTCGGCATCGCCGCGCTCGAGGCGCGGTGCGCCGGACTGCCGATCGTGGCCAGCCGCGCGAGCGGGGTGGGGGAGTTCGTCCGCCACCAGGAGGACGGCCTGCTCGTCGCCGGTGACGTGGAGATGACCCGCGCGCTGGTCCGCCTCGTCGTCGACGGCGACCTGCGGGCCCGGATCACGACGCACAACCGCGACGTCGCGCCGCCCTTCGACTGGACCGACGTGCTGGCCCAGACCGACGACCTGTACGCCGTGGCCGCAGCGCGAGCCGGGGTACCTGCAGCGGCCGACGACGCCGTCGTGGTGCCCCTGCTCGCCGAGGAGGCCTGAGGCGGCGTGGCGACGATCGTGTCGCTGCACGCCCACCCAGACGACGAGGCGTTGCTGACCGGCGGCTGGCTGGCCCAGCGCGCCCGGGGCGGTGACCGGGTCGTCCTCGTCTTCGCGACCGACGGCGAGGCCGGCCTCAGCGACCACCACGGTCCCCTCGGCGTGCTGCGGCGGGCGGAGGGCGAGGCGTCGGCCCGCGCTCTGGGTGCGGCCCGCGTCGTCTGGATGGGCCACGCCGACTCGGGGATGGCAGACGCACCCACGACCGTCGCGGGCCGTTTCGTCGACGTACCGGTCTCCGTCGCGGCCCGCACCGTCGCCGACGTGCTCGACGTGGAGGACGCCGACATCCTCACCGGCTACGACGCCAACGGGGGCTACGGGCACCCCGACCACGTGGCGGTCCACCGGGTCGCGCGGGCCGCGCAGGAGATCGCCCGGCGGCGGCCGTTGCTGCTGGAGGCGACCCGGGACCGCACGGGGCTGGTGCGCCTGCTCCGCGTCGTACGCCCGCTGGCGTCGCTGCTGCCCGGACTCACGCTGCCCCGGGACGACATCTACGCCGACCCGGCCGAGGTCGTGCGGGTCGACGTGCGGGACGCGGTCGAGGCCAAGCGCGCCGCCCTGGCCGCCCATGCCAGCCAGGCGACCGGGGGTGTCCGCACCGTACGGATACTGCTCGCGCTCCCGGGTCCGCTCGCGCGGCGGGTTCTGGGCCGCGAGTGGTTCGTCGAGGTGCCCTGACCCTGCGGGCGCGGGTGACGGCACCGCATGTCGCACCGGGGTGTACCTGCGGGGCCCCGGGCAGGGGTGCCAGACCTCGAACTCCACCCGTCGGCGTCATGCCTGCCTGCGCCGGACGAGCGGAGGCTGTGGGGAGCCACTCGATTCGAAAGGGAGTCTCCTCATGTCCAGATGGATCGCCCGGGTGCTGCTCCTCCCGGTGCTCCTGATCTCGGCCCTCGTGGCCGGCCCGGCGTGGGCCGGCAGCGCGCACTTCGTCAAGAGCGCGACGTCCGTCAGCATCGACGGCGCCACGATCACGGTCTCCGGCAAGGAAGCCGGCCTGGGTGACGAGACCCAGGTCCACATCGTCCTCACCGCGACCGCGTCCTGCATCAACCCCGGCGACCACCACCCGAAGGCGGCCAACAAGGCCTCCGTCACCGTCGCCGGCGACTTCCCGGTCCAGAACGGCCGTGCCGAGTTCACGCTCACCGGCACCGCGTCGTTCCAGCCCGACTGCACCCCGCCGATGACGGTCGTCTGGAGCCCGATCATGATCACCGACACCGAGCACGGCATCTCGATGACGCTCTGAGCCCGTCACCATCCCGCCGCCATTCCGCCGCCGTCGCGGCGAGATGGCGGCTCCTCGGCGGCCCGTGTCCTGGCCGGCTTCCTCCACCGCGGGTGCGGAGGAGATGCCCGAGATCCGCGACGCCGATGCGGCAGGATGGGCGCATGGCCTTCCAGATCGCCCAGGACCCCGCTGCCGACCAGGTCCTCACCGACAGCTCCTTCGCCCTGCTCGCCGGCATGGCCCTCGACCAGCAGTACCCCATGGAGCACGCCTTCCGCGGCCCGGCCAAGATCCTCGACCGGTTCGGCAGCATCGATCCGCGCGACATCGCCGCTGCCGACCCGGAGTCGTTCGCGGCCCTCTGCGCGACGACCCCGGCGATCCACCGCTTTCCCGGCTCGATGGCCGGCAAGCTCCAGGCGCTGGCCCAGCTGATCGTCGACGAGTACGACGGTGACACCGCGCGCCTGTGGAACGAGGCGAAGGACGGCAAGGACCTCCTGAAGCGGATGACCGCGCTGCCGGGCTTCGGCAAGCAGAAGGCGCAGATCTTCATCGCGCTCCTCGCGAAGCAGGTCGGCGTTCGCCCGGAGGGCTGGGAGACGGTCGTCGGTGACTACGCGCTCGAGGGCCACCGCTCCGTGGCGGACGTCGTCGATGGCGCGTCACTGCTGAAGGTCCGCGAGTACAAGCAGGCGAAGAAGGCCGCCGCCAAGGGCTAGCAGAGGGCGAGCGGAGGGCTCCGCCGCACCACTGCTGACGCCAGGACGACGCGCCTCGTGCACCCCGTGGCGGGAAACATTGGGAGACCGTGGCAGACTGTGCGCGCGGCTCTTGACGACAGCGGGCCTTGCCGCGCCCCAAACCCAGATTTCTCCAAGAGGTGTTCGTGTCGCGCAACCTGCTTCCGGCCGAGGTCCTGTCCCACCCCGATATCGTCGGGCTGGTGACCGTCGCCGAGCCGACCGGCACCGTCACGCCGGAGCAGGTCCGCAAGGCCGCCGAGGCCGCTGCGATCGAGCCGAAGCACCTCAAGGCGCTGCTCGTGCACCTGGCGGCCGAGGGCATCACCGTCGTGATGAACGCCGACGACCACAAGGCCGTCGCCGCGACCACGCCGCGCAAGACCACCACCGCCAAGGCCCCGGCCAAGAAGGCCGCCGCGACCCCGGCCGCCGCGCCTGTCGCGAAGAAGGCTGCGGCTCCGCGCAAGGCCGCTGCGAAGAAGGCGGAGGCCGTTGTCTCCTCCGCCGAGGTCGAGGAGGCCCTGTCGGCCCCCGCGATCGTCGACGCCGCGGGCAACAAGATCCTGGCCGACGTCTCCGACGCGATCGTCGAGAAGCAGCTCGACTCCGAGGAGATCAAGGAGGTCGAGAAGGAGTCCGAGTCCTTCGTCATCTCCTCCAGCGACGACACCGACGAGCCGGTCCAGCAGGTCATGGTCGCGGGCGCGACCGCCGACCCGGTCAAGGACTACCTCAAGCAGATCGGCAAGGTCCCGCTCCTCAACGCCGAGATGGAGGTCGAGCTCGCCAAGCGCATCGAGGCCGGTCTCTTCGCGTCCGAGAAGCTCGCCCAGGGCGGCAAGATCTCCCCGAAGCTCCAGGACGAGCTCGAGTGGATCACCGCCGACGGCGGCCGCGCCAAGAACCACCTGCTCGAGGCCAACCTGCGTCTCGTCGTCTCCCTCGCCAAGCGCTACACGGGCCGCGGCATGCTCTTCCTGGACCTGATCCAGGAGGGCAACCTCGGTCTGATCCGCGCCGTCGAGAAGTTCGACTACACCAAGGGCTACAAGTTCTCGACCTACGCGACGTGGTGGATCCGCCAGGCGATCACCCGCGCCATGGCCGACCAGGCCCGCACCATCCGCATCCCGGTGCACATGGTCGAGGTCATCAACAAGCTCGCGCGCGTGCAGCGCCAGATGCTCCAGGACCTGGGCCGCGAGCCCACGCCGGAGGAGCTGGCCAAGGAGCTCGACATGACCCCGGAGAAGGTCATCGAGGTCCAGAAGTACGGCCGCGAGCCGATCTCGCTGCACACCCCGCTCGGTGAGGACGGCGACTCCGAGTTCGGTGACCTGATCGAGGACTCCGAGGCGATCGTCCCGGCCGATGCGGTCTCGTTCACGCTCCTCCAGGAGCAGCTGCACGCGGTCCTCGACACGCTCTCCGAGCGTGAGGCGGGCGTCGTCTCGATGCGCTTCGGCCTCACCGACGGCCAGCCCAAGACCCTCGACGAGATCGGCAAGGTCTACGGCGTGACGCGTGAGCGCATCCGCCAGATCGAGTCCAAGACGATGTCGAAGCTGCGGCACCCGTCGCGCTCGCAGGTCCTGCGCGACTACCTCGACTGAGGTTCCGCTCCTCCAGCAGCACGACGCCCCGACCACTCCGGTCGGGGCGTCGTCGCATTTCCGGCGCGTACGCCGCGGCGTACGGCAGGATGGCGCGCATGCTGACTGCTGCCGCCGTGTTCGCTGCCCTCGCGGGTCTGCTGCACGTGTACATCTGGGCGATGGAGTCGCTCGTCTTCACCAGCCGGGGCCGCAAGGTCTTCGGGCTGAGCGCGGAGCAGGCCGCGGACGAGCGGGTCCGCGAGCTCTTCTACAACCAGGGGTTCTACAACCTCTTCCTGGCGGTCGGTGCGCTCGTCGGCGTCGTCCTCGTGCTGACCGACTGCGCGGGAGGTCGCGCGCTCGTCTGGTTCACCACGGGGTCGATGCTCGGCGCAGCGCTGGTGCTGGTGACCCACAACCCGAAGATGCTGCGCGGCGGCGTCGTCCAGGGCACGCTTCCGCTGCTGGCCCTGGCCGGCCTCGCCGTCGACGCGCTCACGCGCTGAGCCCGCCGGCGGCCATCGGCCACCCCGGCCCCGGGCCACTGCCCGGGGCCCCGGTCTGGGGGTCACCCGTCACGACAGGCCCGTAGGGGTGATGGTCGCCGACGCCGTCGCGGAGCAGAGTCGGGACCGGTGCTGGCGCTGCCAGGTGCGTCATTCCCGGGAGCACCTCGTCCGGCGGCTGGGAGGGAGCTGACGGGCGGACCCGGGCGCGCACCGTGCGCACCGGCCGACATCCGTCGGAGGCATCGAGATGCTCCACAGCTCCCTCCGGGCGCGCATCCGTACGCTGCGCCTCGTCCCTGCTGCGTTCCTGATCGCGTTGGCGCCCGCCCTCGTCCCTGCGGGGTCACAGGCCGTCGTCGACAGCACCTTCAACACCCAGGACGGCGACCTCGCCGTCAACCCGGCCCCCGACTGGGCCGGCGTCTCGGAGACCCGCCAGCCCGACCAGCCGACCGGAGCCTCGGACGACTCCTTCGGCAACGGCACGAAGGAGGACACGGCGGTCCCCGCCGTGATCGACGGTTCCATCCCCAACAACAAGTCGGACCTGAAGAACTTCGGCGTCTACTTCGAGGACAGCGCCCAGGGCCGCTTCCTCCACCTGTTCTGGCACCGCGTCCAGGAGCCGTCCGGTACGACCAACATGGACTTCGAGTTCAACCACTCCAGCACCCTCTCGGCCAACGGGGTCACGCCGGTGCGCACCGAGGGCGACCTGCTGATCCAGTACGACCTGTCGCAGGGCGGGGTCAACCCGGTCCTCAGCCTGTCGCGCTGGGTGACCACGGGCGCAGCGTCCCAGTGCGAGGCGTCCAACAAGCTGCCGTGCTGGAGCGCCAAGCAGGCGCTTGCCGGGGACGCGGTCGGGTCGATCAACACCTCGGCGATCCTGGCGGCGGACTCCGACGGCCTCGGGCCGGTCTCCGCACGGACGTTCGGCGAGGCGACGATCGACTTCGACGCCCTCGTGCCCGGGGCGGGCTGCAACGCCTTCGCCTACGCCTACCTGAAGAGCCGCTCCTCCGACTCGTTCACGGCGGCGGTGAAGGACTTCATCGCTCCGGTGAACCCCGGCCTCAACACCTGTGGCGCGCTCAAGATCCACAAGACGCGCGACCACTACGCGGCCACGACGCACCCGAGCCCGCAGGCCGGCGTCCAGTTCGCGGTGACCAGGGGTGGCGTGGCGATCGCGGGCTCGCCGTTCACCACCGATGCCAACGGCGACATCTGCATCAGCGGCCTCGAGCAGGCCACGTACCGGGTCACCGAGACGGTCCCGACGGGTTACACCGTCTCGACGGCGAACCCGCAGGACGTCGCGGTCAGCGGAGTCGGTGACTGCACCTCGGGTGCGGCGACGGCGAACTTCCACAACGTGCCGAAGACCGACATCGCCGTCAGTGCGACCAGTCAGGTTACCGGCGGCACGGCATCGACGATCTCGTGCACCAACGGAGGCGGTTCGGTCACGACGCCGAGCGGCACGGCATCCCTGTCCACCCTCAACCTCGCACCCGGAACCTACGTCTGCACCATCACCGTCCTGGCCGCCCCTGCGCCCTGACGGGAGCTCGACTGCCCGGCCGCGGCACGGCCCCCGTGAACGTGCCGCGGCCGGGTCATGCCGTCAGCCGGCCGCGACGAGGACCACGGCGGCACCACACAGGGCCAGCCCGAGGGCCTGGTCCCGGAGGATCCGCTCGCGCAGCACGATCGCCGCCAGCAGGATCGTGAACGCCGGGTAGAGGGACGTGAGGATCGCGGGAACCGTCAGTGAGCCGCGCTGAGCCGCCACCGTGAACGCCGCGGTCGCGGCCAGGCCGAGCAGGCCGGACACGACGCCGCCGTACGCCGCACGGTCGCGCGGGGCCCACGCCGCCCGCGTGCCGAGGGCCAGGGCAGCCACGACGGCCGCCCCGACGAGCTGGTTGACGCCGAGCGGGAGGTACCCGGCGCCTTCCTGGATCTGCCCGAGCGCGGCGAACTGGGCCCCGAAGCCCAGGCCTGCCAGGAGGCCGTCGAGCACTCCGGCCGCCGCACCGCCGCTCGCGGGGCCGCGCGGGTCACGTGCGACGAGCCAGATGCCGGGCAGGGCGCAGGCCACACCGACCCAGACCAGGAGGTCGGGCCGCTCGCCGAGTGCGAGCGCGACCAGGACCGGAACGACCGCCGCACCGACTCCCGAGATCGGGGCCACGACACCCATGCGGCCGGCGGCGAGGCCGCGGTAGAGGAACCCGGTGCCGACGCCGGCGCCGACGCCACCGGCAGCGCCCCACCACAGGTCGTGGGCCGTGGGGGAGCCGGGCAGGAACGGGGCGGCCAGGACGGCCAGCACGCCGGCGCCGAGCGCGGCCGTGAAGGCGACCGCCCACGCCGACGTACGCCGGGAGAGGAGACCGCCGACGAAGTCGGCGACGCCGTAGGCCGCGGCGCCGCCGAGGGCGAGGACCACGACGAGCATCAGGTGGTGGCCATGCCGACGACGAGGGCGGTGACGGAGGCGAGCGCGAAGGCGAGCTCGATCAGCATCGAGAGGCCGACGGCCTTCACCGCGCTCCACGTGCGGGAGCGGGCGGCGTCCGGTCCGATCCGGCGCGACTCGGCGAGGAAGACACCGAGGACGAAGCCGAGGGGCAGCCCGACGACCGGCACCACGAAGAACCCGACGACGCCGGTCAGGGCTCCGACCAGGAGCGTCGACCGGGGTACGCCGGCCGACTGGAGGCGGCGTCCCGGCACGGCGTACTGGAGGAAGGTGCCGGTGAGGCTCAGCGCCACCACGAGGGCGGCGACCCACCACGCGGCGGGCACGCCCACCGTGGCGGCCCAGCCGATCGAGGTGCAGGCGATGAGGATCGTGCCCGGGAGCACGGGAACGAGGATGCCGACCAGCCCGACCACGGTGAGCAGCAGGAAGATCAGGTCGTAGCGGAAGTCCACGCGGATGACTCTCTCAGAAGACGCGACCGGCCCCGGACCGCCCACCAGGGCGGCTCCGGGGCCGGTCACAGGGTCTGGGTCAGGAAGAAAGCTTGGCGGTCTCGTCGACGACGTTGACGGCGACCTCACGCAGCTTCGTCTCGTGCTCGCGAGCGTGGTGGGCGCAGAAGAGAAGCTCGAAACCGGAGGCGAGCTCGACCTTGAGGTAGGCCTGCGCGCCGCAGCGGTCACAGCGGTCGGTGGCGGTCAGGGTGCTGGCGGGAGCAACTGCAGTGGTCACAATCGGCCCTTCTTTCTTCCGTGGTGCCCGGCTCAACGAGCGGTCGAGGAAGATGATTCCCCCAACTTCCCGTGGCTCCGGCCACATCCTCACCAGCTGGACATCTCTTCGTGCCCAGAAGCGGCTGCTTCCAAGTGTGAGCGTGATGAGCGCTGGTGTCCGGCCAACATACAAACCCGGGCAAGCTATTTACGCGAGGGCGTGCCTGCGGGGCGCCGTGGCGTGTCGCCGGTAGATTCACGCTCGAGATGACTGCTGTGAAGGACACCGAGATCGACAACTCGTACAACGCCGCGCACCTCCTGGTCCTCGAGGGCCTGGAGGCGGTGCGCAAGCGCCCCGGCATGTACATCGGCTCCACCGACACCCGCGGGCTCATGCACTGCGTGTGGGAGATCATCGACAACGGTGTCGACGAGGCCCTGGCCGGCCATGCGCACCGGGTCGAGGTCACCCTCCACGGAGACGGCTCCGTCGAGGTCTACGACGACGGTCGCGGCATCCCGACCGACAAGGAGCCGCGCACGGGCCTGACCGGCGTCGAGGTCGTCGCGACCAAGCTGCACGCCGGCGGCAAGTTCGGTGGCGGCTCCTACAACGCCACAGGTGGCCTTCACGGTGTCGGCCTCTCGGTCGTCAACGCACTCTCCAGCCGCATGGACATCGACGTCGACCGCGCTCCGGCACAGCAGGGCATCTCCTTCCGCCGTGGCGTGCCGGGTGTCTTCGACGGCGACAAGCCGACCGCGGCGTTCACGCCGGCCGGCGGCCTCTCCCGCAAGGGCAAGCGCGTCGCCAAGGACAGGTCCGGCACGCGCGTCCGGTTCTGGCCGGACCGGCAGATCTTCACCAAGGACGCCGATTTCGTCTACGACGAGCTCGTCACCCGCGCCCGCCAGACGTCGTACATCGTGCCGGGCCTGGAGCTGGTGATCAGCGACCTGCGCGGCAGCGAGCCGGTCACGGAGTCGTTCAAGCACGACGGCGGCATCGCGGAGTTCGCCGAGTTCCTCTCCTCGGGGGAGCCGGTCACCGAGGTGCTGCGCCTCCAGGGCACCGAGACCTTCACCGAGACGGTGCCCATGCTCGACGAGGCGGGCCACATGACCCCGCAGGACGTCGACCGCGAGCTCTTCGTCGACGTGGCGCTGCGCTGGTCCAACAACTACGACACCGAGCTCCGCTCCTACGTCAACGTCATCGCGACGCCCAAGGGCGGCACGCACGTCAGCGGCTTCGAGAACGCCGTGACCAAGGCGTTCAACGACGTCATGCGCAGCGCGAAGGTGCTCAAGGTCAACGACACCGACGTGGTCAAGGACGACGTCCTCGAGGGCCTCACCGCCGTCGTGACCGTGCGACTCGCGGAGCCCCAGTTCGAGGGCCAGACCAAGGAGATCCTCGGCACGCCCGCGGCGCGCACGATCGTCCGCAAGGTGGTCATGGCCGAGCTCAAGAAGTGGCTCACCTCGACCAAGGCGGCCGACAAGCGGCAGTCGAAGCTGGTCATGGAGAAGGTCGCCGGCGCCGCCAAGACCCGCATCGCGGCCCGCACCCACAAGGAGACGCAGCGCCGCAAGAACGCGCTGGAGTCCTCGGCGCTGCCCGCCAAGCTCGCCGACTGCCGCAGCAACGACAACGACCGCACCGAGCTCTTCATCGTCGAGGGTGACTCCGCGCTCGGCACCGCGAAGCTCGCGCGCAACAGCGAGTTCCAGGCGCTGCTGCCGATCCGCGGCAAGATCCTCAACGTGCAGAAGGCGTCCGTCGCCGACATGCTCAAGAACGCCGAGTGCGCCTCGATCATCCAGGTCGTCGGCGCCGGATCGGGGCGCACGTTCGACCTCGACGCGCGCCGCTACGGCCGGATCATCTTCATGGCCGACGCCGACTCCGACGGCTCGCACATCCGCTGCCTGCTGGCGACGCTCTTCATGAAGTACATGCCCGACCTGATCACCGACGGACGCGTCTACTCCGCCGTGCCCCCGCTCCACCGGATCGAGGTCATGCAGCCCAAGAAGGGCCAGGACAAGTACGTCTACACCTACTCCGACGACGAGCTCCAGCGGAAGCTCGCCGAGCTGAAGAAGAAGGGCATGCGGGTCAAGGACCCGGTCCAGCGCTACAAGGGTCTCGGCGAGATGGACGCCGACCAGCTGGCCGAGACGACGATGGACCCGCGCCACCGCACGCTGCGCCGGATCACGGTCGACGACGCCGAGGGCGCCGCCCAGATCTTCGAGCTGCTGATGGGCTCCGACGTCGCCCCGCGCAAGGAGTTCATCGTCCAGGGCGCCTACGAGATCGACGCCAATACACTCGACGCGTGAACCCAGCGCAGGCCCGAGCGGCCGCCGTCAAGCAGCTCAAGGCCCGGGGCGCGAAGGCCCGCAAGGGCCAGCTGCGCCTCGAGGCCGGCGACCTCTTCTGGTACGTCGACCCCCGGCTCTCCGGTGGCACGCTCGTCATCGAGACCGGGTGCTGGCTGCCGTCGCTCGGCGCGGAGCCGGAGGGTGGGGCGGTGGACTGCCCGCTGCTCTTCGACTGGCCGGCTCCCGACCCGGCCGTCGACGCCGACCTGCTGGTCGACCTCGTGGCGGGCATCGACTCGCTCGACGTCCTCGCTGCCCGCCTGGCCGACCTGCCCGGCGTACTCGTGGACAAGGCGCTGAAGGAGCTGCTGTGACCGACCTCGCCATCCAGGACCGGCTCTTCCCCGACGTGCGCTGCTTCGGCTGCGGCCCGGCCAACGCGGAGGGGCTGCGGCTCAAGAGCTTTCCGGCGTCGGACCTCGTCGTCACGGCCCGCTTCCGGCCGTGGCCGCAGCACGACAACGGCGTCGGATTCCTCAACGGCGGCATCATCGCGACGCTGCTCGACTGCCACAGCGGCGCGGCGGCGTTCCACCACGCCGACCTGCGCGGGTGGGGCCCGCTGCCCGGGGCGGCGTTCGCCTACGTGACCGCGGGCATCGACGTCCGCTACCTGCGTCCCGCACCGCTCGAGGCGGAGGTGGGGCTCGTCGCCGAGGTGCGCGAGGCCTCCGAGGACGAGATGACCGTCGACGTGCGTCTCGAGCACGACGGGAAGGTGCGCGCCGAGGCGGTCGCGCTCTGGAAGCGCTGGCGCCCGCGCGACTGAGCGGCTCAGACGTCGGCGGTGGAGCGCGCGGGTTCCCCGGCAGCACCGGCGAGCTTCGGCGTCGGCGTCCACGTGACCGAACGGGCTCCGCAGAGCCAGCGCACCAGGGCGACGAGTGGCCCCGCGGTGTCTGCGATGCCGGCGAAGGGGCTCGCCACCAGGACCAGCACGTGCTCACGGACGCGGGCCCACCGGCCCAGCCCGGTGTATCGCAGGTTGTGCCACAGCCCGAGCTGGATCGCAGTCGTCCACAGGACGAGGCCGACGGTCATCAGGGTGGCGGTGGGCGTCCAGGTGGGTGCCGCGACGCGCTCGCCGTCGACGAGGTGGCCAAGGGCGGCGGCCGCCATGAGGGTGTTCGTGTAGAGCGCGAACGCGGTCACCGGGAAGCCGAGGGCGTAGGTGATGATGCGGCCCCAGACGACGGTGACGATCTGCGAGCGGCGCAGCGCGGGCAGGCGCTTCCACCGTTCCTCGCGCCGGAGGTGCGCCAGGCCCTGCAGGGTGCCGAAGATCCAGCGTTCGCGCTGGCGGAACGCGTCCTTCACCGTGAACGGCGGCTGTTCGACCATCTCGGCGTAGTGCCAGCCGAAGACCTCCGGCCCGAACTCCAGGTACGACGCGAGACCGAAGACGAGGTCCTCGGCGATCAGGGCGACACCGTCGAGCGTGCCGATGTCCCATCCGATCCGGTTCTCCAGGTCCTGACGGATCACGAGGTTGGAACCGTGCAGGTGCATCGGCGGCGGGTTGGTCATGACCGAGTAGCACTCGTGGCAGCCGAAGGGCCGGTTGGACTCCATGGCCCGGTTGAGGAGGGAGGCGTCCTCCCAGTCCAGGCCGTAGGAGATCGATCCCTCGGAGATCCCGACCGGGTGGGTCAGCAGCTGGCGCACCAGCCGGGCCAGGTTGTCGGGGGTGAACACCGACTCCTCGTCGTAGTGGACGACGTAGCAGTCGCGCGGGGCTGCACGGTGGACCTCGACCATGTAATGGAGGGCCCGCGCCTTCATGAGCGACCCGCGCGGGGTGGCGTACGTCGGCGGCAGGAGGAACCCCGTCACCGGGACCGGCGAGTCGGCGTACCGGTCGTGCAGGGAGTCGATCTCGTCGGGGGACTCGGTGACCACCTCGACGCGCACCAGGGTGGCGAGCGTCGGAAAGCGCCGGACGGCCTCCATGACGTTGTCGATGCCGCGTTCGACGACACTCAGCGCGCCGCCCTTCGTGGTGACCTGGATGAGGAACTCGCGGGTGGAGCCGGCCCCGGCGGCGACCGCGAGTCCGGCGACCAGGTCCGCATCCGAGATCGGCGTCCGGTCGATGTGCTTGCCGCGGATCGCGCGCACGGCCATGAACCAGTAGTAGGCGTACGTGGCGACCAGGACCGCCATCGCGGTGGTCACGATCGCGCGCTGTGGATCGTCGGTGAAGTGCATGGTCGTGCGTCCCCCGGGGAAGAGCGGAGGGCCATCGATGCCGGCGACCCTGTCGTGCAGGTCCCCGAGCGGACCACTGCGCGCACGCTAGCCTCCGGGCCGAGCTCCGCGCCGTGATCACCAGCACTGGTCTAGTGGTCTAGTCGGTGGTCACAGCCGGTGCGCCAGAGCCTTCGTGGTGTTCCAGTTGCGCACCGACATCTCCCGGTAGACCTTCGTGCCGACGGCCTTGGTGAGCCGGCTCTTCGACGCGAGCTCGGCGATCCGCGTGGTGTAGAGGACGCCGGGGCCGGTCCAGATCCGGTCGACCTCGGGGTGCGGCTCCGGCATGGCCGCCAGTGCAGCCTCGGGGGAGAGGGACGCGCGCAGGAACCAGACGTCGGGGCGCACGGCGGCGTCGTCGAGCTCGGCCGGAGCCTCGGCGACGACCGCCGCGATCTCGTCCTGGCTCCGCACGAGCACTGCGATGTCCAGCCCGAAGGCGTCGGTGACCACCCTCTCCAGTGCCTCCGGGGTGGGCCGCGACGCGGCGGAGAAGAGCACGTTGCCGCTGTTGATGTACGTCGACACCTCGGCGTAGCCGGCCGCGCGGAAGGCCTCGGCGAGCTCCTTCATCACGATCCTGTTGTTGCCGCCGACATTGATGCCGCGGAGCAGGGCGACGTAGCGCTGGGACATGGGCCTGACGCTAGTCGCACCTGCCACAATGCGCGCATGACTGACGCGCCGACCATCGGCACCCCGCTCTCCGGTTCCGCCACCCGCGCGCTGCTGCTCGGCAGCGGCGAGCTCGGCAAGGAGGTGGTGATCGAGCTGCAGCGGCTCGGTGTGGAGACCATCGCCGTCGACCGGTACGCCGACGCCCCGGCCATGCAGGTCGCCCACCGCTCCCACGTCATCGACATGCAGGACGCCTCCGCGCTGCGGGAGCTGCTCCTGGACGAGCAGCCCGACGTCGTCATCCCCGAGATCGAGGCGATCGCCACGGGCGTGCTCGCCGAGCTCGAGGAGGCCCAGGAGTGGTCGCTGCGGGTGGCGCCGACCGCGCGCGCGACCGTGCTCACCATGAACCGTGAGGGCATCCGGCGCCTTGCCGCCGAGGACCTGTCGCTGCCGACCTCGCCGTACGCCTTCGTGGACACCTACGAGGAGCTGGAGGCGGAGGCGTCGCGCCTCGGCTGGCCGGTCGTCATCAAGCCCGTGATGTCCTCGAGCGGCCACGGCCAGTCCGTGGTGCGCACGCCCGAGGAGCTGCCGGCTGCGTGGGAGTTCGCACAGACCGGCGGCCGCGGCTCGCAGACCACTCGCTGCATCGTCGAGGGCTTCGTCGACTTCGACACCGAGATCACGCTGCTGACCGTGCGGCACGCCGGTGGCACCACGTTCCTCGACCCGATCTTCCACCGCCAGGTGGACGGCGACTACGCCGAGTCCTGGCAGGAGCCGGCCGGCACCGCGTGGCCGTGGCTGGCCGCCGCCCAGGAGGTCGCGGGCGCCGTGACCGGGGCACTCGGCGGCTGGGGCATCTTCGGGGTGGAGCTCTTCATCTCCGGTGACGAGGTGATCTTCAGCGAGGTCTCGCCGCGTCCCCACGACACCGGCCTGGTGACCCTCGTCGGCCAGGACGTGTCCGAGTTCGGCCTGCACGCGCGAGCGGTGCTCGGGTTCCCGGTCGCGGTCACCCGCTGGCCCGGCGGGTGCGCCAGCTGGCCGGTCAAGGTGCACGGCGAGGGCGTGCCGGAGTTCGCCGGCCTGCCGGCGGCGTACGCGGTCGACCCCTCCGTGCAGGTGCGCCTCTTCGGCAAGCCGCGGGTCGACGGCGAGCGCCGGGTCGCCGCCACGCTCGCGCGCGGGGCGTCCGCCGACGAGGCTCGGGAGCGGGCGAAGGCAGCCGCCGACGCCCTGACCGTCGAGCTGCGCTGAGGCTAGGGTCGGAGCATGCTCGCTCTCGGTGGCCTCGAGGCCGTCCTCCTGATGGCCTTCTTCTGGCTGGTCAGTGCCTGGGTCTTCTACATGATCATCAAGGCCGCCGTCCGCAACGGCATGCTGGAGGCCGACGAGGTCCGTGAGGGCCGGCGGCGCCGTGACGGTTCCCGGCCCTACGTCGGACCGACCAGCGAGGCGCTTCGTCGCCGGGTCGACGAGGGCCGCACCCGCGACACGCTCGACGACTGACGCGTGCAGCTGTCTCCTTCGGGGCACCGGAGGAGATCGAGAGGAGGCAGCCATGAGGGGAGTCGTCGGACTCGTCGTGCTGGCCTGGCTGGTGATCGGGGTCGTCGCTGCGTGGCAGCGGGGGTACCTCACCAACGAGCGCGACGTGAACTGCCGGACCACCGCCGACACCGCGCTGACGGTGCTCGCGGGGCCGCTGAACTACCTGGGAGCGAACCCGAAGGTGCACTGCCGGATGCCGCAGCCATCGAAGTAGCGACCGCATCGCACACCGAAAACCCGGTGTGCAACCGGATTCGGTCCGCCTACCTTCTCCCGCGGCGTACAGCGTCGTACGCCGGAACGAGAAGGTGAAAGGACCATGGAGAAGATCAACGCGAAGCTGCTGAACTGGGCTTCGCTCCTCGAGGACAACACGCGGGAGCAGGCGGTGCGGACGGCGACGATGCCGTTCGTCGAGCCGCACCTCGCGCTGATGCCCGACGCCCACCTGGGCCTCGGCGCCACGGTCGGGTCCGTCATCCCGACGGTCGGCGCGATCATGCCGGCTGCGGTCGGTGTCGACATCGGCTGCGGCATGATCGCGGTGCGGACCCAGTACGCCGTCGGCGACCTGCCGACCGACCGTCGGCCCCTGCGGGAGGCGATCGAGCGCGCGGTGCCGCTCAGCGCGGGCGCGGCCAACCGGAAGGTGAGCCGTGAGCACACCGGTCAGCGGCTGCAGGAGCTGACCGTGCTGGCCGAGCAGGCCGGCTTCGACCCGGCGACCTACGCGGCCCGGTGGGAGCTGCAGCTCGGCACGCTCGGGTCGGGCAACCACTTCATCGAGGTGACGGCCGACGAGCTGAGCCGGGTGTGGCTTTTCCTGCACTCCGGCTCGCGGGGCGTCGGCAACCGGATCGCGCAGCGCCACATCAAGGTCGCGCAGGAGTACTGCCGCCGGCACTTCGTCGAGCTGCCCGACCGCGACCTGGCCTACCTGGTCGAGGGCACGGCGGAGTTCGACGCCTACATCGGCCAGATGCAGTGGGCGCAGCACTACGCGCTGCTCAACCGCGAGGAGATGATGGACCGGGTGGTCCGGCAGCTCTCCGAGTGGGTCGACGGTGACGTGGAGAGGCTCGAGGAGATCAACTGCCACCACAACTACACCGAGCGGGAGCACCACCTCGGCCGGGACGTGTGGCTGACGCGGAAGGGTGCGATCAACGCAGCAGCAGGGCGTGACGGCCTGATCCCCGGCTCGATGGGCACGGCGTCGTACGTCGTGCGGGGGCTGGGCAACCCGGCGTCGTTCCACTCGGCGCCGCACGGGGCAGGCCGGACGTACTCCCGCTCGGCCGCGCGGCGCACGTTCACCCACGACGAGCTGCGTGCGGCGATGGTGGGCATCGAGTACCGCGACACCGACGCATTCATCGACGAGATCCCGGCGGCGTACAAGGACATCGACCAGGTGATGGCGGACGCCGCCGACCTGGTCGAGATCCGGCACACGCTGCGGCAGCTGGTGAACGTGAAGGGCGACTGAGCCCGAAACGACGAAGGGGTGGGCTCCCCGTCAGCCACGTGACGAGGAGCCCACCCCTTGCGTGTGCCGGGGGTCAGACCTTCTGCTCGAGCAGGCCGCTGTCGACGTCGTAGACGAAGCCGCCGACCTTGACGGTGTCCGGGATCAGCGGGTGGGCCTGGACGCGGCGCACGTCGGCGACGAGCGACTCGGCCTGGCCGTTGGTGACCGGCAGGGTGAGCCACGAGGTGTCCTGGCCGGCCGAGGCGTCGAGGCGCTCGCGCAGGACCTCCTCGCTGTTGCTGGCCACGGCGCAGCGCGTGTGGGGGACGACGAGGATGCGGTCGACCTTGAGCATGTGCACCGCGACGACGAGCGCGTCGAGGGTGAGGTCGTCGACGCGGCCGCCGGGGTTGCGGAGGATCTTCGCGTCGCCCGGCTTGAGGCCGAGCAGCCCGAGCGGGTCGATGCGGGAGTCCATGCAGGTCACGATCGCGACACCCGCGTGCGCGATGCCGTCGAAGCCCGAGAACTGGAAGTCCGCGGCGTACGCCTTGTTGGCGGCCAGGAGGTCATCGAAGTCGTTCATGGTCAGGAAACTAACGGACCGCACATGTCGGGCACATTGCCTGGTTCGCACGGTGGTACGTCGACCTCAGCACTTGAAAACCAGTTCAACTGCCCGGCGCGGCCACTAGCGTGCGCCCGTGGGCCTGACACGACGCGGACTGCTGACCCTGGGGGTGACCGGCACGGCGGTGGTCGCCGGTGCGGGGGCGCTCGTCGAGGCCGATCGTGTCCCCGGCGTCCGCCACCACCGGCTCGAGCACGGCACGCTGCGAGGCTCGGGCTGGTGGATCAGCCGGCCCGCCGGCGGTGGCGATCAGGTCCCGGTGGTGATCGCCCTGCACGGCGCCTACAACGACGCCGACCAGTGGCGTCGGAAGGTCGCCGTCGACGAGGTCCACGCCGCCTCCGGCGCCCGCTTCGCGATCGCGGGCATCGACGGCGGCGAGCACGACTACTGGCACCCGCGCGCCGCCGGTCGGGACCCGCGTGCCCTGGTCCTCGACCACTTCCTGCCCCTGCTCGAGCAGAAGGGCCTGGACGTGTCACGACCCGCCTGGCTGGGCTGGTCCATGGGCGGCTACGGCGCGCTCGTGCTCGCCACGGAGGTACGCCGTTCGGGTCCGGTCGTCGCGACGAGCCCCGCGCTGTGGTCGCGCTACGCCGACACCGCCCCCGGCGCCTACGACGGCGCGAGCGACTTCGCGCGGTGGTCCGTCCTCGGCAACCGGCGGCGGCTCACCGACCTGTCGCACCTGGCCGTGCGGGTCGACTGCGGCGAGCGCGACCCGTTCGTGCCCGGCGTGCAGGAGCTGCACCGCGAGCTGCCCTCGGCAGGCGTCCACTGGCGGCCCGGGGCACACGACGCGGCCTACTGGAGGAAGGTGCTGCCCGCTCAGCTGAGGTGGCTGGACGCACGCGTCTGATCCGCGCCGCCCCGCAGCACCAGGAGGGCGACCACGGCCGCGGCGGCACAGCACACGGCCGCGCCGGCGAAGACGGTCTGCTCCTGGACGAGCGCCGCGGCGGCAGGGGAGCGCCCGGCCTCGACCGCGATGTGGAAGCGGTGCAGCCCGACCGCGGTCAGGGCGGAGAGGCCCACCAGCATGCCGATCATCCGCGCGACGACGGCCAGTGCCGCGCTCACGCCGTGGGCGTCCGCCGGCGTGTGGGCCAGCAGCGAGGTCGTC
Organism: Nocardioides jiangxiensis; assembly: GCF_030580915.1. Lineage (NCBI taxonomy): Bacteria > Bacillati > Actinomycetota > Actinomycetes > Propionibacteriales > Nocardioidaceae > Nocardioides > Nocardioides jiangxiensis. Next base: position 506,970 of record NZ_JAUQTA010000002.1, read on the forward strand.
ACCGGAGCGAGTGCGAGACCGAACCCGACGCCGGCCAGCACCAGCGCAGCCGTCGGCGTGACCACGCTGTCGAGGGAGGAGTCGTCCCAGCGGGTCATCAGCGCGAAGCCGCAGGCGGCCGCGACGAGCCCGGTCGCCGCCACCCAGGCCGCCCCGAAGCGGCGCGTCGCGAGCCCGCCGGCCCAGGCCCCGACGGGCAGGGCCGCCAGGAAGCGCACGAGCACGAGCGCCGCCATCAGCTGCGACTCCGGATAGCGCGTCGTGCGCGCGAAGATCGGGATGTCGACCAGGGCTGCGATCAGCGCGGCGCCGACGAGGAAGCTGACCACCAGCGCGCCCCAGGCGGGGCGCTCGCGCAGGCTGCGCGGGTCGACCAGCGGCCGTGGCGACCGGCCCAGGTGCACCGCGAGCGCGACCAGCGCGACCGCGGCGCCGAGGAGGTACCAGTGGCCCTCCGGGGCGAAGAGCTGCACGGCAGGGTCGGCGGTCGCGAAGGCGAGCACGATCCCGCCGAGCACGGTCGCGATCAGCAGGGCGCCGAGGACGTCCGCCTGGCGCAGCGCCCCCACCCATGCCCGTACGTCGACCAGGGGACGCCGCGCGAAGGTGCAGCGCAGCAGCAGCGCGACGAGGGCGCCGACCACCGCGAGGCCCAGGGGAGTGGTCCAGTCGGAGTCGCCGGCGTACGGGATGAAGAGCCGGCCCCAGAACAGGTCGCGCTGCAGCGACGACGGGCGGAGGACGAGCACGATGTAGCTGGCTCCGGCGAGGCCGAGCGCCGCGAGGCCGAGCCAGTCGAGGGAACCCAGGCCGGCGCGAGCGCGTGCACCGTCCGCGGGCACCTCGGAGCCGGCGAGCACGCGCAGTGCGACCAGCAGGGCCACCGCGACGACCACGTTGAGCAGGAAGATCGCCTGCCAGAACCACACGGCCAGCACGACCGCGCCCAGCAGCGGGCCCAGCACGCTGCCGATCTCCTGCACCGCCGAGACGACGCCGAGCGGCACGGCGCGGCGCGACGGGGGATAGAGGTCGGCGACGAGAGCCAGCGTCGCAGGGACGAGGCCGCCGCCCCCGACACCCTGGATGAACCGCCCGGCCACCATCGAGCCGAAGTCGGCCGAGAAGGCGGTCACGAACGAGCCGACCGCGAAGATGCCCAGGCACAGCACCAGCACCGGCAGCCGACCACGGAGGTCGGCGAGCCGGCCGATCAGCGGCAGCATCGCGACGTAGCCGAGCAGGAAGCCGGAGACGATCGGTGCCGCACGCTGCAGCTCGGTGACGGGGATCTGCTGCGTCGCCATCATGTCGGGCAGCGCGAGCACCACGACATAGGTGTCGGCGGCCGCGAAGGCGACCGCGACGGCCGCCATCGCCAGCAGCGCCGACGGACGACGCGAGCCGGTCACGGGGCGGTGATCTCCTTGGAGACGTCGTACTTCTTCAGCGAGACGGTGTAGGTCGCGTCCGGCTCGCCCGCGTAGAAGGCGCCGGTGAGCTCGACGGTGCGCAGGTAGCCCTCGGAGTCGACCTCGTAGCGCGCCTTGAAGTCACCTGCACCCATGCCGAGGACCTTCTGGATCTGGCTTCCGGTGAGGACGCCGGTGTACTCGGTGAGCACGTCCTTGTTGTCCTCGCCGCCACGCACGGTGTCGCCCTCGTCGAGCTGGGTCGTCTCGGCGATCAGGTCGCTCACGCCGCCGTCGGCCGCGAGCAGCGCACCCGGGTCGGGCACGCCGTACTGCGCGGGTTCGATCTTCTTGAAGCCGGGGCCGAGCAGGTCGTTCTTGATCCAGACCTTGCCGCCGGTGGCGACCACCTGCGCGGACGTGCTCAGTCCGAGCGCCTTGATCTGCAGTGTCCCCTCGAAGGCGTCGGGCTTCACCGCGGTGCCCTCGCCGCCGACCAGCACGAAGCCGTTGCCCTGGTCCGGGAGCCCGGCCGAGGTCAGCAGCAGCTCGACGCCGGAGGTGGCGTCCAGCTTGTCCGCGGCGGTCTCCATGACCTTCTGCGGCGTCGCTCCGGCGGGCTTGGCCGTGTCGGACGAGCAGGCGGGCAGCAGGAGCAGGGACGCGGCGATCGCCGCGGTCAGGACGCGCATGCGGTCAGCCTGCCACAGCGGTGCCGAGCTGCACGGTGACCGTGGCGGAGCACGCCACGATCGGCTGCGCCAGCGGTACGCCGGACCCGTCGCGCCGCAGGTCGACCTCGGGGAGGTCGACGGGGGCGCCGCTGGCTGCCGCGGCGCGTGCGGGCGGCTCGCCGGCCCACGCGAAGACCAGCGTGTCCTCGCCCTTGAGGAAGCGGTGGCAGCGGACGCCGCCCGTGCCGCGACCCTTCGGCGGGTACTCCGTGAACGGGGTGACCTTGACCGAGCCGGCCTCGGTCCCCGGGAGGGCGGTCGAGGAGCCCGAGGCGGTCACCACGACGGCGTCGTCGGAGACCGCGCCGAACCAGGCCACCGTGGCCTTGTCGGCGAGGCGGATGCCGGCGATGCCGCCACCGGCACGACCCTGGGGGCGCACGCCCTCGGCAGCGAAGTGCAGCAGCTGCGCGTCGGAGGTGATGAAGCAGAGCGTCTCGGTGCGGTCGGTCAGCTCCAGCGCGCCGACGACCTCGTCGCCGTCCTTGAGGCTGATGAACTCCCAGTCGTCCTTGTTGGAGAGGTACTCCGGGTTGACCCGCTTGACGATGCCCTGGCGGGTGCCGACCGCGAGCCCGAGCGAGCCCTCGGCGAACGAGGTCAGCGCGAGCACGCGCTCGCCCGCCGCCAGCTCGACGAACTCCGAGACGGGCGCCCCGCCGGTCAGGTGCGGGTCGTTGGCCGTCGACGGCAGCGTCGGGAGGTCGAGGACGCCCAGCTTGATGACGCGGCCCTGGGTGGTCAGCAGGCCGATCTCACCACGCGCGGTCGCCCGGACGGCGGAGACCACCACGTCGTGCTTGCCGCGAGGTCCGCCCTGGCCCGGCGCGTCGGCCGACGTCGTACGGGCGAGGAGGCCGGAGGAGGAGAGGTAGACGAAGCACGGGTCGTCGGCCACCTCCAGCGGCACGGCGCTGGTGACGGCGACCCCCGCCGACTCCAGGAGCACGGTGCGGCGCGGGGTGCCGTAGGTCTTGGCGACCTCCGCGAGCTCGTCGGAGACGACCTTCCGGAGCAGCTTCTCGTCGGCCAGGATCGCGTCGAGCTCCTCGATCGTGCGCCGCAGGTCCTCCTGCTCCTTCTCCAGCTCGAGGCGGCTGAACTTGGTCAGGCGGCGCAGCGGCATGTCGAGGATGTAGTCGGCCTGCACCTCCGACAGCTCGAAGATGTCGATGAGGCGCTCCTTGGCGGCCGCCGCGTTGTCCGAGGACCGGATCACCTGGATGACCTCGTCGATGTCGAGGATCGCGATCAGGAGGCCCTCGACCAGGTGCAGCCGGTCGGCTGCCTTGCCGCGGCGGAACGCCGAGCGACGGCGTACGACGTCGAAGCGGTGCCCGAGGAAGACCTCGAGCAGCTCCTTGAGCCCGAGCGTGCGCGGCTGGCCCTCGACGAGGCAGACCGCGTTGATCGAGAAGGACTCCTCGAGCGGAGTCTGCTTGTAGAGCTGCTCGAGGATCGCCTCGGGGTGGAAGCCGTTCTTGACCTCGATGACCAGCCGCGTCGGGTTGGCCATGTCGGAGAGGTCCTTGACGTCGGAGATGCCCTGCAGCTTCTTCGCCTGGACGAGGGACTTCATCCGCTCGACGACCTTCTCGATGCCGACGTTGTAGGGCATCTCGGTGACGACGATCGCCTTCTTGCGCCCCATCGTCTCGACCCGCGCCGTGGCCCGCATCTTGAAGGAGCCGCGGCCGGTCTCGTAGGCGTCGCGGATGCCGTCGAGGCCGATGATCTTGCCGCCGGTCGGCAGGTCCGGCCCGGGGATGAAGCGCATCAGGTCGTCGACCGACGCCTTCGGGTGGGTGATCAGGTGGCGCAGTGCCTGGACCGTCTCGACCAGGTTGTGGGGTGCCATGTTCGTCGCCATGCCGACCGCGATGCCGGTCGTGCCGTTGACGACGAGGTTCGGAAGAGCGGACGGGAGCACGGTGGGCTCCAGCTCGCGGCTGTCGTAGTTGGGCTTGAAGTCGACGGTGTCCTCGTCGATGGAGGCGGTCATCGCCAGCGCCGCCGGCGACATCCGCGCCTCGGTGTAACGCATCGCGGCCGGGCCGTTGTCGGGCGAGCCGAAGTTGCCGTGGCCGTCGATGAACGGCACGCGCATCGACCAGGGCTGCGCCATGCGGACCATCGCGTCGTAGATCGCGGAGTCGCCGTGCGGGTGCAGGCGACCCATGACCTCGCCGACCACGCGGGCGCTCTTGACGTGGCCGCGGTCGGGCCGCAGGCCCATGTCGTTCATCGTGTAGAGGATGCGTCGCTGCACCGGCTTGAGGCCGTCGCGCGCGTCGGGGAGGGCGCGCGAGTAGATGACGGAGTAGGCGTACTCGAGGAACGACGAGCGCATCTCGTCGCGGACGTCGATGTCGAGGATGTGCTCCTCGAAGTCCTCAGGGGGCGGTGCGGGGGTGCTGCGGCGTGCCATGGGGGCAGTCTCCCGTAGATTTCTCCCCGTGAGCGAAGCCGCGCCGGAGACTCCTCTGCCCCCGCACCACTGGGAGGCCGATGTGCTGCTGCTCGACGGCGGCACGGCGCACATTCGTCCGATCCGTCCCGATGACGCCGCCGGGCTCGAGCAGTTCTACGCGCGCGTCTCGGACCGCTCGAAGTACTACCGCTTCTTCGCGCCGCGCCCGAAGCTCTCCACCCGCGAGATCGCGATCTTCACCCGGGTCGACCACACGAACCGGATCGCCTTCGTGATGGAGCTCGCCGGGCGGATCATCGCCGTGGGCCGCTTCGACGTCGTCGCCCCGGGGGAGGCCGAGGTGGCGTTCCTGGTCGAGGACCGCCACCAGGGCCGCGGCATCGCCCAGATCCTGCTGGAGCACCTCGCCCAGGCAGGCCGGGAGCGCGGCGTACGCCGGTTCACCGCCGACGTCCTGCCCGACAACAAGCGGATGATCGCGACCTTCGAGGCGGCGGGCTACCAGGTCATGGGCGGCGTCGAGGACGGCGTGATGACGCTCGGCTTCGACATCGACCCGACCACCACGGCCATCGGCGTCATGCAGGACCGCGAGCACCGCTCGGAGTCGGCGGCGATCGCGCAGTTCCTCGCTGCCCGCTCCGTCGCGGTGATCGGCGCGTCGCGGCGCCAGGGCTCCATCGGCCAGGCGCTGGTGCGCAACCTGGTCACCGGCGACTTCACCGGGCGGGTCTACGCGGTCAACCCGGCGGGGGAGTCGGTGAGCGGCCTCGCGGCGTACGCGACCGTGGGGGAGATCCCCGACGAGGTCGACCTCGCGATCGTCGCCGTCCCGGCCGACGCGGTGCAGGACGTCGTGCTCGACTGCGCGGCCAAGGGCGTCAAGGGCCTGGTCGTCATCTCGTCGGGCTTCGCCGAGACCGGCGACGAGGGCCGGCAGCGGCAGCGCAAGCTCGTCGGGCTCGCGCGCTCCTACGGCCTGCGCCTGATCGGCCCCAACTGCCTCGGCGTCATCAACACCGACCCCGATGTCTCGATCAACGCCTCGCTCTCGCCGCACATGCCGGCGCGAGGCCGCGCGGGCTTCTTCTGCCAGTCCGGTGCCCTCGGCTCCGCGATCCTCGACAAGGTCAACGCCCGAGGCCTCGGCCTGTCGACGTTCGTCTCCGCGGGCAACCGTGCCGACGTCTCCGGCAACGACCTCCTGCAGTACTGGGAGGAGGACGACTCCACCGAGGTCGTCCTGCTCTACATGGAGTCGATGGGCAACCCGCGCAAGTTCTCGCGCATCGCGCGCCGCGTCTCGCGCAAGAAGCCGATCGTCGCGGTCCGGTCGGGCCGCACCACGCAGGGTGTGCCGATGGGCCACCAGGTCCGCACGGCGATGACCCCGCCGGGAGCAGTCGACGCGATGTTCCGCCAGGCCGGCGTGATCCAGGTCGACACCCTGGAGGAGATGTTCGACGTGGCCCAGGTGCTCGCGCACCAGCCGCTGCCGGGTGGCCGCCGGGTCGCGATCGTCGGCAACTCCGACGCCATCGGCCTGCTCGCGCGCGATGCCTCGGCGTCGTCGGGCCTGGTCGTGGCGAAGCAGTTCGACCTCGGTGCGCGCGCGACGGCTGCGGACTTCGAGGCGGCGCTGCGGGAGGCGATCGCCTCCGACGACATCGACGCCGTCGTCGCCGTCTGGCTGCCGCCGCTCAACACCTCGGCCGCGGAGCCGGCGACGGCCCTCGCCGCCGCGGCCGCCACGTCGACCAAGCCGATCGTCTCGACCTTCCTCGGCGAGAAGGGTGTCCCGCCGCAGCTCCGCGTCCGCGACGCGTCCGGTGGGGCCGCGGGCCGCGGCTCCGTGCCCTCCTATCCTGCGGTCGAGTCGGCTGTCCGGGCCCTCGCGAAGGTCGTCGAGTACGCCGTGTGGCTCCGGCTCCCGCAGCACGAGGCCGCCGAGGTCCTCGTCGACCCGGTCGGCGGCCGCGAGGTCGTCGAGCAGGTGCTCACCCTCGCCCCGCGGGGCAGGGTCCTCGAGTACGCCGAGGCGCGCGACCTGCTCGCGGCGTACGGCATGGAGCTGTGGCCCTCGCTGCCCGCCGACACCGTCGAGGACGCGATCGCCGCTGCCTCCGATCTCGGCTGGGACGTCGTCCTCAAGGCGACCGCCGACCGGTTCCGGCAGCGTCCGGACCTGGTGCACTCGTGGCGCCACATCCGCGACGCGGGGGAGATGCGCCAGGCGTGGGCGCTGCTGCGGGGCCGGGTGGAGCACCCCGACGAGGCGGCGTTCGTCGTGCAGCCGACGGCTCCGCAGGGCGTGCCGGTCTCGATCACCGCCGAGGAGGACCCGCTCTTCGGACCGGTGATCTCCTTCGGCATCGCCGGCCCGGTCTCCGAGCTCCTCGGCGACCGCTCCTGGCGCATCCCGCCGCTGTCGATCCACGACGCCCGCGCGATGACCCGCGAGATCAAGGGCTCGCCCATGCTCTTCGGCTACCGCGGCTCCGACATCGTCGACGTCGACGCCGTGGAGGACCTGCTGCTCCGCGTCGCGCGCCTGAAGAACGACCTGCCGCAGGTGCACAACATCTCGCTGCCACTCGTCCTGGCGTCGCCGACGGGCGCGTCCGTCCTCTCGGCCTCGATCCGCGTGCAGCCGGTCACCGACGCCCGGGCCGACTGGTTCGCGCGGCGTCTCAACCCGCTGCCGGGCGACACGCTGCACTGAGCAGGGCTGCACTGCCTGGTTGGGTCCGGAGCGGCGACGTTCCAGGGCAGGCTGCGACCCGTACGCTGACCGCGACTAGGTGAGACCCCTGACGGCGTCGGCGACCGCTTCGGGTGCTTCGATGAGTGGCCAGTGACCGACGTGGCCGAGCTCGTTGACCACCGCGGTCGGGATGTTGGTGTGGACGCGCTCGATCATGTGCGCGCCTGAGATCGGGTCGAGCAGGCCCCACACGAAGCTGAGCGGGATGCCGGTGCCCTCGAGCGCGCTGACCCACCGGTCGGCATGGGTCCTGCGGTCGGTGATGTAGCTGATCGTGTCGTGGATGTTGACGTGACCGCGTGTGTTGGCGGCCCAGATGTCGTCGGCGGCGTCCTGGAAGTCGAAGTCTGCCGCGAAGGTCGGGCGGAGTGCCTGGGTCATCGCTTCCCGGGTCATCGCGGCGCTCACGAGCGGCCCCTGGACGGGATCGAGCAGGGCGGTCTGCACGGGTTCGGGGCGGTGGAGGTCGGGGTAGATGCCGCCGTTGAGCAGCAGCACCGCGGTCAGTCGGACACTCAGGCGCTCTTCGGCGTGACGCGCAAGGAGCTCCTGGGCCACGGTCGCGGAGTAGTCGTGAGCGACGAGCACCGTCGAGGTCGTCGCATGGTGCGCCCACAGGGCCTCGACCAGGTCGGCCTGCTCGTGGATCGAGTAGGCGTGCGGGGAGGGCTTGTCCGAGGCTCCGAAGCCCAGGAGGTCGGGCATCAGCAGCGTGTGGTCGCCGGCCAGCTGGTCTGCGACTGCGGACCAGTCGTGGGAGCAGCTCGGGTATCCGTGCAGCAGGGTCACCGTGGGGCCGGATCCCGTCGAGCGCACGAAGATGCTGCGTTCGGTGTCGCTGAGGCGTAGCGGGACCATCGTGCCCGCCGCCCACCAGTCATGGATGCTCATGTCACTCGTCTCACTCGAACACGTCCGGCTGGGTGGCAACGATCTGCTCCCACAGCGGACGGAACTGGAACCAGCCGACCAGGTCGCTGCCGATCTGGCTGTGGGTCAGGGTCGCGGTGTCGTGATCGATCAGGGTGGGGGTGCCGGCCGCCATGGCGATCATCTGTGCCTGGCAGGAGCGCTCCATGGTCACAAACCACCACGCGGCGGCGGACACGGTCGTCCCTACTGTGATCAGGCCGTGGTTGCGCAGGATCGCCGCCTTGTGGCCACCGATCGCTGCCGCGATGTTCTTGCCTTCCTCCTCAGCGAGGACGGTTCCGCGGTAGTCGTCGTAGCGCCCGTGATCGTTGTAGAACGCGCATGCGTCCTGGGTGATCGGGTCGAGGGGGATGCCGAGCGAGGACAGCGCCTTGCCGTACAGCGAATGCGTGTGCGCGGCCGCGACGGCGTCCGGGCGCGCTTCGTGGACCTGGGCGTGGATCACGAAGGCGGCCGCGTTGACCGGGCGGCGACCATGCACGACGTGGCCCTTGTGGTCTACACAGATCAGGTCGCTCACCCGGATCTGGTTGAAGCTCATCCCGAAGGGGTTCACCCAGAAGAGGTCGGGGTCCTCCGGGTCGCGCGCCGTCATGTGGCCGGCGACGCCTTCGGAGAAGCCGAGCTTGCCGAAGACCCGGAACGCCACGGCGAGGTCGCGCAGTCGCTGCTGGCGTTCCTCCTCGACCGACAGCCCCATCGGGGGCAGGGGGAGGTCGCAGTCGTCCGGGAACGGGCCGAGAGCCCGCTCCAGCAGTGCCTTCATGTCCTCGTCCATGGCGGACCCTCTCGATAGTGATCGCAATCGGATTGTGATCACTATCGGATTTGATTCGCTATCATGTCAAGGGTCGAGTTCGAGTCGTCCAGATGCGGGGGAGTCCGGTGCCGAAGGGGCCAACGAAGCGACGTCCGGAGACGCGCGCGAAGCTGCTGGCGGCAGCCGGTGAGCTGTTCGCCCGGCAGGGGGTCGGGGCGACCTCGATCGGCGAGATCTGTCGTCAGGCGGGCTACACCACCGGTGCCTTCTACTCGAACTTCGAGTCGAAGGACGAGCTGTTCTTCACGCTCTTCGACGCACATGCCGCGGAGGCCATCGAGACGATCCGGCAGCGCCTCGAAGCACTGGACGTCGAGAGCTTGACCGTCGAGGAGCTGATCGCCCCCTTCGCGCACATCCGGCCCGAGGAGCGCGACTGGTTCCTGATCAGCTCGGAGTTCACGCTGTTCGCGATCCGCAACAGCGACGCAGCGCGGAAGGTCGCGGAGCACGATGCCCGCGCCCGCGCGATGCTCACCCCGGTGGTCACCCGGCTGCTGGCTGCGGCTGGCGTGACGTCGCCGGCGGGGGTCGACCACTTCTGCCGCTACCTGATCGCCCTGCGCGAGGGGGGTCTCGCCCAGAGCCTGGTCGAACCGGAGAACCTCGACCATGGCGAGCTCGAGCGCACGTATCTTCCTCGGCTCCTACGGGGCTTCGAGAAGTAGCTCGGTCACCGCGTGGACGTGCATACGCTGGGCACGTGACCACCGTGCGCATGGACAACGTCGCGATCGTCGTGGAGGACCTCGACGCGGCGATCGGCTTCTTCGACGAGCTCGGCCTCGACCTCGAGGGACGCCAGTTCGTCGAGGGAGCGGTCGCCGACGAGTGCACCGGCCTGGTCGGCGTACGCACCGAGATCGCGATGATGCGGACGCCCGACGGCAGTGGCCGCCTCGAGCTCACTGCCTACGACCGCCCGCCGGCGAGCACGACCGAGCCGCCGCACCTGCCGCCGAACACGATCGGACTGCACCGCGTGATGTTCGAGGTCGACGACATCGAGGAGAGGGTCGAGCGGCTCGCCCGGCACGGCGCGACCCTGCTCGGGCAGGTCGCCAGCTACGAAGACGTCTACCTGCTCTGCTACCTCCGCGGGCCGAGCGGCATCGTCGTGGCGCTCGCCGAGAGCATCGGCTGAAGGGTTCGGCGGAACCGGTACACGGCCGGTCGCGTCCGAGGAGGATGACGCCCATGTGTTCCGCCCTCGTCCGCGTGGTCGCCGGTGCGGCCCTCACTGCCAGCCTCGCCGGTCTCGCCGCCTGCACGGCGGACCGTGCCGCGGCGCCTGAACGGCCTGCTGTCGCGACGTCACGCGGGCCACAGCTTCCGCCGCCGCGCACGACCCACGACAACGAGGCCGCCACCGCCGCGTACGCCGACTGGCTGCTGCACGCGGTGCCGATGCCGGCAGGTGCGCGCGAGTGGAGCAGGTCGCCCCTCGACCAGTTCCGGCGGGCGACGCTCGGCGTGAGCCCGTCCGACCCGCGGTTCCAGCGCACGACGTGGTGGACCGTCCCGCTCGGGCTGGGTGACCTCGGGAGCTGGGTCGCCTCCCACGTGCCGAAGGGGCTGCGGCTCGAGGACGGCACGCCGTCGCAGAGCATGTCGATGGGCAGGACGGAGTACGACGTCGACCTGCTCGGGGCGAGCACGGCCACCCACACCGGCAGCGTGCTCAACCTCGCGATCGTGGAGCGTGCCGGCGGCATCGTCGTCCGGGTCGACACCTTCGTCGCGGCGCGCTTCGTGCGGACGGCGCTGGTGCCGGACGACGCCGCGTCCGTGACGCTCCGCCGGGTCAGGGCCGCGACCACAGGGCACCGGCCCGCGTCCCGCACAGCCGTGCGGCGCCTCACCGACCCCGCCGTCGTACGCCGCGTGGTGGACCTGGTCAACCGGCAGCCGGCGGCGATGACGGTGGAGAACATCCATGGCTGCCCCGCGATGCTCGGGGGCACCGTCTGGACGCTGACCTTCGCCACGGGCCAGGGGGAGTGGACGGCAGTCGGCAGCGGCGACGACTGCTATCCCGCGCTCGTCCTGCGGCACGACGGGGTGCGGGTCGGCCCTACGCTCGAGCCGGGCCGGGCTTTCGACGACGCCCTCGACCGGTTCCTCAGGAGCGCATCCGGTCCTGCAGGTCCGGGTAGCTGATCGCGCCGTCGAGGAAGCCCAGCGTGCCGGTGGCCAGCAGCTCGTGCCCGGCCCGCTCGAGCAGGGCGAAGGCGGCACGCGCGATGCTGCCGCCGAGGCTGACCCGCTTCACACCGAGGGCGAAGAGCTCGGGTGCCGGGATGGTGTTCGCCAGGCCGGCCACGATGTTGAGCGGCGCGGGGATCTCGCGCGCGAGCCGTTCGATCGTCGCGGCATCACGCACGGCCGGGACGAAGATGCAGTCGGCTCCCGCCTCGAGGTAGGCGTGGGCGCGCCGGATCGTCTCCGCGAACGGGTCCTCGAAGGACCCCGCGAAGTAGGTGTCCGTGCGGGCGTTGATGACGAAGGCCCCGGCGGGGGCAGCCGACCGCGCGGCAGCGATGCGCTCCGCGCCCTCGGCGACGGAGAAGAGGGCGCCGTCCGCGATGTCCTCGAGGTTGGCGCCCACGGCTCCGGCGTCGACGGCCAGCGACACCGTCGCCGCGACGCCCGAGGGCGAGGTCGCGTAGCCGTCTTCCAGGTCGGCGGTCACCGGCACGGGCACGGCGTCGACGATCGAGGCCACGTGGTCGAGCATCACCTCGCGCGGGACCAGTCCGCCGTCGGGGACGCCCAGCGACCAGGCGACGCCGGCGCTCGTCGTGGCGATGGCCGGGAAGCCGCACCCGGCGAGGATGCGGGCGGACCCGGCGTCCCAGGCGTTGGGGAGGACGAAGCCCGGCCCCTGGTGCAGGGCGAGCAGGGCGGCGGCAGATGAGGTCACGACGCCATCATCGACCCGGCGTCACTCGTTGCGGGAGGCCCTGAGCGCACGCTTCGCGTCGGCGCAGTAGGTGTCGGCGACGTACTCCTGGCCGGACAGCGCTGCGATTCGCTCCATCACGACGTCGGTCAGCTCGCGCTGTGCCTCGCGGGTCTCCTCGCGTCCCTCCCACGGCGAGAGGTCGATCGGCTCACCGAAGATGATGGTCGGGCGGGTCCAGCGACCCGCGATCCTGCCCGGAGGAGCCAGCGTGTCGGTGCCGATGACGGCGACGGGGACGAGGGGGACCTTGGTGTCGAAGGCGATCCGGGCGACCCCGGTCTTGCCCTTGTAGAGGCGGCCGTCGTGCGAGCGCGTGCCCTCGGGGTAGATGCCGAAGATGTGGCCCTCGTTGAGGATCCGCTTGGCGGTGATCATCGCTCCCTCGGCGGCGGTGGCGCCGGAGCGGTCGATCGGGACGTTGCCGGTGTTGGTGAAGAAGAACCGGTGCCACGCCCCCTGCAGCCCCGTGCCCTCGAAGTACTCCGCCTTCGCGACGTAGCGCACCATCCGCGGCAGCGACATCGGCACGACGAGCCAGTCGAGGTAGGACAGGTGGTTGCCCGCGAGCAGGACGCCGCCGGAGGCCGGCACGTTCTCGCGGCCGATCACCTTCGGCTGCAGCGCGAGCTTGAGCCACGGCGCGAGGAGGGCGTACTTGAGGGCCGAGTAGAAGAGCGGCTGGTCGGGCAGCACGTCAGGCTCCGTTCGTGAGGGTGGTCTGGTCGTCGAGCAGGCCGGCGCCGCGGAGGAGCTCGAAGGCCCGACGGTACGCGGCGTCGTGGGTGATCCGGATGCGGGCGGCGTCGCGCTCGGTCCGGCTCGGGATGGGGTCGTGAGGACCGGGGGCCAGCACCGCCGTCCGGACGCCGGCCAGCTCTCCGGAGGTCATGGCAGCGCGGTCGGCGGCGTACCGCTCGGGGCGGGCACGGTACGCGGCGGCGATCTCGTCACCGTGGCGGCCGAGGTACCGCTCGATCAGCCGGTCCATCGGGCCGCGGCCCGGAGCTGCGCCGTCCGGGCGGGTGGCGAGGACGATCGCGTGCGTCGCGCCCAGGGAGGCGGCTGCGCGGACCGGGATCGCCTCGGAGACGCCCCCGTCCAGCCAGCGCTCGCCCGCGTGGACGACGGGCGGGCCGCCGACCAGGGGGAGGGCACAGCTGGCGAGGAGGGCGCCGGCGAGCTCGCCGGCCTCACGGAGCTGGGTCAGGGGGACTGCGACCCCGTCGCTCAGGCGCGTCGCCACGAGGGCGACCGGCGCGGTGACGTCGCGGATCCGCGTGTCCAGCCCGAGGGACTCCATGGTCACGTCGATGACCCGCTGGCCGTGGACCACCGGCCGCCCGCGCAGCAGGTTGCGCGGGTCGATCAGATCACGGGAGACGTACGCCGAGGGGTACAGGTCGCTCAGGGCGCGCGACCGCCCGCACGCGGCAGCGAGCGTGTTGGTGGCGCCTGCGGAGGTGCCGACGAAGAGGTCGAAGTGCCGTGTCGCGCCGATCTCCTCCAGGGCCGCCGCCATGGCGGCGGAGATGACGCCCCGCATGCCGCCGCCCTCGACGACGAGGGCCAGGCGTGCGCCGTCGGAGGTCTCGCCGGACATGCGGCGCGCGAGGAGGTCGAGGGCCGTGGTCATCAGACGGCCTCGTCCGCGCGGCTGAAGCGGGTGACCGGCGCGCTCTCGCCGCGCAGCACCTCGAGCTCGGCGACGATCGCCTGCATGATCCGGCCCGTCGCCTCGGCGACGGCAACCGGGTCGGCCTGGCGGCCGACGAGGTCGGAGAGGTCGACGGGGGAGCCGATGCGGAAGGCGACCTCCGGCTGGTTCCACAGGCGCACGCGGAGGCGTCCGGAGTAGGCGGGCATCAGCTCCTGGGCGCCCCACTGGGCAACCGGGATGACGGGAGCGCCGGTCTCGAGCGCGATGCGGGCCGTGCCGGTCTTCGCCGTCACCGGCCACCCGTCCGGGTCGCGGGTGATGGTGCCCTCGACGTACGCGAGGATCACGGCGCCCTTCCGCACGGCCTCGACGGCCGGACCGATCGACAGTCCGCCGGCGGACCGGTCCACCGGGACGTGGTCGGTCGCGCGGAACCACCAGCCGACCCACCGGTTGCGGAAGAGGCTCTCCTTGGCGAGGAACGACGGCACCCGGCCCTCGTGCTCGATCATGAAGTGCGTCGTCAGGATCGGGTCGACCTGGGAGATGTGGTTGAGGGCGATGATCGCGCCGCCCTCGGCAGGTGTCTGGGGCGTGCCGCTCCACGTGGTCCGGGTGAGCGCGACGAGCAGCGGGCGGAGAGCGCGGGCGGAGGCCCACCAGACCCGGTTCCAGCCCGGGACCGTGGGGAAGTCGAAGATCGTCGGCTCGGTCATGCCCGTCCTTCCTGCGTTACAAAACGGCGGAAGTGTAACCATGAAATCGTGAAAACGTTGCGTCTGCGCGTAGCCTGAGCGTCCGCGATAATGAGGACACAGCGAAGGACGGAGTCGGAGTGGCTGGTCGGAACGACCTGCGGGAGCGCATCCTCGATGCGGCCGCGCAGGTGCTGCGCGAGCATGGTCCGCGACCGCGGCTGATCACGACGATCGCCGAGCGGGCGCAGGTCTCGCGCCCCACGCTCTACCGGCACTTCCGTGACCGGACCGAGCTCTACGACTCGCTGATGCGGGCCGAGCTGCAGCGCGTCGTCGAGGAGGTCGTGCAGCGCGCGGAGACCTCGGCCGACCCGTTCCAGGACTACGTCAACCTGGTCGTCGACATGGTGACCGAGGCGCGCGAGCACCCCGCGCTCCGCGCGATCCTGGCGCGCCACCCGGAGATCCTCAACGCCCAGCTGCCGCGCCTGCTGCCCATCGTGCTCGAGATCGCGGAGCCGCGCCTGACGCCGATCATCCGGGCGCGGGTCGCGTCGGGTGCCTGGCCCGACGTCGACCCGCGCACCGCGATCACCTGGACGACGCGGCTGATCACCTCCTTCATCACCATGCCGCTGCCCGAGGACGCCACGCGTGCGAGCCTCCACGCGACCGTCGAGTCGGTGCTCGACATCGCGAGCACCATCGCCCGCTCGCAGGTCCGCGAGCGCAAGGCGTGACAGACTCGGGCCCATGGCAACGAGCAGCTTGAAGCGCGCGATCGAGCGCACGGGGTACTACCCCGAGGTGGTCTTCGACGGCGTGGCGACCGCGCTGGCCGGCGAGGAGATCGTGGACTTCCACGTCCACCACGAGCCGACGATCGAGCACGACGAGGTACGCCGCCACATCACCGTGGTCGTCCTGACCCCGAGCCGGCTGATCCTGGCCCACACCGACGAGCACGGGGGTGACGACCTGCTGCCGCAGCCGTACACCTCCACCAGTACCGAGGCCATCGCCCTGTCGAGCGTGAAGTCCGTCGTCGTCACCCGCATGGTCACCAACCCGGACCGTGGCGCACAGCCGGCTGCCGAGGCCGTGCTCACCATCGGCTGGGGCGGCGTCGGACGCATCGACCTCGAGCCCGCGGGCTGCAGCGACCCCAACTGCGACGCCGACCACGGCTACACCGGCGTGCTCGCCTCCGACGACTTCTCCCTCCGCGTCAGTGCAGCAGCGGAGGGGCAGGACGAGGTCGACCGGCTGCTGGCCTTCGCGGCCTCTCTGAGCGCGCACACCCAGGGATGAGCCGCACGGAGGCCGGCCTGCGCCTGCCGGCGTACGGCGAGCGGTCGATCGCCGACGTCGTGCCTGCCGTGGCGGCCGCGCTCGGCAAGCCCCTCGGCACGACGCCGTCGGGCCTCGTGCTCCCATCCGCACCGGCGTACGTCGTCCTGCTGGTCGACGGCCTCGGTCAGCAGCTGCTGGAGCGCTACGCGCACGCCGCGCCGTACCTCACCTCGCTGCGCGGCTCGGCCGGCACGGCGGGTGTCCCGTCGACGACGGCGACCAGCCTGACCAGCCTCGGAACCGGCCTGGTGCCCGGGCAGCACGGCCTGGTCGGCTACACCGCGCGTGTGCCGGAGACCGGTGAGCTCCTCAACCACCTGCAGTGGGACCGCGACGTCGACCCGCTGGCGTACCAGCCGCACGAGACGGCGTTCGCCCAGCTGGCCGCACGCGGCATCTACACCGCGGCGGTCAACAAGAAGCAGTTCGCCACCTCCGGGCTGACCCGGGCTGCGCACCGTGGCGCGACGTACCGCGGGGCGGACACCCCGGGCGACCGGCTGGCCGAGACGCTCGAGTCGGCCGACGGGCCGTCGTTCACCTACGTCTACGACGCCGACCTCGACAAGGCCGGCCACCAGTACGGCGTCGCCTCGTCGGAGTGGCTGGTCGAGCTCCAGGCGATCGACGAGTTCGCCGAGGACCTGCGCGACGCCCTCCCGACGTCGGTGCGCCTCCTGGTCGTCGCCGACCACGGGATGGTCGACTCCCCGGCCGCCTCGCGCTTCGAGCTGGACCGGCTCCCCGAGCTGCGACGCGGGGTCACGCTGGTCGGGGGAGAGGCGCGCTTCCGGCACCTCTACGTGCGCGAGGGTGCCCTCGACGACGTGCTCGCCGCCTGGCGCGGCCACCTCGGCGACCGGGCCACGGTGCTCAGCCGTGACGAGGCGGTGGCCCGCGGCTGGTTCGGTCCCGTCGAGGACCGCGTGGCGGCACGGCTGGGCGACGTGATGGTCGCCTGCCACGACGACGTGGCGGTCTTCTCGACGGCCGACTTCCCGCGCGAGCAGACGATGGTCGGGCTGCACGGGTCGCTGACCCGTGACGAGATGGAGATCCCGATCCTGATCGCCTGAGGCGGTCAGCCGAAGGGGAGCGGCTCCGGGGCCAGCGAGACGGCCTTGGCCCGTGCGGCCGTCAGTGCGCGGCGGTGGTGCTGGCGGCAGAGCACCTCGTAGGCGACGCGGACCTCGTCGTCCTCGACGACGTCGCCGACGACGACCTGGTCGCCCTCGGTGACCATGGCGCCGTTCTCGGTGCGGGCGTTGTGGGTGGCCCGCTTGCCGCACCAGCACAGCGCCTCGACCTGCAGGACCTCGGTGCGGTCGGCGAGCTCGACGAGCCGCGCCGAGCCGGGGAAGAGGCGGGTGCGGAAGTCGGTGAGGATGCCGAAGCAGAAGACGTCGATCTGCAGCTCGTCGACGATCTTGGCGAGGTCCTCGATCTGCGCCGGCGTGTAGAACTGGGCCTCGTCGCAGATGAGGTAGTCGATCCGGGCGCCGGCGGTCAGCGAGTGGACGACGTACTTCCAGAAGTCGAAGTCGGGGTTGACCTCGACGGCCTGGTGGGTGAGCCCGAGCCGGCTCGAGAGGACCGCCTCGCCGGCACGGTCGTTGGTGGTGAAGATGAGGCCGACGCGGCCGCGCGCCGCGTGGTTGTGGTTGGTCTGGAGCGCCAGCGTGCTCTTGCCGGCGTCCATCGTGCCGGTACGGAAGATCAGTTCAGCCACAGCGGAGAATCATGCCAGCCGGTGCCGCCGCCTTGGTCCGCGGTGCAGACTCGCCTCATGGACTTCAGGTACCTCGGGAACAGCGGGCTCAAGATCTCGGAGATCACGTACGGCAACTGGATCACCCACGGGTCCCAGGTCGGGAACGACGTCGCCACGCAGTGCGTGCGGGCCGCCCTCGACGCCGGCATCACGTCCTACGACACCGCGGACGTCTACGCGAACACGGCGGCCGAAGCGGTCCTCGGCGAGGCCCTCAAGGGCGAGCGGCGCGAGTCGCTGGAGATCTTCACCAAGGTGTACTGGCCGACCGGCCCGCGCGGGCACAACGACTCCGGCCTGTCGCGCAAGCACATCCTGGAGTCGATCAACGGGTCGCTGCGTCGCCTGCAGACCGACTACGTCGACCTCTACCAGGCCCACCGCTACGACACCGAGACGCCGCTCGAGGAGACGATGCAGGCGTTCGCCGACGTCGTGCGCCAGGGGAAGGCCTTCTACATCGGCGTCAGCGAGTGGACCGCCGACCAGCTGCGGGCCGGCCACGCCCTGGCCACGGAGCTCGGCATCCAGCTGATCTCGAGCCAGCCGCAGTACTCGATGCTCTGGCGGGTCATCGAGGACGAGGTCGTACCCGCCTCGCGCGAGCTGGGGATCTCCCAGATCGTCTGGTCGCCGGTCGCGCAGGGGGTGCTCTCGGGCAAGTACCTGCCCGGTTCCCCGCCCCCGGCAGGCTCGCGCGCCACCGACGAGAAGGGCGGGGCGGACATGATCGGCCGCTGGCTCCGCGACGACGTGCTGACGGCCGTCCAGGGGCTCGTGCCGATCGCTGCCGAGGTCGACCTGACCCCGGCCCAGCTCGCGATCGCATGGGTCCTCCAGAACGACAACGTCGCGTCCGCGATCGTCGGTGCCTCGCAGCCCGAGCAGGTCCACGAGAACGTCAAGGCGGCCGGTGTGCGGCTGGAGCCCGACCTGCTCGCCCGGATCGACGCCGCGCTGGGCGACGTCGTCACGCGCGATGCGGCGTTGACCGCCAAGAACGCCCCGCAGCGGCGGCCCTCATGACGACGTCGCCCCTGATCGGTGTCGAGGAGCTCCGCTCGCTGCTCGGCACCCCGGCCGCCCCCGTGGTCCTCGACGTCCGCTACCGGATGGGTGGACCGGGTGGCCCGGAGGAGCACGAGGCCGGCCACGTCCCCGGCGCGGCGTACGTCGACATGAACGCCGACCTGGCGGCACCACCCGGCGAGGGTGGTCGGCACCCGCTGCCGGACCCGGCGGTCTTCGTCGCCGCCATGCAGCGCGCCGGCGTCGGCATCGAGACCCCCGTCGTCGTCTACGACGACTGGGCCGGCCACGCTGCTGCCCGCGCCTGGTGGCTCCTGCGCCACTACGGGCACCGCGACGTGCGGCTCCTCGACGGTGGGTGGTCGGCGTGGCAGGCAGCCGGGGGAGACGTCGAGACGGGGCCTGTGCCGACCGCGACAGGCGACTTCCACGGCGTGCCGGGCACGATGCCGGTGGTGGACGCCGACGGCGCCGCCCGCATCGCGGCCGCCGGCACGCTGATCGACGCGCGTGCACCGGAACGCTTCCGGGGTGAGATCGAGCCGGTCGACCCGGTGGCAGGCCACATCCCCGGCGCGGTCAACCACCCCACGTCGTGGAACCTGGACAACCACGGCCACTTCCAGGACGTACGCGCGCTGCGCGAGTCCTACCGCCACGTCGGCACGGGGGTCGGCAAGGACGTGGCGGTCTACTGCGGCAGCGGCGTGACCGCCTGCCACGACATCGTCGCGCTCGAGCTCCTCGGCATCCCGGCCGCGCTCTACCCGGGCAGCTGGTCGGGCTGGATCGCCGCCGGTCGCGCCCGATGACCTGACATGCTGCGGCCATGGATCTGAAGCCGCACAAGCGCGACTGGAACCTCCGGTCGTGCGGTGCCCGTGGCCACGTCACCTTCCGCCCGGACGAGGAGGCGCTCGCCGATCGCCTGCACGTCGCGACGCCGGCGGGCGAGGCGTGGCGCTGCCTGCGCTGCGACCTCTACGTCCCGGGGCCGCCGCGGCTCTCCGGGCCGTCGGACTCCGCGCCGATCGTGCTGCGCGGCAAGGCCCTCAAGGACGCCTTCATTCTGCGCCTGCTCGCCGTCGAGCGCCTGCTCCGCGGTGTGGTCCTGGCCGGCATCGCCTACGGCATCTACCGCTTCGACGGCGCCCGCACCAGCCTCCAGCGCTGGTTCGACACCTACGTGCCGCTGCTCAAGCCGGTCGCCGACCGGATGCACCTCGACGTCGAGCAGACCAGCCCGATCCACCTCATCCAGAAGGCCATGCACTTCGGCCACGACACCCTGATCTGGGCAGCGGTCGGCGTCGCGGCGTACGCCGGCCTGCAGTTCCTCGAGGGCATCGGGCTGTGGCTGCTCAAGCGCTGGGGCGAGTACGTCGCGGTGGTGGGCACCTCGGCGTTCATCCCCTGGGAGGTCTACGAGGTTGCGCACCACGTCAGCCCGATCAAGGTGGCCGCGCTGCTGGTCAACCTCGCGGCAGTCGCCTACCTCGTGTGGTCCAAGCGCCTCTTCGGCGTCCGCGGCGGCCATGCCGCCTTCGAGGCGGAGCGGCACTCCGTGGCCGTGCTCGAGGTCGAGAAGGCCGCGCTCGGCGCCGCTGCACGCACCTGAGCGGCGCGCGGCCGGAGCCGGCCTGCGCGCCGTCAGCGCTCGGACGGACCGCCGAACATGATCTCGTCCCAGCTCGGCACCGACGCGCGACCGCGCTTGTTCTTCGGAGCGGGCTTGCGCACCGGCTCCTCGGCGCGTGCTGCGGCGTCGGGAGCCTCGCCGAGCGGGATCTCGTCGCCTGCGGCAGCCGCTGCAGCGGTGGGACGCGGCGCCGGGGCCGGTGCCGCGGCAGGGGACGTCGGAGCTGTCGGGGCCGCAGGGGTGTGGGCGGTGTGGACGTCGGGGGCGTCGGGAGCTGACGCCTGCACCTCCTGGTGCAGCGTCGTCATGACCGGGACCGTGGGCTCGGTGTCCTCGACCGGCGCGAGGCGGCGTTCGCGCGCCTGCTGCAGGTCGTCGCGGGCCGGGGCCGCGGGAGAGGTCTCCAGCGCGTCGCCGATCAGCCAGCGGGCGTCGTCGTTCTCGGTGAGGACGTAGTTGCCCGGGATGTCGAAGGCGAACCGGGCCTGGCCGGCGCGGGCGTCGCAGACGTACTCGGCGGTGAGCACCCAGCGCCCGTCCTCGCGACGCCACGCATCCCACTCGACGTCCTCGGCGTGCGCTCCGTGGGGACGCAGCTGCAGCGCGACGGCGTCGCCCAGCGTGCGGGCACCGGCCTCGGCCGTGCCCCGGCGGCGGACCGCACCCTTCTGCGCGCGCTCGGCCATGTGCTCGCGCTCGGCGATCACAGGGCCCGCGAACACCATGATCCGGTCGACCGTGGTGCCGGCTGCGGCGGCCACGGACTCGGCCGACTCGCCGGCCCGGATCCGGGTCTGGATGTCGCGCGGACGAAGGGTGGACTCCATCTTCTTCTCCCTCGGAGCGGGGCCGGTCGTTCGTGGATCGCGGAGTGCAGCACGGAGGCGATGGTCGACATCGAGGAAGAACCCGTTGCCCGAGCCGTCGGTCATCAGCAGGCGGCGCCCGTCATCGCTCAGCCCCGTGAGCGAGAGGTGCTGCATGTGACGTCCCTTACAAGCATGGCCCGGCTGGTCGCTGGTCGACTCCGTTTCCCGAACCCTACGCCACGTCTCTCTACGATGGGGGCATGCAGCACGACCCCTCGCCGTACGACGCCCTGCTCCTGGTCTCCTTCGGCGGCCCGGAGGCTCCCGAGGAGGTCGTCCCCTTCCTCGAGAACGTCACCCGTGGCCGCGGGATCCCGCGCGAGCGGCTGGTGGAGGTGGGGGAGCACTACTTCCACTTCGGCGGGAAGTCGCCGATCAACGACCGCAACCGCGAGTTCCTCGCCGCCATCCGCGAGGACCTCGCGGGCAACGGCCTGGACCTCCCGGTCTACTGGGGCAACCGCAACTGGGGCCCGTACATCGGCGAGGCGCTCGAGCAGATGGTGGCCGACGGCGTGAAGCGCGCCGCCGTCTTCTTCACCTCGGTCTACTCCTCCTACTCCAGCTGCCGTCAGTACCGGGAGAACCTCGCCGACGCGCTCGCCGGCCTGCCCGAGGGGACGACCCTCGAGCTCGACGTGCTGCGGCGCTCCTTCAACCACCCCGGCTTCATCGACGCGATGGTCGACGCGACCCTCGCCGCCGTCGCCGACCTGCCCGACGCACAGCGGGAGTCGGCCCACCTCTCGTTCGTCACCCACTCCATCCCGACCGCCATGAACGACGCGAGCGGCCCCGAGGGCGGCGCCTACGACCTGCAGCACCGCAGCGTCATGGAGGAGATCGTCGAGCGCGTGCGCCTCGAGACCGGCCACCGCTTCCGGCACCAGCTCGTCTACTGCTCCCGCTCCGGCGCCCCGCACGTGCCGTGGCTCGAGCCCGACGTCAACGACCACCTGGCGCAGCTCGCCGAACACGGCACCCCCGCGGTGGTGGCGATCCCGATCGGCTTCGTCTCCGACCACATGGAGGTGGTCTGGGACCTCGACACCGAGGCCGCTGCCACGGCCGAGAAGCTCGGCCTCACCTACGTGCGTGCCGCCACGGCGGGCATCGACCCGCGCTTCGTGGCGATGGTCCGCGAGCTGCTCCTGGAGCGGGCCGCCGTCGAGCGCGGCATCCCGACGGCGCGCCCCGCCGAGGGCGGGCTCCCGGCCTGCTGGGACCGCTGCGCCCCGGACTGCTGCCGCAACCTGCAGCAGGGGGACCGGCCCACGGTCGGCGGGCTGCGATGACCAGCGCCTCGGTGACCTCGCGACCGGCGGACCTGCTCGCCCTCGCGCTCGACGTCGCCCGCGAGGCTGCCGCGCTCGTGCGGGAGGCGCGCGCCGGCACGGTCGAGGTCACCGCCACCAAGTCGAGTGCCGTCGACGTGGTCACCGACACCGACCGGGCCAGTGAGGCACTGATCCGGGAGCGGATCCTCGCTGCCCGGCCCGACGACAGCTTCCTGGGCGAGGAGGGCGGCCGCTCGACCGACGGCTCGAGCGGGATCCGCTGGGTCGTCGACCCGATCGACGGCACGGTCAACTTCCTCTACGGGATCCCGCACTACGCGGTCTCGATCGCTGCCGAGCGCCTCGACTCCGACGGGTCGGGCCGGGCGGAGGTGATCGTGGGCGTCGTCCTCGACGTCGCCTCCGGCACGGAGTACGCCGCCCGCGCCGGCGGGGGAGCGACCCGCGACGGGCGCCCCATCGGCGTACGCCCGGAGGTGCCGCTCGCCGAGCGCCTCGTGCTGACCGGCTTCAGCTACTCGGCGGAGGTCCGCGCGGTGCAGGCCGCCGCGGTCGCCCGCATGCTGCCCCGGGTGCGCGACATCCGGCGGCTCGGCTCGTGTGCGCTCGACCTCTGCCGGGTTGCCGAGGGCGGCGCCGACGCCTACGTCGAGGAGGGCGTGCAGGTCTGGGACCACGCGGCGGCCGGCCTCGTCGCACGCGAGGCCGGAGCGCGGGTGGAGCTCTCCCGGGGAGCGACGGGCCGTGACGTCGTCATCGCGGCGCCGGAGGCGGGTTTTGCCGCGTTCCGGACCCTCGCGGTGGCCAGCGGCTTCCTCGCCTGAGGCACCGCTCGAGCCGGGCGGACCGGCTCTCGGATCCGCCGGCGAGAGCGGGAATACTCCGCACGCGCTCACAGTTCCGTGCACGCAACGCCGGGATGCGCGTGCATCACAGCGAGTGATGGTGCACAATCTGGCCCGCCGCTGTCGGGAGTTGCACGGAGTAGACGCGGCAGACGAAGACCTGGGAGAGACGCATGGCGACTGATTACGACGCACCTCGCAAGACCGAGGAAGAGCAGAACGAGGAGTCGATCGAGGAGCTGAAGGCTCGTCGGCACGACAAGAACTCGGGCAAGGTCGACGAGGACGAGACCGAGGCCGCTGAGTCCTTCGAGCTGCCCGGCGCCGACCTCTCGCACGAGGAGCTGGCCGTCGAGGTCAAGCCGAAGCAGGAGGACGAGTTCACCTGCATGAGCTGCTTCCTCGTGCACCACCGCAGCCAGCTCGCCGACGAGAAGTCGATGACCTGCCGCGACTGCGCCTGAGCAGCAACGCGAAAAGGCCGCTTCCCCGACTCGGGGCAGCGGCCTTTCGGCGTCTTCGGGTCAGTTGACGCCGGCGGAGACGATGTCGGCGACGTCGTCGGACGACGACTTCTTCTTCGCCTTCTTGCCCGCGGATGCCTTGTTGCCGTCGGCCTGCAGCTCCGGCGGCAGGTGGCCGGTGGACTTGAGGTAGTAGTTCGCCGCGCGGCGGGTGGCCAGCATCTTCATGATGTTGACGAACGTGCCGCTCGCGGCGGCCCAGGCGACGGCCTCCCAGACGTTGACGTCGGGATCGGCCGGGTTGGCCGGCGGGGTCTTGCCGGTCGCCTTGGTCCAGCCGGTGTTGAGCGTCTTCTTCGCGACGGCGGCGCTGCCGACAGCCGCACCCAGCGACATGATCGACCAGGCCTTGGAACCCTTTGCCACGGTGGTGCCTTCCTCAGGGGGACGTTGACACCCACCCTAGTAGGCACCGTGGGTCAGCGAGCGAGCCGTTCGGTCAGCGCCGCGGCGAGCTGCTTCGGGCGGCGCGTCGACACCAGCCAGTACGGCGTGGGGTCCTGCGGGTCGTCGACGTCGATGCGCACCGACCGCTTCACGTACGGGCGCATCGCGAGGTAGGCGCGGGCGTTGGCGTCGCGGCCGGCCAGGAGGCGGGTCTGCTCCTTGTCCAGCGGCGTCACGGCTCCGACGTGCTGCAGGGGGAGGTGGGCGCGACCGGCACGCAGCTCGCCGTCAGCGACCCTGACGGCGAGGGCGCCGTACTTCAGGAAGCCGGCCGTGACCAGGGCGGCGATCACCGCGATGATGCCGAACGCCGCGACCGGGGGCACGGCGACGGCGAGGGCGAGCCAGAAGGAGGCGACGAGCATGGTCGCCTGCACCCACCAGCGCAGGGGGACGAACAGTCGCTCGGCGTACTCCACGGGGGAGATCCTGACATCCCGGGTGTGGGCGCGCGCAGGTAGGGTCGGCAATCATGTGTGAGATCGCCATCGTCCGGCTCGACCCGGACGTGCCGCTGCCGGCCTACGCCCACCCCGGTGACGCCGGCGCCGACCTGGTCACGACCGCCGACGTGACGCTCGCGCCCGGGGAGCGCCGGCTCGTCCCCACGGGCATCGCGATCGCCCTGCCCGACGGCTACGTCGGCCTCGTGCACCCGCGGTCCGGGCTGGCCTGGAAGGCCGGCCTCTCGATCGTCAACGCACCGGGCACCGTCGATGCGGGCTACCGCGGCGAGATCAAGGTCTGCCTGGTCAACCTCGACCCGGCCACCCCGATCGAGCTGCGCCGCGGCGACCGGATCGCCCAGCTCGTCGTGCAGCGCGTCGAGCACGCACGCTTCATCGAGGTCGAGTCGCTCGACGAGACCTCCCGCGGCGCCGGCGGCCACGGCTCCACCGGCGGGTTCACCGCCTCCGACCCCCTCACTGCCGGGAGCACCCTCTGATGTTCAACAAGCGCAAGAAGTCCGTCGCCGGTGGCGAGAGCGCCGCCCCGGGCGCCGTGGAGGCCACGCCCGCCGCGCAGCCTGCGCCGCTGCGTCCGCTCGACATCTCCGAGGTCGACCTCGAGGACGGTGCCCCGCGCGTCGACCTCGGCGGCATCCTGCTGACCCACGTCGAGGGCTTCGAGATCCGGATGCAGGTCGACGAGGCGAGTGGCCAGGTCCAGTCGGTGATCTTCGCGGCAGAGGAGGGCGCCCTCGAGGTGCGTGCCTTCGCCGCGAGCCGCGGCGGCGACATGTGGGACGAGATCCGCCCGCAGATCGCCGCCGACGCCGCCCAGCGCGGCGGCACCGCGACCGAGGCCGCCGGACGTTTCGGGGCCGAGCTCGTCTGCCGGGTGCCCGGTCAGCTGCCCGACGGGTCGGAGGTGCTCCAGGAGACCCGCATCGTCGGTGTCGACGGGCCGCGGTGGTTCGTGCGGGGCACGCTCATCGGCGCCCCCGTGCGCGACGACTCGCTCCGTCCGGCGTACGACGAGGCGCTGCTGTCCATGGTCGTGCGACGGGGTGCCGGCGCGATGGCCCCCGGTGACCCGCTGCCGCTCTCGGTCCCCAACGACGCCCGCCGCATCTGAGACCCCTCTAGGCTGGAGCCATGGGAGACGGACGCTCGCGCCTGCGGCGCACGATCAGCCGGTGGGCGGACAGCTCTGACCAGCACGCCCGCGAGTTGCAGAAGTCCGTGGAGGGATCCGGCTGCTGCTCGATCGCCGACGCCCCGGACCGGCAGCACGTCCGGCTCCAGGGTGCGCTGCGCACGGTGACCCTGCGCCCGCGTGGAGGCGTGCCCGCGCTCGAGGCCGAGCTCTTCGACGGCAGCGACGTGCTCACGGTCGTCTGGCTCGGTCGGCGCCGGATCACGGGCATCAGCCCGGGCCGGTCGGTCCGGGTCGAGGGGCGCATCGGCGTCCAGGACGGGCACCGCGTCATGTTCAACCCGCGCTACGAGCTCACGTCGTGAACGACATCGCCGACCTCCGCGGCGCCGGTGACCACCACGCGACCACGGAGACGGTGGAGGCCGTCGTACGCCGGCAGCTGGGCACCGCGCTCGGTGGGCGCCGCGGCATGGTCGAGGCGGCCGTGCCGACGATCCTCTTCACGGTGGTCTTCCTGACCACCCGCGAGCTGAAGGTCGCACTGGCGGTGAGCCTGGGTGCCGCGGTGGTGGCCCTGCTCGCGCGAGTGGTGCAGCGCCAGACGGTGCAGTTCGCCGTCAACGCCCTGTTCGGCATCGGCATCGGCGCGGCCTTCGCGTGGCGCGCCGCCCGGGGCGGTGGCAGCGCCGATGAGCAGGCCCTGGCGTACTTCGTGCCCGGCCTGATCTACAACGCCGGCTACGCCGCGGCCCTGATCCTGTCGATCATCACCCGCTGGCCGCTGGTCGGCTTCATGGTCGGCAGCGTCACCGGTGACCCGACCGGCTGGCGTGACGACGTCAGCGTGCGCCGGCTGTGCAGCCGGCTCACCTGGGTGCTGGTCGCACCCTGCGTGCTCCGTGTCGTGGTCCAGGCGCCCGTGTACCTGCTGGCCAGCCACGGCCCCCTCGACTCCGGGGTCGCCGTGGGCGTCCTCGGAGCCTGCAAGCTCGTGATGGGCTGGCCGTTGCAGCTCGCCTCGCTCGCGGCGATGGTGTGGCTGCTCGGCCGCAACCGGACGCCGGTCGCGGCCTGACCGGCCCTCAGCCGTGCGTGCGCGGCGAGAGGAGCTTCTCCAGCTCCTCCTCGACCTCCGCGGGCACCACGAAGAGCAGCTCGTCGCCGGACTCGAGCGGCTGCTCGGCGTCGGGGGCGTAGACCTGGCCGTCGCGCAGGATCGTGACCAGGGCGCAGTTGGCCGGCCACGGCACCTGGCCGCTCGGGACGCCGACGTGTGGCGAGTCGCCGGGCAGCACCATCTCGACGAGGTTGGCGTTGCCCTTGCGGAAGGTGAAGAGCCGGACCAGGTCGCCGACGGAGACAGCCTCCTCGACCAGCGCCGACATGATGCGCGGGGTGGAGACACTGACGTCGACGCCCCAGGCCTCGGTGAAGAGCCACTCGTTGTTGGGGTGGTTGATCCGGGCGACCGTGCGCGGCACACCGAACTCGGTCTTCGCCAGCAGGGAGGTCACCAGGTTGACCTTGTCGTCGCCGGTCGCCGCGATCACCACGTCGCAGTGCTCGAAGCGTGCCTCCTCCAGCGAGCTCAGCTCACAGGAGTCGGCGAGCAGCCACTCGGCGTTCGGGACGCGCTCGGGACGGATGGAGTCCGGGTCCTTGTCGACCAGGAGGACGTCGTGACCGTTGCCGATCAGCTCACGGGCGATGGAGCGGCCGACAGCGCCGGCTCCGGCGATAGCTACGCGCATCGGTCAGTGCTCCTCGGGGCCGTTGCGGAGGACGTCGTAGGCGGCGGACGCGGTCTCCTCGCGCATGACGAGGTGGAGCCGGTCGCCTTCCTGGAGGTAGGTGTCGCGGGTGGGCAGGATGCCCTCGCCCAGGCGGTCGATCCACGCGACGCGCGCTCCGGACTGGATCTGGAAGTCGATCATCTTGTGGCCGATCCAGGCCTCGGGGGCGCCGATGTGGTCGACGCGGATGGTGCCCGACGGGTCGCGGAAGTCCGGCTCGGCCCCGGCCGGCAGCAGGCGGCGCAGCACCTGGTCGGCGGTCCACTTCACGGTGGCGACGGTGGTGATGCCGAGGCGCTGGTAGACCTCGGCACGGCCCGGGTCGTAGATGCGGGCGACGACCTGCTGGATGCCGAAGGACTCACGTGCAACCCGCGCGGCGATGATGTTGGAGTTGTCACCGCTGGAGACGGCGGCGAACGCGTCGGCGCGACGGATGCCCGCCTTCTCCAGGACTTCCTGGTCGAAGCCGTAGCCCACGACCTTCTCCCCGTTGAACGACGGACCCAGCCGCCGGAAGGCGTCTGCGTTGTTGTCGATCACCGAGACGGTGTGGTTACGGTCCTCGAGGTCGCGCGCGAGCGTCGAACCGACGCGGCCGCAGCCCATGATCACGACGTGCACAGGCTGACGCTAACGCAGTCGCGACGGCAGCGGTGCACTAGCCTCGTCGTTCGTGAGTGTCGGCGACGTATCCAAGCGCATCCTCCTGGGCCGCAAGCTCAGCTCCTCGCAGCTGGGGGAGACGCTCCTCCCGAAGCGCATCGCCCTGCCGGTCTTCGCCAGCGACGCGCTCTCCTCCGTGGCCTACGCCCCGGACGAGGTCTTCATCATGCTGTCGGTCGCGGGCGCCTCGGCGTACGTCTGGTCGTGGAAGATCGGCATCGCGGTCGCGCTCGTCATGCTGACGGTCGTCGCGTCGTACCGGCAGACCGTGCACGCCTATCCGTCGGGAGGTGGCGACTACGAGGTCGCCACGGTCAACCTCGGACGCACCGCCGGCGTCACGGTAGCTAGCGCCCTGCTCGTCGACTACGTGCTCACGGTGGCGGTGTCGATCTCCTCCGCCGCGCAGTACGCCGCAGGAGCGCTGCCCTGGCTGATCGGCCACGAGGCGGAGGCTGCCACGGTCGCGGTCGTCCTCCTCGCGGCGATGAACCTGCGTGGCGTCCGTGAGTCGGGTGCCTTCTTCGCCGTTCCGACCTATCTCTTCATGGTCGCGATCCTCGGCATGTGCGGCTACGGCCTGCTCCAGCTCGCCATGGGCGACCTCCCGCACGCTGCCAGCGCCGGCCTCGAGATCGAGCCCCGCGAGGGGTGGGAGGGCCCGCTCGGCCAGGTCGCCCTGATGATGCTCCTCGCGCGCGCCTTCTCGTCGGGCTGTGCTGCCCTGACGGGTGTGGAGGCGATCTCCAACGGCGTGCCGGCCTTCAAGAAGCCGAAGTCGAGGAACGCCGCCACCACCCTGCTGCTGCTCGGCCTCATCGCCATCTCCATGATGATGAGCGTCATCGTCCTCGCCAAGGAGATGATGATCCGCTACGTCGACCCGCACGAGCTCGAGCGGCTGCGCTCGGCCGGCGGCGGGGCGCTGCCGAAGGACTACGAGCAGCACCCCGTCATCACCCAGATCGCGCAGGGTGTGTTCGCGGACTTCTCGCCGGGCTTCTACTTCGTCATCACGGTGACCGGCGTGATCCTCGTGCTCGCGGCCAACACGGCGTTCAACGGCTTCCCGGTGCTCGGGTCGATCCTCGCCCAGGACGGCTTCGCGCCCCGGGCGCTCGCCTCGCGCGGTGACCGCCTGGCGTACAGCAACGGCATCATCTTCCTGGCCGTCATGGCGATCGTGCTGATCCTCGCGTTCGACGCGGAGACGACGAAGCTGATCCAGCTCTACATCGTCGGCGTCTTCGTGTCCTTCAACCTCAGCCAGCTCGGCATGATCCGGCACTGGACCCGTCACCTGAAGTCGGAGCGCGACCCGGCGGAGCGGCGTCGCATGATGCGCTCGCGCGTCATCAACACCTTCGGCCTGGCGATGACCGCGGTCGTCCTCGTGATCGTGCTGATCACCAAGTTCCTCGCCGGCGCCTGGATCACGATCATCGCGATGATCGTCTTCTTCATGCTGATGAAGGGCATCCACAAGCACTACGAGCGGGTCGCCGACGAGCTCAAGGCCGACGAGCAGGACAAGGTCATGCCGACGCGGGTCCACGCGATCGTGCTCGTCTCCAAGCTCCACAAGCCGACGCTGCGGGCACTGGCCTTCGCCAAGGCGACCCGGCCCAACACCCTGGAGGCGGTCTTCGTGGACATCGACGAGGAGTCCACCCACCGGCTCCTGGAGCAGTGGGACGAGCGCGGCATCGACGTGCCCCTGAAGGTGCTCCACTCGCCGTACCGCGAGATCACCCGGCCGATCGTCGACTACGCGGTCGAGGTCCGGAAGCAGTACCCCCGCGGCGTCGTCGCGGTGTACATCCCCGAGTACGTCGTGGGCCGGTGGTGGGAGCAGCTGCTCCACAACCAGACCGCCCTGCGTCTGAAGGGCCGCCTGCTCTTCACACCCGGGATCATGGTGACGTCCGTGCCGTTCCAGCTGCGGTCGTCGGCCGTGGCGATCGAGCGCGAACGCCGCGAGCAGGGCCGTGTGCACGCCGGAGACCTCCGTCGTGGCCGTGCCCGTGAAGAGGGCGATGCCGCCCGTGGAGAGGGAGACGCATGACCGGCCAGCAGCGCCGTCCGGGCGGGAAGCGCCCGCAGCAGCGCCACACGCGCCAGCGCCAGTCGCGGGGCGCCTCGGTGGTGGGGCAGGAGCACACCGTCGAGGTCGGGCAGGTCGCCCACGGCGGTTTCTGCATCGCCCGGGTCGACGGCCGCGCGCTGTTCGTGCGCCACGCCCTGCCGGGCGAGACCGTCGTCGCACGGATCACCGAGGGCACCGAGGGGGACCGTTTCTGGCGTGCTGACGCCGTCGAGGTCCTGACGCCGTCGCCGGACCGGGTCGAGGCGCCCTGTGCCGTCGCCGGGCCCGGCAGGTGCGGAGGCTGCGACTTCCAGCACGTGCGGCCGGTGGCCCAGCGCGCGCTCAAGGCGACGGTCGTGCGGGAGCAGCTGGTCCGCGTCGGCAAGCTCGACCCCGAGCACCCCCTCGTGGCGGGCCTGCAGGTCGAGGACTGCTCCGGCGGTGACAAGCAGCTCAAGGCCGGCTTGCGCTGGCGCACGCGGACGACGTTCGTCGGACTGCCCGGTGGCGCGAAGGGCATGCGCAAGCACCGCTCCAACGACACGGTGGTCGTCGACGACTGCCTGATCGCCCGCCCCGACGCCGACGTCGTCGGCGACCTGGTCACGCACGAGGTCACCGCGGGTGCGGGCTCGCACCGCTACCAGGTGGCCGCCGACGGCTTCTGGCAGGTGCACCCGAACGCGCCACGGGTCCTCGTCGACGCCGTGCTCGAGCAGCTGCAGCCCCAGCCGGGGGAGAAGGCCCTCGACCTGTACGCCGGCGTGGGGCTGTTCGCGGCGTACCTCGCCGAGGCGGTGGGCGAGTCGGGCAAGGTCGTCGCCATCGAGGGTGACGCCGCCGCCGTGCAGAACGCCAAGCGCAACCTCGGCCCGTGGCGCCACGCGTCGGCGGTCGCCGGCGGTGTGGCCGAGGTCCTCAGGGAGGAGTACGACGAGCCGTTCGACCTGGTCGTGCTCGACCCGCCGCGTGAGGGCGCCAAGCAGGCGGTCGTCGCCCAGGTCGTCGACCGGGCACCGCGCACCGTCTCCTACGTCGCCTGCGACCCTTCCGCGCTGGCCCGCGACGTGGCCCTCTTCGAGGAGAACGGCTACCGCCTGACCGCCCTGCGGGCGTTCGACCTCTTCCCCATGACCCATCACGTCGAGTGCGTCGCGCAGTTCACGCGGCTCGACTCCGGTCGGCGCTGACTGTCCTGGTCCGCTCAGGCGCCCTGACCGAGGACGGTCCCTCGGTCGGGCGCCCGGTCGGGTCCGGTCCTCACCGGACCTGCGGCCCGGGGGCGGGGTGCAGCGCCTCGGCCTCGGCGACAGCGGTGGAGAGCGCGGCGGTCCCTCGCGACAGGTGGAGGTCCACCGCGCGTCGGCGGATGCCGAGCGTGTCGGCGACCTCCGCATCGGACAGGTGAAGGTAGTAGCGCAAGGCGACGACCTCTCGCTGGGTCTCCGGGAGTGCCTGCAGCGCCCTGAGCACGAGATCCCGGCGAGACCCCGGAGCGTCAGCGGGGACGGCGCGGTCGGTGAGCTTCCGCTCGCCGCCGTTCTCGTCGACCCGCCGGATGCCCGCCCGGCCAGGACCGTGTCCGCTGCGGCGGCAGCGGCGCACCACGGTGGTCCGGAGGTAGGCCTGGGCCCGCTCGGTGTCGCGCAGCCGGTGCCAGTGCCGGTGCATCGCGACGAAGGAGTCCTCGACCAGCCGCTCGGCGGAGCCGAGGTCGCCCACCAGGAGTACGGAGAGCCGCACCAGAGGGCGCCAGTGGGTGCGGTACAGGGCGTCGACGGCTGCGTCGGCGTCCTGGGGCCGCGGGGGAGGGGTCCGCAGCTCGATGACTGCCATCAGGCACTCCTTTCACGCCGTTGCACGGTGGGAGCTCGTACGTCGCCCAGGTCCAGCGTCGTCCTCGCCCGAGGGGCCCGCCACGGTCGTGGGTCCCGCGTCGCGGAGCCCTTGGACCCAGCGCGGGTGGCTGCCGGACCGGGCAGGCGGACTCGCCATGCGAGCGCGTCGGCGGAGCTCACTCGACGTGATGTATCTTGACGTCAAGAGACCTTGGTTTCTGAGACTTCCGCCGGACGTCTACCCGCCACAGCGGGACTTCGGCAGGATGGGTCCGAGTTGCGCAGCACCACCAACACGAGGAGTAAGTGACTGATGGCCAGTCAGGACAGCTTCGGCGCCAAGGGCGCCCTCGACGTCAACGGGACGTCGTACGAGATCTTCCGGCTCAACGCCGTGCAGGGCGAGGGCCTGGACGTCGATTCCCTGCCCTTCTCCCTGAAGGTGCTGCTGGAGAACCTCCTCCGCACGGAGGACGGCGCGGACATCACCGCGGACGACATCAGGGCGCTGGCCGGCTGGGACGAGACCGCCGAGCCCGACAAGGAGATCCAGTTCACGCCGGCGCGCGTGATCATG
Organism: Nocardioides jiangxiensis; assembly: GCF_030580915.1. Lineage (NCBI taxonomy): Bacteria > Bacillati > Actinomycetota > Actinomycetes > Propionibacteriales > Nocardioidaceae > Nocardioides > Nocardioides jiangxiensis. The sequence continues at coordinate 539,721 of NZ_JAUQTA010000002.1, forward strand.
CAGGACTTCACCGGCGTCCCCTGCATCGTCGACCTCGCCACGCTGCGCGAGGCTGCTGCCGACCTGGGCGGTGACCCGTCGAAGATCAACCCGCTGTCGCCGGCCGAGATGGTCATCGACCACTCCGTCATCGCCGAGGTCTTCGGCACCCCCGAGGCGTTCGAGAAGAACACCGAGATCGAGTACGAGCGCAACCGCGAGCGCTACCAGTTCCTCCGTTGGGGCCAGACCGCGTTCGACGACTTCAAGGTCGTCCCGCCGGGCACCGGCATCGTGCACCAGGTCAACATCGAGCACCTGGCCCGCACGATCTTCACGCGTGAGGTCGACGGCGTCCTCCAGGCCTACCCCGACACCTGCGTCGGCACCGACTCGCACACCACCATGGTCAACGGCCTCGGCGTCGTCGGCTTCGGTGTCGGTGGCATCGAGGCCGAGGCCGCGCTGCTCGGCCAGCCCGTCTCCATGCTGATCCCGCGCGTTGTCGGCTTCAAGCTCACCGGCGACCTGCCCGAGGGCACCACCGCGACCGACCTGGTCCTCACGATCACCGAGCAGCTCCGCAAGCACGGCGTGGTCGGCAAGTTCGTCGAGTTCTACGGCGCTGGCGTCGCCGCGCTGCCGCTCGCGAACCGCGCCACCATCGGCAACATGTCGCCGGAGTTCGGCTCGACGATCGGCATCTTCCCGATCGACGACGAGACCATCAACTACCTGCGCCTGACCGGCCGCTCCGAGGAGCAGCTCGCCCTCGTCGAGGCCTACGCCAAGGAGCAGGGCCTCTGGCTCGACCCCGACGCCGAGCCGCGCTTCTCCGAGAAGCTCGAGCTGGACCTCTCGACGGTCGTCCCGTCGATCGCCGGCCCGAAGCGCCCGCAGGACCGCGTGCAGCTGACCGACGCCGCGACGTCGTTCGCCGGCTACCTGCCGACGTACACCACGCAGCCCGACGCGAAGGTCCCGGTCACCCTGGCCGACGGCACGTCGTTCGAGCTGGAGAACGGCGCGGTCACGATCGCCTCGATCACGTCCTGCACCAACACCTCGAACCCGTCCGTCATGCTCGGCGCCGCGCTCCTGGCGAAGAAGGCCGTCGAGAAGGGCCTGACCCGCAAGCCGTGGGTCAAGACCACCCTGGCCCCGGGCTCGAAGGTCGTCACCGACTACTACGACAAGTCCGGCCTCACGCCGTACCTCGAGAAGCTCGGCTTCGACCTCGTCGGCTACGGCTGCGTCACCTGCATCGGCAACTCGGGCCCGATCATCCCCGAGGTCTCCGCCGCGGTGAACGAGCACGACCTCGCCGTCGTCTCGGTCCTCTCCGGCAACCGCAACTTCGAGGGTCGCATCAACCCCGACGTGAAGATGAACTACCTCGCGTCGCCGCCGCTCGTCATCGCCTACGCGATCGCCGGCAACATGAACATCGACCTGTTCAACGACCCGATCGGCCAGGACACCGAGGGCAACGACGTCTTCCTGAAGGACATCTGGCCGTCCCCGGCCGAGGTCGAGGCGGTCATCGCCGAGTCCATCACGCAGGAGATGTTCACCAAGGACTACGCCGACGTCTTCGCGGGCGACGAGCGCTGGCAGTCGCTGCCGACGCCGACCGGCAACACGTTCACGTGGGACGAGGCCTCGACGTACGTCCGCAAGGCGCCGTACTTCGACGGCATGTCGCTGGAGACCTCCCCGGTCACCGACGTCACCGGCGCCCGCGTCCTGCTCAAGCTCGGCGACTCGGTCACCACCGACCACATCTCGCCGGCCGGCAACATCAAGGGCGACACCCCGGCGGGTCAGTACCTCACCGCCAACGGCGTCGCTCCGCGTGACTTCAACTCCTACGGCTCGCGCCGTGGCAACCACGAGGTCATGATCCGCGGCACCTTCGCCAACATCCGCCTGCGCAACCAGGTCGCTCCGGGCACCGAGGGCGGCTACACCCGCGACTTCACCCAGGACGGCGGCCCGGTGTCGTTCGTCTACGACGCCTCGCAGAACTACCAGGCCGCGGGCATCCCGCTCGTCGTCCTGGCGGGCAAGGAGTACGGCTCGGGCTCGTCGCGCGACTGGGCCGCCAAGGGCACCTCGCTCCTGGGCGTCAAGGTCGTCATCGCCGAGTCGTACGAGCGCATCCACCGCTCGAACCTCATCGGCATGGGCGTCCTCCCGCTCCAGTTCCCGGCCGGCCAGAACGCCGACTCGCTGGGCCTGACCGGCGAGGAGACCTTCTCGGTCACCGGCATCACCGAGCTCAACGAGGGCCGTACGCCGAAGACGGTCAAGGTCACCACCGACACGGGCGTCGAGTTCGACGCGGTCGTCCGTATCGACACCCCCGGTGAGGCGAACTACTACCGCAACGGCGGCATCCTGCAGTTCGTCCTGCGCAACCTGGTCAAGGGCGCCTGACGCCCTGACACCGATGCGGCCCGTCTCCCTCCCGGGAGGCGGGCCGTTCGGCATCTCCGCGCGCTAGCGTGGAGGCATGCTCGTCGCCTTCTCCGTCGCGCCCACGACGTCCGCCGCCGAGGACGGCTCGCTCTCCGAGGCGGTCGCCGCTGCGCTCCGCGTCGTCCGCGAATCGGGGCTTCCCCACCGGCTCGGCTCGATGTTCACCGAGGTCGAGGGGGAGTGGGACGAGGTGATGGACGTCGTGCGGCGTGCCACCGAGGCCGTGCTGCCATTCGCGCCCCGCGTCGCCCTCGTGCTGAAGGCCGACATCCGCCCCGGTCACACGGGCATGCTCGAGGGCAAGGTCGAGCGGGTCGAGGAGTGGCTCCGCGGCGACTCCCGTTGAGGCGCACCCCACCTTTCGCGCACCTCGCGACGTGTACCTGGATGAGGATGTCTCCACCCACCCTGCGAGGACCCGATGACGAGCGACCTTCACGCGCAGCTGCACGATCTCGCTGCTGACGCACCCGTGCCTGTCCCGCCGGACGCCGGCGCCCTGTGGCGCGCGGGCAGGCGTCGCCAGAGTCGGCGTGCCGCTGCCGGGGCGCTCGCTGCCACAGCCGTCGTCCTCGCCGGGATCGGCGGCGCAGGCACGGTGCTCCCGCACGACGGGGGTCGCGACGTGCCTCCTGCGACCACGAGCGGCGTGGGGGCGCTGCCAGACCGGCTCTACGTCCCGGGTCGATGGACGGAGTCGAACGACGACGATCCCGTGGGTCCGATGGCGGCACTGCTCTCGACGAACCTGGGCTGGCACGACGCCACGGGCTACGTCGGCGTGTCGGCGGCAACGGGTGAGTACCGGGCCATCAGGCTCCCGGGCAGTGCCCTGGCCCCCGGCTCCGGCACCCGGCCAGGAGTCGCGGAAGCGCTCTCCCCTTCCGGGCGCTACGTCGCGTACTGGCTCACCGGTGTGCCCGCGGGCCGGGCCGTCGACAACCAGCTGGGAAAGCCGGTCGTCGGCGTGGCGGTCTACGACACCGTGACGACGAGGGTCGGCCGCTCCGTCCTCCAGACCGAGCACGGCGTCGTCCCGGAGAGCTTGCTGTGGTCGGACGACGACACCCTGTACTTCCAGGTGTCACAGATCGACAAGGGACATCCGGGCGGCTACGCCGCCCACCTTGACGGTCAGGGGCGCACGGTGACGATCGGGGAGGACCAGCGGCTGGTGCCGGGACGCGTGCGCATCCCCGGGCTCGAGCGCTACGCGACCGCCATCGCGTCCGACCACCGGGGACGACTCCTGTTCGATCCCGCTGGCGTCGGCAGGAGCACCACGATGGCCATCGCGCGACCCGTCGGAGCTCCGCACCTCGTCGAGCGCCGCCGGCCGTCCTCCCTGCTCCTGGACGTCGGAGGGGCGCTCGCAGCGGACGGATCGATCGCCGCGCTCACCCGCACGCCCGACGAGCGGCAGCCGAGCACCGTCAGCATCGCCGCACCGGGACGTGCTGCACGGGAGGTACCGGGGGCTGAGGCGCTCCGCTTCTGGGCGCTGACCGACCGAGGCGCGGTGGTCGACCTGACCCGGTCGGACAGGACGGGCGACTATCTGCCGACGGAGCTCGCCAGGGTCGCGCCATCGGGGGCCGTGACGACGCTGACCGACTACCCACGGTGGGACGGACGCATCCAGGTCGAGGGGTTCGCGGCTGACCTGATGGACCTGCCCTCCGTGCATCGCGACGCACCCGCGACGCCCCGCGATCCGCGCGTGCTCCCTGCCGTCGCAGGCGCTGCTCTCGCGCTCCTCGGCGTCGCCCTGCTGCTCCGGAGGCGACGTGTCCGCGACTGAGCGCGCCTTCGAGGAGTACGTCGGCGCCCGTCGCGCGGCGCTGGTGCGGACGGCGTACCTCCTGACGGGCAACGCCGAGGACGCCGAGGACCTCGTGCAGACAGCGCTGATCAAGGCGGTGCCGAAGTGGGGCCGGATCGCGGACGACCCCGAGCCCTACGTGCGACGGATCCTGGCCCGTGAGTCGATCAGCCGGTGGCGCCGTCGGCGCTGGCGGGAGGTGCACACCGACGTGCTCCCGGAGACCGTGCACCTCGATGCGGACGTGGTCGGCCGCGCCGCCCTCCGTGAGGCCCTGCGCGCCCTCGCGCCGCGCCAGCGTGCGGTGGTCGTCCTGCGCTACTACGAGGACATGACGGAGCAGCAGACCGCCGAGGCGCTGGGCATCTCGGTCGGGACGGTGAAGTCCCAGTGCCGGGACGCCCTGGCCCGGCTCCGGACGGGCACGCTCGCCGAGGTGGGTGGTCCCCACTAGCGTGGGCGCATGCACTCCGAGGTGATCCAGGTCCACACCGGACGCCGGGAGGTCGTGCTCGACCTGACCGCGCGGTGCGCGGAGTTCGCCGCCGACAAGGGCGACGGGCTCCTCCACGTCTTCGTGCCGCACGCGACGGCGGGCGTGGCGATCATCGAGACCGGTGCGGGGTCGGACGACGACCTGCTCGCGGCGCTGCGTGACCTGCTGCCGGCCGACTCCCGGTGGCGGCACCGCCACGGCACGCCCGGCCACGGCCGCGACCACGTCATGCCGGCCCTCGTGCCGCCGTACGCGACCGTGCCGGTGCTCGCAGGACGGCTGGCGCTCGGCACGTGGCAGAGCGTGTGCCTGGTCGACCTCAACGTCGACAACCCCGACCGCGAGGTCCGCCTGAGCTTCCTGGCCGGCTGACGTGGCCGAGCGACCCGACCCGCCTGCCGCCTGGGTCGACCGCATCGACGCGGTGCTGGACGCGCTCCCGGAGTGCACCCGCGTGCCTGCCTGGACCGGCACCAGCTGGAAGGTCGGGGCGGCCACCGTCGCCCACGTGTTCGGTGGCGAGGACCAGCTGATCCGGCTGGTCGTGAGGGCCGAGCCCGACGAGGTGATGGCCCTGCAGCACCTCGGCCCGCCGTACTTCAAGGCGTCGTGGGGCACCAACGTCGTCGGCATCGTGCTCGACGAGGCGACCGACTGGGACGAGGTGGCCGAGCTGCTCACCGACTCCTACTGCGTGCAGGCACCCACCCACCTCGCGGACGCGGTCGAGCGGCCGGCTGCAAGACTTCACCCATGACCGTCGCTTCCCGCCTGATGAAGCGCGGCCCGTGGCTCGCGGTCGGCCTCGCCGTCGTGCTGGCGGCCTCCGGGGTCGCCGCCACGCTCGCCGTTCCCGGGCACGACACGACGGTCGCCGATGTGCGCAGCTTCCGGATCGAGACCCGTAACCACGTGCTGGAGCCGCGCTACGCGTCCGTGCCGCCCGTGGGCGGCGACCACGCCCCGCGGTGGCTCGCGTGCGGTGTCTACGACCGCCCCGTCGACGATGCCTACGCGGTCCACGCGCTCGAGCACGGCGCGGTCTGGATCACCCGCGACCCGGCGATGGCCGCCGACGACGTCGCCGAGCTGGCGCGGCAGCTGCCGGCGGAGGGGATCCTCTCGCCCTACGCCGGGCTGCCCGGCCCTGCCGTCGTCACCGTCTGGGGGCGCCAGCTGGTGCTGAGCGGCCCCGACGACCCCGGCCTGCGCGCCTTCCTCCGGAGGTACGCCGACGGCCACACCGCTCCGGAGGCGATGGCGAGCTGCGCCGGCGGCGTCGTCGCCTACGCGACGGTCTCGGGGGAGGCGGCATGAGAGTGGTGCGGACCGTCAACGTGCTGCTCGTCAACGCCGCGGGCGCCCTGCTGCTGCAGGAGCGCGACGAGCACGCGCCGCGCTGCCCGGAGCAGTGGGGCGCCCCGGGAGGCCACGTCGAGGACGGCGAGAGCCACGAGGAGGCGGCCTACCGCGAGCTGGCAGAGGAGACGGGCGTCGTCCTGCCCGCCGGCGCGCTGGCGCTCTGGCGCGAGGAGGTCTTCACCTACACCGAGGAGGACCGGGTCGCGCACTACGAGCTCTGGGCGGGACGCGCCGACCTCACCGACGCCGACGTGTCCTGCCACGAGGGCCGGCAGATGACCTTCGTGGCGCCGGCCCGCATCGGCACGCTCGACCTGTGGGAGTCCGCGCGGCACTTCCTGCCGGCGTTCCTCGCCTCCGACGCGTACGCCTCGCTCGCGGGGCGGGCATGAGCGGGGGCTGCGCGGCCAACCGGGCCGTGGACCGGGTCTTCGCCAGCATCGCGCTGGTCGACCGGCGGGGCTGGATCCTCCTGCAGGAGCGCGACGAGTTCCCGGAGATCGATCCCGAGAAGTGGGGCCTGCCCGGCGGACACGTCGAGCCGGGGGAGGAGCCCCTCGCTGCGGCGTACCGGGAGCTGCTGGAGGAGACCGGGCTCGTGCCGGACGGCCCGCTGGTGGAGGTCACCGTGGCGCTCGTCCAGCATCGTCCGGGCCGCCTCGACGCCATCCACCTGTACGCCGGGGCCACCGCGGCGACCGACGCCGACGTGGTCTGCGGTGAGGGACGCCAGATCGTCTTCGTCGACCCCGCTGACGTACCCGCGCTCGACCTCACGGTGGGTGCCGCGGCGCTGCTCCCCGGGTTCATCGGATCGGCGAGCCACACGGCACTGGCGACCGGCCTGCACGGCTAGACTTCCCACTCATTCACCGAAGGCCGGAGGAACGCAATGGGCTACCTGGAGTCGATCTCGACCCCTCGTGACCTCGACGGCCTGACCGCGGCTCAGCTCGAGGAGCTGGCCGCCGAGATCCGCGAGACGCTGGTGCAGACCTGCGCCCGCACGGGTGGTCACCTCGGCCCCAACCTGGGTGTCGTCGAGCTGACCATGGCCATCCACCGCGTCTTCGACTCGCCCCACGACCGGGTGGTCTTCGACACCGGCCACCAGGCCTACGTCCACAAGCTGCTCACCGGCCGCGCCGGCCGGTTCGACACGCTGCGCCAGGAGGGTGGCCTGTCCGGCTACCCGAGCCGTGCCGAGTCCGAGCACGACATCGTGGAGAACTCCCACGCCTCGACCAGCCTGAGCTACGCCGACGGCCTGGCGAAGGCCTACGCCCTGCGCGGCGAGGACCGTCACGTCGTGGCCGTCATCGGCGACGGCGCGCTGACCGGAGGCATGGCCTGGGAGGCGCTCAACAACATCGCGATCTCCCACGACAGCCGCCTCGTCATCGTGGTCAACGACAACGAGCGCTCCTACACCCCGACCATCGGCGGCCTCGCGACCGCCCTGACCAGCCTGCGCACGAACCCGCGGTACGAGCAGGTGCTCGGCACGGTCAAGAAGCGCCTCAACGCCGTCCCCGGTGTCGGCCCGGTCGCCTACGACGCGCTCCACGCGATGAAGAAGGGCGTCAAGGACGCCCTCGCACCGCAGGGCCTCTTCGAGGACCTCGGCCTCAAGTACGTCGGCCCGATCGACGGCCACGACCGTGCGGCGCTCGAGCAGGCGCTCACCCAGGCCAAGCGCTTCAACGGACCGGTGATCGTCCACGCGCTGACCCGCAAGGGCAACGGCTACGAGGCGGCCGAACAGCACGAGGCCGACCAGTTCCACGCGCCGGGGCCGTTCGACGTCGCGACCGGCGAGGAGCAGCCGAAGGCTGCCATCTGGACCGACGTCTTCGCCGACGAGATGGTCAGGCTGGGGGAGGAGCGCCCCGACATCGCCGCGATCACCGCAGCGATGATGCACCCGGTCGGCCTGGACCGGTTCGCCGCCCGCTTCCCCGAGCGCACCTACGACGTGGGCATCGCCGAGCAGCACGCGGCGACGGCTGCGGCGGGCCTCGCCATGGGTGGTGTCCACCCGGTCGTCGCCGTCTACGCGACGTTCCTCAACCGTGCCTTCGACCAGGTGCTCATGGACGTCGCCCTGCACCGGTGCGGTGTCACCTTCGTGCTCGACCGCTCGGGCGTGACCGGCGACGACGGTGCCAGCCACAACGGCATGTGGGACATGTCGATCCTCCAGGTCGTGCCCGGTCTCTCCATCGCCGCACCTCGCGACGGTGCGCAGCTGCGGGAGCTGCTGCGCGAGGCGGTCGCGGTCGAGGACGCTCCGACGGTGGTCCGCTTCCCGAAGGGTCCGCCACCGGCCGACATGCCGGCGCTGGAGCGCATCGGCGGTGTCGACGTGCTCGCCCGGGGAGCCACGCAGGACGTGCTGCTCGTCGGTGTCGGCGCGATGGCGGCCACGGCCCTCGAGACGGCTGCGCTGCTCACCGCTCGCGGCATCGGCGTCACGGTCGTCGACCCGCGCTGGGTCAAGCCGGTCGCCCCGGAGCTCGTCGAGCTCGCGCGGGGCCACCGCCTGGTCGTCAGCGTCGAGGACAACGGCGTCGTCGGCGGCGTCGGCACAGCCCTCCTCCAGACCCTCAACGCCGCCGGCGTCACCACGCCGGTCCAGCTGCACGGCATCCCGCAGGAGTTCCTCGGCCACGCCAAGCGCGGGGTCATCCTGGAGCGTGTGGGCCTCACGCCGTCCCGTCTGGCCGAGGCCGCCGCCGCGGCCGTCGGGGTGCCGACCGGCGACGCTCGCGTCGGCTGACCCGTGCGGCGAGGCATCCAGCGGCTCGCGCCGCTCCTGCTGGGCGCGCTCCTCGCTGCCGGGTGCTCCGCACCGCCTCCGGCGACCTCGCCGGCGCCGACCCCTGCCGGTCCACCGCTCGAGGAGGCGGTGAGCACGGTGCTCGCCGCGCGCTCGAAGGCGGTGCTGATGCACGACCAGCCCGCGTTCATGGAGGGCGTGGATCCCGAGAAGCCGGGCTTCCGCCGCAACCAGCTCCGGCTCTTCGCCAACCTGCAGGAGCTGCCGCTGGCCGCGTACGACGTGCAGCTGCGTGGGGTCACGGAGCTCCCCGGCGGTGCCGTCCAGGCCGAGGTCACGGTGATCACGCAGCTAGACGGCTACGACGTCGTGCCGGTGCGCACGCCGGGGCTCTTCACGTTCCGGCGCACTGACGAGGGGACGCTCGAGCTCGATGCCGACCACGACGCCGGCTACGACGCGGACCACGACGTCGACCTGCAGCCCTGGGAGCGGACCCGCATCGAGGCGGAGGACCGCGACGGTGTGCTCGGCATCTTCGACCGCGCGAGCATCGACGACGCCTACCAGGTGATGCGTGCGGTGCGCCGCGGGATCGACGACATCGCGCCGCTCATCCCGCTGCCGTGGTCGCACCACGTCGTCGTCTACGCGCTGAGTGACGTGGCCCAGATGGCCTCGCTCGACGACCTGCCCGGCGGTGACCCGGAGCGGCTCGAGGGGGTCGCCTTCAGCGTTCCGGCCGGCGACGGAAACCAGGACGTCGCCTCCGTGCGGTTCATGCTCCACCCCCGGGTGCTCGGGCGCGACGACGCCCGACGCGACCGGCTGATCCGGCACGAGCTCACGCACGTCGCGGTCGCGGACCGCGATGACCGGGTGCCGACCTGGCTCGCGGAGGGCATCGCCGAGTGGGTCTCGGTGCAGGCGGTCCCGCGCCACGAGCGGGTCATCTCGCGGGAGGCGCTGGAGATGGCCCAGGCCGGTCTCACCGCCCTGCCGCGCGACGCCGACTTCAACGACGAGCACACCGCGGCCAACTACGGCATCGCGTGGTGGGCCTGCCAGGTGGTCGCCGACCGCTTCGGCCCGGACACCGTCTGGCAACTCCTCGCCGAGATGGGCAAGGGCGGCGGCACCTCGGAGGCAGACCAGGACGGCGTCCTGCGCCGGGTGCTGGGAATGAGCGGCGCGGAGCTCGCCGCCGCGGCAGGACGCCGGATCGTGCGCACCTTCGGCTGACCGCTAACGTCGCCTGCATGAACGTCCTGCGTACCAAGTCCGTCGAGGCGTCGATCGCCGAGACCGTCGAGCCCGAGCACCAGCTGAAACGGACCCTCACCGCCCTGGACCTCACGGTCTTCGGGGTGGGTGTCGTCATCGGCGCCGGCATCTTCACCCTGACCGGTCGCGTGGCGGCCGACTACGCAGGTCCGGCCGTCGTGTTCTCGTTCCTGATCGCCGCGTTCTGCTGCGCGCTCGCCGCGCTCTGCTACGCCGAGTTCGCCTCGACCGTGCCGGTCGCCGGATCGGCGTACACCTTCTCCTACGCGACGCTCGGCGAACTCGTCGCCTGGATCATCGGCTGGGACCTGCTCCTGGAGTGCCTGCTCGGCGCGAGCGTCGTCGCGCAGGGCTGGAGCACCTACTTCGTCACGTTCCTCGGCCAGGTCGGCGTCACCTGGCCCGCCGGGCTCGGGCCCGAGGGGAGCTTCAACCTGGCGGCGTTCCTGATGGTCGCCGCGCTCGGTGCGCTCGTCTGCTACGGCATCAAGGAGAGCATGCGGGTCAACCTCGTGCTCGTCGCCGTGAAGCTCTTCATCGTCCTCTTCATCATCGTCACGGGCATCTCGCTCATCGACCCGGGCAACTACGCGCCGTTCGTCCCGGACGCCGCCGGCACCGCGGGGGCATCGGGCGGCTGGCTGCACACGCCGCTGGTCCAGTCACTGTTCGGCATCCAGCCGCAGGTGTACGGCGTCCTCGGCATCGTCTCGGCCGCGTCCGTCGTCTTCTTCGCCTACATCGGCTTCGACGTGGTCGCGACGACGGCCGAGGAGGCCCGCCGGCCGCAGCGCGACCTGCCGATCGGCATCCTCGGCTCGCTGGCCATCTGCACGGTCCTCTACATCGCCGTGGCGCTGGTCATCACCGGCATGGTCCGGTACGACCAGATCGACCGCGAGGCGGCGCTGGCGCGGGCCTTCATCGCCCATGGCAAGGACGGCTACGCGACCCTGATCTCGGCCGGCGCCGTAGCGGGCCTCACCACGGTCGTCATGACCCTGATGATCGGTGCCGTGCGCGTGGTCTTCGCGATGAGCCGCGACGGCCTCATGCCGGAGGGGCTGGCCAGGGTCAGCGGACGCACGGGCACTCCGCTGCGGATCAGCGTGGGGATCGCGGTCATCGTGGCCCTCGTCGCCTCGCTCACGCCGATCGGGAAGCTCGAGGAGATGGTCAACATCGGCACCCTCGCGGCGTTCTCGCTCGTGTCACTGGCCGTGCCGGTCCTCCGCCGCACGCGTCCCGACCTCGAGCGCGGCTTCCGCGTGCCGCTGTCGCCGGTGCTCCCGGTGGTGGCGGCACTGGTCTGCCTCTACCTCATGCTCAACCTCAGCGGCGAGACGTGGCTGCGCTTCGGCATCTGGATGGTGCTCGGCTCCGCGATCTACGCGGCCTACGGCTACCGGCACAGCCGCGTCGGGCTCCACGACGAGCCGGCGGTGGTGGACGTGGCGCGCTGAGCGTCTGACCGCTCAGGAAATCGCCGACGCCCGCCGACCCGTGAGGGTCGGCGGGCGTCGGCGTCTTGCTGGATCAGGCGTGGAACTTCGCGCCCGTGACCTTCTCCGAAACGCCCTCGCGGTCGAGGAGCTTCGTGATGCCGCCGTTCCAGAACTGGAAGCCGGCACCCATGATCATCGCCAGGTCGATGTCCTCCGGAGCCGATGCGACGCCCTCGTCGAGCATGCGGCGGATCTCGTCGGCGAGCGCCTCGAGGACCTGGGTGCGGACCTCGTCGGTGCTCTTCACGACCGGGTTCTCCGGCGTCGTGACGAGCGCGGCGACCTCGGGGGCCACCTCACCGTCGGCGCCGTACCAGGAGCCGATCTTGGCCTCGACGACCTTCTTGAGGTTCTCCGACACGTACATGCGGTCGGGGAAGGCCCGGTGGAGGGTCTCGTTGTTGTGCAGCGCGATCGCCGGGCCGACCAGGCCGAGCAGGACGAACGGCGGCATCGGCGCGAGGCCGGCGAACGCCGCGTCGGCGTCCTTGACCGGGGTGCCCTCGTCGACGACCTTGGCGACCTCGCCCATGAAGCGGCCGAGGAGACGGTTCACGATGAAGGAGGGGGAGTCCTTCACGAGGATGGAGGTCTTGCCGAGGCCCTTGGACGTCGCGAACGCCGTGGCGAGCGCCTCGTCGGAGGTGGTCTCGCCCTTGATGATCTCGACGAGCGGCATGACCGCGACCGGGTTGAAGAAGTGGAAGCCCACCACCCGCTCCGGGTGCTTCAGGTCGGCGGCCATCTCGGTGATGGACAGCGACGAGGTGTTGGTCGCGAAGACCGCGTTGGCCGGGGCCACCTTCTCCGCGTTCGCGAAGACCGTCTTCTTGACGCCGATCTCCTCGAAGACGGCCTCGATGATGAAGTCGGCGTCCGAGAAGGCCTTCTCGTAGTCGACCTCGGCGGTGACGAGCGCCTTGAGGCGGTTCGCCATGTCCGCGTTGATGCGGCCCTTCGCGGCCAGCTTGTCGATCTCGCCGTGGACGTAGGCGACACCCTTGTCCGCGCGCTCCTGGTCGAGGTCGGTGAGGACCACCGGCACCTTCAGGCGGCGGGCGAAGAGCAGCGCGAACTGCGAGGCCATGAGGCCGGCGCCGATGATGCCGACCTTGGTGACCTTCTGGGCCAGCGCCTTGTCCGGAGCACCGGCGGGACGCTTGGCGCGCTTCTGGACCAGGTCGAAGGAGTAGAGCGACGCGTCGAGCTCGGGGGTCTGCGCCATGTCGACCAGCGCCTGGTCCTCGAGCGCGAAGCCCTCGGCCTTCGTGTTGGTCTTCGCCGCCTCGATCAGGTCGAGCAGGCGGGTCGCCGCGACGGACTTGCCGCCGGTCTTGCCCGCAGCGACCATGCGGCCCCAGGCGACGGCGTCGTCCCAGGCCTTGCCACGGTCGACCTCGGGGCGGACGACGGCGGTCTCGCCGGTCAGCACCGAGGCGGCCCAGATGAGCGACTGCTCGAGGAAGTCGGCGCCCTGGAAGATGGCGTCGGCGAGGCCGAGGTCCTTGACCTCCTGGCCCTTGAGGACCTTGCCCTGGTTGAGCGGGTTCTCCAGCGCCACCTTCACGGCACCGGCGGCGCCGATCAGGTTCGGGACCAGCCACGCGCCACCCCAGCCGGGGACCAGGCCGAGCATGACCTCGGGAAGGCCGGCAGCGGGGATGGAGTCGAGCACGGTGCGGTAGGTGCAGTTGAGCGCGACCTCGAAGCCACCGCCGAGGGCGAGGCCGTTGATGAAGCCGAAGGAGGGCTTGCCGCCGTCACCGAGCTTGCCGAACACGAAGTGGCCGAGCTCGGCGATCGTGCGGATCGCGTCGGCGGAGCCAGCCGCGCGGAGCGAGGTCAGGTCGGCGCCGGCGGCGAGGATGAACGGCTTGCCGGTGACACCGATCGAGGCGATCTCGTCGTCCGCGAGGGCGGCGTCGATGGCGGCGTTCAGCTCGAGCAGGGAGCCCGGGCCGAAGGTGTTGGGCTTGGTGTGGTCGAAGCCGTTGTCGAGGGTGATCAGGCCCATGACGCCGGCGGTGCCCGGCAGGGTCACCTTCCGGAGCTTGGCCTTGGTGACGACCTCGGACTCCGAGCGGAGCGCCTCGGCGCGCGTGATGACGTCGTTCACTTCGCGTCTCCGTTCCAGTTGACGTTCTCCCAGATGACCGTGGCGCCCTGGCCGAGGCCGACGCACATGGTGGTGATGCCGTAGCGCTTGCTCGGGTCCTGCTTGAACTGCGCGGCGAGCTGGTTCATCAGGCGGACGCCGGAGGAGGCGAGCGGGTGGCCGAACGCGATGGCGCCACCGAACGGGTTGACGCGCGGGTCGTCGTCGGCGATGCCGTAGTGGTCGAGGAGCGAGAGCACCTGGACGGCGAACGCCTCGTTGATCTCGAAGGCGTCGATGTCGTCGATGGTCAGGCCGGCCTGGGCCAGCGCCTTCTCCGTCGACGGGATCGGGCCGGCACCCATGAACTCGGCCTCGATGCCCGCGAAGGCGAAGGAGACCAGGCGCATCTTCGGCTCCAGGCCGAGCTCCTTCGCAACCGGCTCGGCCGCGAGGAGGGCGGCGGTGGCGCCGTCGTTGATGCCCGCCGCGTTGCCGGCGGTGACGCGACCGTGCGAGCGGAAGGGGGTCTTCAGCTTGCCGAGCGACTCCATGGTCGTCTCGGGACGCATCGGCTCGTCGGTGGTCGCCAGGCCCCAGCCCTCCTCGGCGGAGCGGGTGGCGACGGGGACGAGGTCGGGCTGGATGATGCCGGCCTCGTACGCCGCGGCCGCCTTCTGCTGGGAGCGGACGGCGTAGGCGTCGCAGCGCTCCTTGGTGATGGCGGGGTAGCGGTCGTGCAGGTTCTCGGCCGTGTTGCCCATGGCCAGCGCCTCGGGGTCGACGAGCTTCTCCGAGATGATGCGCGGGTTCGGGTCGACGCCCTCACCCATGGGGTGGCGGCCCATGTGCTCGACGCCGCCGGCGATGACGACGTCGTACGAGCCGAAGGCGATGCCGCCCGCGGTGGTCGTGACGGCGGTCAGCGCACCGGCGCACATGCGGTCGATGGCGAAGCCGGGGACGGTCTTCGGCAGGCCCGCGAGGATGCCGGCGGTGCGGCCGAGGGTCAGGCCCTGGTCGCCGATCTGCGTCGTGGCCGCGATGGCGACCTCGTCGATGCGCTCGGGCGGCAGGTTCGGGTTGCGGCGAAGGAGCTCGCGCATGCACTTGATGACCAGGTCATCGGCACGGGTCTCGGCGTACTGGCCCTTGGACCGGCCGAACGGAGTACGAACGCCGTCAACGAAGACGACGTCGCGGAGCTGTCGGGACAACAGGATCTCCTCGAATTGTTCGTGGGTGTCGGAACGATGCTACCCGCCAGTAACCGAACGGGGCAGGCGCAGTGCCCGAGACGTGAGCCACTAGGCTCGACGCGCAACTGAACGTACTGCGAGGAGGCGCGGAATGGCAGGGTCCAACCGCTTCGTGCACATCGTCGACGACGTCACCGATCTCGGTGACGACCCGGTGCTCGTCGTCGCCCTCCACGGGTTCCTCGATGCCGGCAACGGCTCGGTTCTCGCGGTCGACCACCTCGAGGCCGGCGGCGCCGGCCCGGTCGTGGCGACCTTCGACGTCGACGCCTTCCACGACTACCGCGCGCGCCGTCCGGCGATCTCCTTCGTCGAGGACCACTACGAGTCCTACGACGCCCCGCGCCTCGTCGTCCGCGTCCAGCGCGACGTGACCGGCCGCGCCTTCCTGCTGCTGTCGGGGCCCGAGCCGGACAACCGGTGGGAGGCGTTCGTCGGTGCGGTCCGCGAGGTGGTCGAGGCGCTCGACGTCGCCCTCGTGGTCTCCCTCGGCTCCGTGCCGATGGCGGTGCCGCACACCCGGCCCCTCGCGGTCACCCAGCACGCCAACCGCCGCGAGCTCCTGCTGCGTGCCAACCAGTGGCGTGGCGAGCTGCGCATCCCGTCGTCCGCGCAGGCGCTGCTCGAGGTGCGGCTGGGGGAGAGCGGCCACCCGATGACCGGCTGGGTGGCGCACGTCCCGCACTACGTCCAGGGTGGCGAGTACCCCGAGGCCGCACGGGCGCTGCTCGCCGGGGTCGAGGACTCCACGGGCCTCACCTTCGACCTGGACGCGCTGAAGGTCGCTGCCGAGCGGCGCAGCGTGGAGATCGCCGAGCACCTCGCGGAGAACCCCGACGTCGCCGAGCTCGTCGCCGGCATGGAGCAGCAGTACGACGCGTTCCAGCGCGGCGTGGACGAGAGCCTGCTCGCGACGGACCAGCCGATCCCGACCGGCGAGGAGCTGGGGGCGGAGTTCGAGAAGTTCCTGGCGGGGCTGGACGGGCCCGACACCACCACCGACGTTCCCGATTCCCCGGAAGGCGACGACTGATGCCCACCTCCGCCGCCGAGCTGGTCGACCTGCTCGACCTCGAGACGATCGACGTCAACCTCTTCCGTGGACGCCAGCCGATCACGTTCTTCCAGCGGGTCTTCGGCGGGCAGGTCGCGGGCCAGGCGATGATCGCCGCCGAGCGGACGGCGCCCGCGGGCATGACCATGCACTCGCTGCACAGCTACTTCCTGCGGCCCGGCGACCCCAACGTCCCGATCATCTACGACGTCGAGCGGATCCGGGACGGCTCCTCGTTCGCCACCCGCCGGGTGGAGGCGCGCCAGCACGGTCGGCCCATCTACTACCTGACCGCGAGCTTCCAGGTGCAGGAGGAGGGGCTGGACCACCAGGACGTCATGCCCCCGGTGCCCGCGCCGGAGGACTGCCCCGCCTCGCTCGACCTCCTGCGCAAGCGCGCACCCGAGTCGTACGTCGAGGTGCTGGCGCAGGAGTGGTCCGTGCTGGACATGCGGGCGGCCGGTGACTCGCGCGCCGGCGGAGCACTCGAGGGCGATCCCGACCACCCGGCGCGCCAGCGCTTCTGGGTGCGGGTGCAGGGCGAGCTCCCGGACGACCCGATGATCCACAAGGCGGCACTCACCTACCTCAGCGACGTCACCCTGCTGGGCACGGCGCTCGTCGTGCACGGCACGTCGTTCGCGGAGCCCGACATGCAGGCCGCCTCGCTCGACCACACGGTGTGGTTCCACCGCCCGTTCCGTGCCGACGAGTGGCTGCTCTACGACCAGGTGTCGCCGAGTGCCTCCCAGGGGCGCGGCCTGGCGATCGGGCGGCTCTTCACCGCAGACGGCCGCCTCGTGGCGAGCACCGCGCAGGAGGGCCTGATCCGGCTGCGCCGCTGACACCAGCTGACATGAAGACGGCCGCGACTCCCGAGGGAGTCGCGGCCGTCTCGTCGTCCAGCGGTCAGAGCGCCCGGGTACGTCCGAGCACGTGGGGCGCGCCGTTCCTCGGGTTGGTCACCGCGAAGTCCACGCCGCCCTCGACCGGCACCGCGCCGAAGCGCACCTTGCCCGGCAGGAAGATCGGCGTCTTGAACGCCACGTCCACCCGGACGGCATCCGGAAGTCGGGCCTCCAGCGTGGCCACTGCCTTGGACAGGGTCCACATGCCATGAGCGATGTGCCCCTTGAAGCCCAGCGCCTTGGCGGTCAGCGGGTACAGGTGGATCGGGTTGCGGTCGCCCGACACGGCTGCATAACGGCGTCCGAGGTCCGTGGGGAGTGACCAGACGGCCCCCGTCGACTCGACATCGGCAAACGACATGCCGGGGTCGCCGTTCTCCTTGTCACCACCGCCGACGCGGAGGTACGTGGAGGTCTCCTCCCACACGGTCTCGCCACCGACGCTGACCGTGGTCAGCATGTCGAACGCCTTGCCCTTGGTGGACTTCCGCAGGTTGGCCGCCTTCACCTCGACGTCGACCTTCTCGCCGAACGCGATCGGACGCAGCTGCGAGATGGAGTTCTCCAGGTGGACCAGGCCCATCGCGGGATAAGGGAAGGACTGGTCGGTCAGGAGCGCCATGTGCAGCGGGAACGCCAGGTTGTGCACGTACGGCAGCGGCGCGACGTCCTTCGTCGGGAAGCCGGCGATGGCGGCGTACGGCGCGACGGCCTCGCGGGTGATCTCCAGGCCCTCGCGACGGAGCACGAGGTCGGGGAGGTCCTTCGAGGTCTTCTTCACGCCCGGGAGCTGGTTGACGCCGGGGACCGTCGGGAGGACGGCCTTCAGCATCGCACCGGCACCCGCGGTGCCCTGGATGACGCGGGTCTCGGTCATCAGGCGCCCAGCATCATCAGGCCGCACACGCGCACGACGTTGCCGGTGACGGCGGTCGAGGCGGGGGAGGCGTACCAGGCGATCGTCTCGGCGACGTCGACCGGAAGGCCACCCTGCTGCATGGCGTTGAGGCGCGCACCGACCTCGCGGGTGGCGAACGGGATCGCGGCCGTCATCGCGGTGATGATGAAGCCGGGGGCCACGGCGTTGATCGTGATGCCGTCCTTGAGCTCGTCGGCCAGCGAGTCGACGAAGCCGATGACGCCGGCCTTGGAGGCGGCGTACTGCGTCTGGCCGACGTTGCCCGCGATGCCCGCGATCGAGGAGACGCCGATGATGCGACCGTTCTTGTTGATCGCGCCCTGGGAGAGGAGCTCGCGGGTGATCCGCTCCGGAGCCGTGAGGTTCACGGAGATGACCGACTGCCAGCGGTCCTCGGCCATGTTGGCGAGCTTCTTGTCGCGGGTGATGCCGGCGTTGTGCACGACGATGTCGACGCCGCCGAACTGCTCCTTCACGAAGTGCGCGATGCGCTGCGGCGCGTCGGCGTGCGTGATGTCGAGGGTCAGCGAGGTGCCGCCGATCTCGCCCATGACGTTCTGCAGGTCCGAGGCGGCCTGCGGCACGTCGATGCCGAGGACCGTCGCGCCGTCACGGTGCAGGACCCGGGCGATCTGCTCGCCGATGCCGCGCGAGGCGCCGGTCACGATGGCGACCTTGCCGGCGAGGGGCTTCTCGATGTCGACCTTGGCCAGCGCCTTCTTGGCGTTGGTGCCGATGCGGACGACCTGGCCCGAGACGTAGGCGGACTTGGGGGAGAGGAAGAAGGCGAGCGTGGAGTCGATCGCCCCCTCGGCGCCCGGGGTCACGTAGACGAGCTGGACGGTGCCGCCCTTGCCGATCTCCTTGCCGAGGGAGCGGGTGAAGCCCTCGAGGGCGCGCTGGGCGATGCGGGCGCCGCCCTTGACCTCGCGGGGGTTGATGCCGATGACGACGACACGGGCGCAGTTCTCGAGCTTGCGCATCACGGGGGTGAAGAACTGCTGCAGCTGGACCAGGTCGGCCTCGGAGTCGAAGCCGGTCGCGTCGAAGACGAGACCCTTGAACCTCGCACCGTCCTCGACCGAGGTGGCGGACTCGATCCCGAGACCCTCGAGGGTCGCGGGCAGGGAGCCGGCGAGCTTGCCGGCGCCGCCGACGAGGACGGTGCCCTTCACCAGCGGAGCGCCCTCGGTGTAGCGGTCGAGCTCGACCGGGTTCGGGAGGCCGAGCTGCTTGACCAGCAGCTTGCCGATCGACGACTTCGTGAAGCTCTGGTAGCGGTCAGTCATGGGTGTGGCTTCCTCATCTCGGATGAAAGGCGGCATGCGGGGCGGCCCTGCGGGCCGACGCGCGGACAGGATCATGTAACTTGAAGTGTAACTGGGTGTCCACATTTCGTGATCTGGCACTCACACGGTTCCATCACCGGTCCCGACCGGCAAGGATAGGGACATCTGAAGACCCTCTAGAGGAGTGACCATGCAGGCCAAGACCCGCCGCGTCGCCATCATCGGCGGCAACCGCATCCCGTTCGCCCGGTCGAACACCGTCTACGCCGAGGCGTCGAACCAGGAGATGCTGACCGCCGCGCTCGAGGGTCTGGTGACCCGCTTCGGCCTCGAGGGCGAGAAGCTCGGCCTCGTCGCCGGCGGTGCCGTCATCAAGCACTCGCGCGACTTCAACCTGGTCCGCGAGTCGGTCCTCGGGACGAAGCTCGACCCGGCCACCCCGGCCGTCGACGTGCAGCAGGCCTGCGGCACCGGTCTCTTCGCCGCCAACATCGTCGCCCTCCAGATCGCCACCGGCCAGATCGAGGCCGGCGTGGCGTGTGGCTCGGACACCACCTCCGACGCCCCCATCGCGATCTCCGAGAAGCTCCGCAAGAAGCTCATCAAGATCAACCAGCTCAAGACCAACGGCGACCGCGTCAAGGCCCTCCTCGGCATCCGCCCGGGCGACCTCGGCATCGTCGCCCCGGAGAACCGCGAGCCGCGCACCGGCCTCGCCATGGGCGACCACCAGGCCATCACGGCCCTCGAGTGGGGCATCACCCGCGAGGAGCAGGACGAGCTCGCCGCGAAGTCCCACCAGAACCTCGCCCGCTCGTGGGACGAGGGCTGGCAGGCCGACCTCGTCACCCCGTTCCGCGGTGTCGAGCGCGACAACCACCTGCGTCCCGACTCGACGGTCGAGAAGCTCGCCAAGCTGAAGCCGGTCTTCGGCAAGGGCGAGGCCGCCACGATGACCGCCGGCAACTCGACGCCGCTCTCCGACGGTGCCTCCGCCGTCCTCCTCGCCTCCGAGGACTGGGCCAAGGCCCACGGCTTCGAGCCGCTCGCGTACCTCACCGACTTCGAGGTCGCTGCGGTCGACTACGTCGGCGGCCACGAGGGCCTGCTGATGGCCCCGGCGTACGCCGTTGCGAAGATGCTCGAGCGCAACAACCTGACGCTGCAGGACTTCGACTACTACGAGATCCACGAGGCGTTCGCCGCGCAGGTCCTCTCGACGCTCAAGGCCTGGGCTGACCCGGTCTTCTGCAAGGAGCGCCTCGGCCTCGACAAGCCGCTCGGCGAGATCGACCGCTCCAAGCTCAACGTCAACGGCTCCTCGCTCGCCGCTGCGCACCCGTTCGCCGCCACGGGCGGCCGGATCCTCCCGGTGGCGGCCAAGCTCCTCAAGGAGAAGGGCAAGGGCCGCGTGCTCGTCTCGCTCTGCGAGGCCGGCGGCCAGGGCATCGTCGCGATCGTCGAGCGCTGATCCCACCTGCACGAGAGAAGCCCCCGTCCGGTCAGCCGGGCGGGGGCTTCCTGCGTGTCGTGACGTTCCTCCGGGCGCGTCAGGCCTTCGCGAGCGCGAGCGCGGCGTCGACCATGTACGTCTTCACCTGCTCCGGCGCGAGCGGTACGACGGTCGGGATGCCGCGGGAGGAGGGGCGGACGGTGATCCCGAGGCGCGCCAGCTGGAGCGAGCCGAGCCCGGCTGCGTAGAGCGTGTTCGCCAGCTGGTAGGGGTCCTCGACCCGCATCTCGCCGCTCTCGTTGCCCGCCCGGACCACCTCGGCGAGCTGCTCCATGCAGCTGGTGATGCCGCGACCGAGCTTGAACATCGCGCTCTCGCTCACTTCCTCGAGCAGCTCGGGCCCGGGGCGGCGCATGAGGGTCAGCGCGCAGTCGACGAACGCCGGGAACTCGATGCCGAAGTCGGCGAACGCCTCGACGGCGGCCGCGAGCTGGGTCTGCGGCTTGCGACGGCTGCGGACGGCCTCACGGAGGCGCTCCTCGAGCTCGTCGAGGTAGCCGGACATGGTGAGCGCGAAGAGCTCCTCCTTGCCGGAGAAGTGCCGGTAGATGATCGCGCGGTTGATGCCGACCGACCGGGCGACGTCCTCGATCTGCACGTCGCGCACGCCCCGCTCGTCGAAGAGCTCGCGGGTCGCGCGGATGATCTCGCGACGACGCTCCCGGCGCCGTGCTGCGGCAGCCGTGCGCCGGCCGTCGGTCTGGCGGCCGTCAACGCGCTCCGAGGTGCTCATGCCAGCAGCATAGGCCGAAGTTGTCACAGTCAGTTACATACGTGTTCGGTAAGTTCGCCCCATGACGGCGACCGAGCGCACCTGGCGCCCGGCCTGGCCCTGCCCGGCGGGGCAGATCCTCGTGGTGGCCCGCCGCGGCGCCGGGGACCCGACGTACCGGGTCGAGGGCGGGAGCCACTGGCGCGCCCTCCGTACGCCGGAGGGGCCGGTGCGTCTGGAGGTCCGGCCGCGGCCGGGGCTGGG
Organism: Nocardioides jiangxiensis; assembly: GCF_030580915.1. Classification (NCBI taxonomy): domain Bacteria; kingdom Bacillati; phylum Actinomycetota; class Actinomycetes; order Propionibacteriales; family Nocardioidaceae; genus Nocardioides; species Nocardioides jiangxiensis. The sequence continues at coordinate 561,442 of NZ_JAUQTA010000002.1, forward strand.
CGAGGTCGAGGCGCGGGCGTGGGGACCGGGAGCGACGTGGGTGCTCGACGCCCTCCCGGCGATGCTCGGTGCGTTGGACGACCCGACGGGGTTCGTGCCGCGCCACCCCGTCCTGGTCGAGGCGCACCGGCGCCACCAGCACCTGCGCATCGGGCGTACCGGCCTCGTGTTCGAGGCTCTCCTTCCTGCCGTGCTCGAGCAGAAGGTGACGGGGCAGGAGGCGTTCGCGGGCTTCAGGCGCCTGGTGCGTCGCCACGGAGAGGTCGCGCCGGCAGGGGAGGGGCCCGACCTCCTGCTCCAGCCGGAGCCGGCCGTCGTCGCGGCGGTGCCGAGCTGGGAGTGGCTGGAGCTCCACGTCGATCCGGCGCGGTCGCGGCCGGTCGTCGTGGCGGCCGGACGGGCTGCCGCGCTCGAGCGGATCGCCGACGACGACCCGGAGGCTGCCGACCGCAAGCTGAGGTCGCTGCCGGGTGTCGGGGTGTGGACGAGCGCGGAGGTCCGGGCGCGTGCGCTCGGCGACGCCGACGCGGTCAGCTTCGGCGACTACCACGTCGCGAAGGACATCGGGTGGGCCCTGACCGGCGCCCCGGTCGACGACGCGGGCCTGGCCGTCCTGCTCGAGGAGTGGCGTCCGCACCGGGGCCGCGTGCAGGCGCTGGTGGCCCTGGCGGGCTTGGGGAAGCCGCGCCGCGGGCCGCGAATGGCACCGAGACGACATTTGCCCGGACGAGATGTGGACAGGCCGTGACCCCTGCCACATTCGGGCGTTAGGCAGTCCAGCAGGTACCGGTAAACACCATCTTTGGTCACTCCTGTGACCACTGGTGTGATTGCCGTTACGCTGCGCTGACGTCGGATCGTGTGAGTCGAGGAGTGCGCAAGTGACAGGGATCAGGGCATGTGTCCCCGTTGATGGGGGGCAGCTCTCATGAGCGCGGTGACCGCACTCGTCAATGACCTGACGGGCCGCGCCAAGAAGGGCGTCACGACGGCGGGCGGCATGTCGCTGCTCACGATCGAGTCGCTCATGGCGATCGGCTCCGACGTCGTGAAGCGCAACTTCTCCTGGAGTGAGTTCTTCTTCCAGTGCTGGTTCATGATCCGCGTCGGCCTCGCGCCCGCGATCATGGTCGCCATCCCGTTCGGCATCATCGTCTCCGTCCAGGTCGGCGCGGTCGCCAACCAGATCGGTGCCGGCTCGTTCGCCGGTGCGGTCAACGGCATCGGCGTCCTCCGCCAGGGCGCACCGCTCGTGACCTCGCTGATCATCGCGGGCGCCGTCGGTTCCGCCATCTGTGCCGACGTCGGCGCCCGGACCATCCGCGAGGAGGTCGACGCGCTCAAGGTCATGGGCATCAACCCGGTCAACCGCATCATCGCGCCGCGTCTCGCGGCCGCGATCTTCGTCGCCCTGCTGCTCAACATCGTCGTCGCCGTGGCCGCCATCGCGACCGGCTTCCTGCTCAACGTCCAGAGCGGCAACGTCAGCTCCGGCACCTACCTGAGCGGCTTCGTCGCCTTCGCCCAGCCGACCGACCTCGTGCTCGCCGAGTTCAAGGCGCTGCTGTTCGGCATCATCGCCGTCATCGTGTCCTGCTACAAGGGACTCGCTGCCTCGGGTGGTGCCAAGGGCGTGGCCGACGCGGTCAACCAGTCGGTCGTCATCAGCGTCGTCGCGCTCGCCATCGTCAACGTGGCGATCACGCAGGCCTACGTCATGCTCGTCCCCCAGTCGGTGGCCTAGGAGATGGCTGTGCTCACGAACCAAGTCTCCGCTCTCAAGGGCGGTCTCGTCCGTGCCGGCGACCTCGCCTCCTTCATGGTCAGCGTCGTCGTCTCCGTGCCGGTCGTTCTGAAGAACTACCGCAAGGAAGTCCTCCGCCAGATCATGGACATCGCCTGGGGCTCCGGCGCGATCCTCGTCGGCGGCGGCACGATCGGCATCATGATCCTGCTGGGTCTCTCCTCGGGCACCTCGCTCGGCATCGAGGGCTTCAACGGCCTCGAGCTGATCGGTCTCGCCCCCATCACGGGCTTCGTCTCCGCCTCGGTCAACACTCGTGAGCTCGCTCCGCTCGTCGCGGCGCTGGCGCTCGGTGGCCAGGTCGGCTGTCGCTTCACGGCGCAGATCGGCTCGATGAAGCTGCACGAGGAGATCGACGCCCTCGAGGTCATGGCGGTCAACCCGATCCACTACCTGATCACCACCCGTGTGATCGGTGCGATGGTCGCGATCATCCCGCTGTACTTCGTCGGCCTCCTCGGCTCGTGGCTCGCCTCGAAGTTCGCGGTCGTCTACCTGTTCGGCCAGTCCGGCGGTCAGTACGACCACTACTTCTACTCGTTCCTGCAGCCCACCGACGTCATCAAGTCGGTGATCAAGATGCTGGTCTTCGCGCTCCTGGTGGCTCTGATCCACGCCTGGTTCGGCTTCAACGCCTCCGGCGGCCCCGCCGGCGTCGGTGAGGCCACCGGTCGCGCGATCCGTGCCTCGATCGTCACCATCGTCATCGCCGACATGCTCCTGACCCTGGCGTTCTGGGGCGGCGACCCCGGATTCCGGATCCAGGGCTGAGGAAGGCAGAACATGAACATCCGTGATGTCCTGGCGGGCAACGGTCGCCCGCCTACGTCCAAGGTCCTGATGGTCCGCGGCATCATCTTCACCGCAGTCGTCGCGCTGATCCTGGCCGGCCTGATCGCGATCTCGAAGGGCGCGCTCGCCGACCGGATCTCCACCACTGCCGTCTTCCGCAACGCCGGCGGTTCGCTGATCAACGGTGCCGACGTCAAGTACCAGGGCGTCAACGTGGGCAAGCTCTACAGCCTCAAGGAGGGCGCCGGCGGCGCCGCCGAGGGCGGCATCGAGCTGGGCCTCTACATCGACGACAAGTACGCCTCCGACATCCCGTCGAACGTCACCGCGCGCGTCATGCCGCAGTCGATCTTCGGTACGTCGTTCGTCGACCTGGTGCGCCCGGCGGCCCCCACCGGTGGGCTGAAGGACGGCGCCCGGATCATGCAGGACACCTCGAAGCAGACGCTCGAGCTCCAGACGATCCTCGACGGCCTCGACCGCGTCGTCCGCGCCCTCGGCCCGGCCGAGCTGTCCGAGATGCTCGGCAGCCTCGCCGGTGCGCTGGACGGCAAGGGCAACGCCCTCGGTCAGACGCTGACCAGCCTCGACGACTACCTGGGCAAGCTCAACCCGAAGCTGCCGCTCGTCACGCAGAACCTCGACCTGCTCGCGGGCAACCTCGAGGCGCTGCAGAAGGCGGCCCCCGACCTCTTCGAGGCCACGGACAACCTGCTCGTGACGGCGCGCACCCTCGCCCAGAACCAGGACAACTTCCACAAGCTGGTCTCCACGGCCACGCCGGTGATGGCCAAGACGGACGCGCTGCTGTCCGCCAACGAGAAGGCCCTCACCAACACGCTCGCCCACACGGCGATCGTGGTGGACGCCCTCTACGACGAGCGCTCGGACCTGGTCCGCGGCGTCGTCGCCATCGGCTCTCTCGCAAGGAAGCTCGCTTCATTGGTCAAGGACAACGCCATGATCCGCGTGGACGCGACGGTCGTCTCGCCGACGCCGGCCGACTACGGACGCGCCCAGTGCCCGACCTACAACGGCGTTCGCGGACGGGGGTGCTGACATGACCGGATTCCGCTCCACGATGACGAAGGTCCTCGTCTTCGCCCTGATCTGCATCGTGTTCTTCGTGATGCTCTACAACACGATGAGCAACGTCGTCGAGGGCAAGGCCAACGTCTGGAAGGCCAACTTCACCTCCGCCTCGGGCCTGCGCCCGGGCGACGACGTCCGCATCGCGGGTGTCAAGGTGGGCCGTGTCGAGAGTGTCGAGGTGACCCCGGACAACCAGGCCCAGGTGACCTTCCAGCTCGTCGACGACCAGAAGATCTACTCCTCGACGCTGCTGAAGCTGCGCTACCAGAACCTCCTCGGCCAGCGGTACCTCTCGCTGACCGCGGGAGCGGACCGGGGCCAGGAGCTCTCGCCGGACAAGACGATCGGTGCCGGCATGACCGACCCGGGCTTCGACCTCACCGCGCTGCTCAACGGCTTCAAGCCGCTCTTCGACACGCTGCAGCCGGCCGATGTCAACAAGTTCGCGCAGAACATCATCGACGTCCTGCAGGGCCAGGGCCCGGCCGTCGACTCGCTGCTCAAGTCCACGGCCTCGACGGCCAAGTTCCTCTCCCAGCGTGACCAGGCCTTCACCCAGGTCCTGGACAACCTGACGCCGGTGCTGAAGAACCTCGCGGCCCACTCGGACGACCTCGACGCGACGGTCAAGCAGCTGAACCTGCTGATGGGCGGCCTGGCGAAGGAGCGCGGCACGTTCGCCACCTCCATCGACACCCTCGCACCGCTGGTCGCCTCGACCTCGCAGCTGGTGAGCACGATCCGTCCGGACGTGCGCACCGACGTGAAGGCCCTCAAGACGACCTCGGGGATCCTCGCGAAGAACCGTGACAACGTCGTCAAGGGCGTCAGCGCGCTCGGCAGCATCACGGGCAACCTCGCCCAGATCGGGTCGTACTACTCGGCGCTGAACATCTACTTCTGCAACTTCGGCCTCAACGTGATCAGCCCGGACGGCAGCCAGCTCCTGCCGACTGTCTGGATCGGTGGCCCGAGCGGTCCGTACTCGGAGGTGTGCAAGTGAAGCCGATCTACCAGTACGACAAGTACCGGACCGGCCTCGTCGCCGTAGGCGCGCTGGCCATGCTGGTCGCGCTCGTCATCGGCGCGAGCCGCCTGAACATCGGTGCCCGCGGCTACGCGGCATCGCTGGCCAACACGGGTGGTCTCCGGGCCGGGGAGCCGGTGCAGGTCGCCGGTGTCGACGTCGGCAAGGTCACGAGCATCGCGCTCGCCGGCGACAAGGTGGACATCAAGTTCACGGTCGACAAGGACATCAAGCTGGGTGACCAGACCCGCCTCGAGGTCAAGGTCGCGACCCTGCTCGGCACGCACTTCCTGGCTGTCGTCCCCGGCGGTGCCGGCGACATCGGCGACAAGCCGATCCCGGTCTCGCAGACGCGCGTCCCGTTCAACCTGCAGGACGTCATCGAGCAGGGCACGCCCGAGGTCAACGCCTTCGACGTGGACAAGATCGAGAAGTCGCTCAACTCCATGGCGCAGCTGCTCAACGTCGCAGGTGCCGACGTCAAGCCCGCCCTCCAGCAGGTCGGTGCCCTGTCGGCGCTCGTCGCGAAGCGCAGCGACGACCTCGGCGACCTGCTCAAGGCGACCTCCGAGGTCTCCCGGCAGCTCACCGACAGCAGCGACGACATCATCGCGCTGATGAAGGCGTCGGACCTGATCCTCGACACGCTGAACTCCCGCCGGGCGGCCATCCACCGCCTGCTCGCCGACGTGAGCACGCTGTTCACCCAGCTGAACGGCATCGTCCAGGACAACCGGGCCGACCTCGGACCGATCCTGCACAACCTCAACCTGGTGATCGGCACGCTCAAGGCGAGCGACAAGACGATCGGTCGCGCGGTGGACAACCTCGCCATCGCCGGTCGCTACGTCTCCAACGCCACCGGTGGCGGCCCCTGGGTCAACCTCTCCAACCCGGGTGGCCTGCTGCCCGACGCAGCCTCGTGCGGAAGGGGCATCCTGTGCTGACGAAGAGCTCCCGCATCGTCGGGGCCATTGCGGCCCTGGCCCTCACCGGTGCCACGTCGACCGCCTGCTTCCCCTTCGGGGACGGCTCGCGCACCATCACGGCGTACTTCGATGACACCGCCGGCCTCTTCGTGGGCAACCAGGTGGGTGTCCTCGGCGTCCCCGTCGGCCAGGTGACCGACATCCAGGCCGACGGCGACAAGGTCAAGGTCAAGCTCAGCATCACCGACAAGGACCTGAAGGTCCCGGCCGACGCCGGTGCCCTGATCGTCGCCCGCTCGGTCGCGACGGACCGGTACGTCGAGCTGACCCCGGTGTTCCACTCGGGGGATGCGGAGATGGCCGACAACGCCACGATCCCGCTGGCCCAGACGCGGACCCCTGTCGAGTGGGACGAGATCATCGCCGCCCTCGACCGCTTCACGAAGGGCCTCGGTGGCAAGGACGGCAAGGCGGGCGCACTCAGCAACCTGATCGCCGTCGGTGCCAAGTCGCTGTCGGGCACGGGTGAGATCGCCAACCAGACGCTGACCGACGTCGCGAAGGCCGCCACGGCCCTCGCCGACCACCGCGGTGACATCTCCTCGTCGATCGACAACCTGGCGTCCCTCACGCAGGTGCTGGCCGCCAACGGCCGCACGATCGACGAGTTCGCTGCGAGCGTCACCGCTGCGGCGGCGCTCTTCAACGACGAGAAGGAGGAGTTCGGCACCGCGCTGAAGTCGATCGCCGCCTCCCTCAACGGTCTGGCCGCGTTCATCAAGGAGAACCGCAAGGCGCTCAAGACCTCGCTGACCGGGCTCACGACGGTCACGGGCAACCTGCTCCGGCACAGCTCGCAGCTGGCCGAGGGCGTGGAGACGCTGCCGCTGGCCTTCGACAACCTCGGTCGTGCCGTGACCCACAAGGGCTACGTCGACGTCCGGCTCCCGCTGCAGGACCTCTCGCCGGCACCCGCGCTGACGAACGCGATCTGCGCAGCGCTGCCGCCGTCGCTCTGCAACGCGCTCAGCCTCGATGCGACCACGTCGCTCAACGACCTGCTCAACATCCTGGGAGGTGGGCTGTGAACGGCCGACTCGCAACTGCCGCGCTCGCCGGCGTCGGCCTCCTCGTCTCGGGCTGTGGCTTCACGGCCGGCGACCTGGCCCGCGCCAACAACAGCCGTGGTGACGGCTACCTGGTCTCGCTCGCCGTCCCGGACGCGCTCAACCTCCCGGACGGTTCGCCCGTCCGCATCGGTGGCGTCTCGGTCGGCAAGGTCGACACCGTCAAGGCCAAGGACTACGAGGCCATCGTCACGCTGAAGATCCACAACGACACCCACCTCACCGACCAGGCGAAGGTGCGTCTGCGCTACACCACCGCCCTCGGCGAGATGTACGTGCAGATCGAGCCGTCGGCCACGGGCACGCCGCTCAAGGGCGGCGAGATGCTCGCGCGCACGCAGTCCGAGACCGCTCCGTCGGTCGAGGACGCGCTGGCCTCGGCATCGCTCCTCATCAACGGTGGTGGCCTCGGGTCGATCGAGACGATCGTGACCGAGCTCAACAAGGCCGTCGACGGTCGGGTGCCGACCACGCATGCGCTGATCTCCAAGCTCGACACGTTCATGCGGACGGTCACGGGCAGCCAGCGCCAGATCGACCGCATCCTCACGGCGCTCGCGGCGACGTCCAAGACGCTCAACGCCCGGCAGGACACGATCAACAAGGCGCTGGTGGAGATCCGTCCGGCGGCCAAGACGCTCACGGACAACACGCCGCAGCTCGTCGCCCTCCTGAAGGAGGCCAACAAGCTCGGTGCGACGGCCAAGCGGATCGTCGACGCCAACCGCGGAAACGTGGAGCAGGTCGTGAGGGAGCTCGGCCCCGTCCTGCAGACGATCAACGCGAACAGCGACGCGATCCTGTCCGCCCTGGCGAACCTGCGCTCGGCGGCGCCGCTCGTGCGCAACGTCGCACGGCCCAGCTACGCCAACCTCTACGCGGTGGCCCACTTCGGCGCCGACGCGCTGCTCGGCGGCCTCACCAGCGGCAACCTGGGCGGCACCTCCGGCGGTACGACGGGTGGCACCGGCGGCCTCCTCGGCGGCACGGGCGGCCTCCTCGGTGGTGGCACAACTAGTGGTGGTTCAAGCGGCGGTGGCCTGCTCGGCCTGGGTATTGGAGGCCTCTGATGCTGAAGAAGTTCGACAAGCTCACGCTCAGCTTCGTCGCCCTCGTGACGGTCTTCCTGCTGCTGATGGCGTACATGGTCACCGCGGTGCTGAAGCTTCCCCTCACGGGCGCGCCGGACCGGATCACGGTCCACATGTCGCAGACCGGCGGCCTGTTCAAGGGCTCGGCCGTCAACTACCGCGGCGTGAGCGTCGGCACGGTGACCGACATCAGGGTCGGCAAGAACGGCCCGGATGCGACGGTGACGTTCCGCAACGGCGCCAAGGTGCCGAAGGACGTCGCCGCGAAGGTGGTCAGCCTGTCGCCGATCGGTGAGCAGTTCCTGGACCTCTCGCCCCAGTCGGCCTCGGGCCCGTACCTGAAGGGCGGCGACGAGATCAACGCCGAGGCGGTCTCCCTGCCGATCACCGTCGCGTCGGCTGCCGACAACCTGGACAACCTCCTCGACGAGATCAACGACAAGGACGTCAAGGTCCTGATGACCGAGCTCAACGCGGCGGTCAAGGACAGTGGTGACGACCTGGACCGGCTGCTCACCTCGAGCAACCAGCTGGTCTCCACGCTGGACGACTCGTGGGGCAAGACCAACGAGCTCCTCAACAACGGCGTGACCGTCAACCAGATCCTCGCCCGTCACCAGGCGGACCTCGAGAACTTCTCGAAGTCGGCGAAGTCGCTGACCGCCTGGCTGGTGAAGTTCGACCCGACCTTCCAGCGGATCCTCAAGTCCACGCCGGCGGACCTGAAGGTCCTCGGCAGCCTCGTGGACGAGCTCGGCCCGATCCTGCCGGCGCTCCTGAAGAACCTGAACGCCACCACGGACATCCTGGCCGACCGCGACGCCAGCCTCCGGGCCCTGGCCCAGGTGACGCCTGGTTCGCTCGGGAAGGTGATGACCAGCATCCGTGGCGGCAACTGGTACCTGCGTGCGTACCTCGACGGCGAGTCGCTCTGTGACTACGGCGGCCCGAAGACCGCTCCGACGAAGATCGACCCGAACCCGCTCTACCGCAACGGCCACTGTGGCTCGAACCCCGCCCGGTGGCGTGGTGCGAACCACGCGCTTCCGCCGATCAACCGCTGACACGGAGCGCAGGCGACAGCTGCACCACCCGAGGCCCGGCCCCCGCGAGGGGACCGGGCCTCGGCCGTCTTCGCCTCCGGGCACGTCCCGTGCCCGCGCGGCCGCGAGGCCGTTCACGGCGTGAGCGTGTGGGCATCGCTCACGCCTGCGCGGTGTCCGCTGACCTCGGTCCGCTGCCCTCGCCCGGGGCCGACGGCCGAGCGGGCGGGCTCGCGAGGGGCGCAGTGCCCCGCGCAGGACGCCGGGGTGGCCGCAGGTCAGAGCAGGGGGCGCAGCGGGCCGAGGATCGCCTCGGTGAACCGACGGTAGATGTCGCGGGACTCCCACTCGTTCATGGTGAGCTCGGCGCAGTTGGAGAGGTCGGTCTCGAAGATCGTCTCCATCACGCGGGCCTGGTCGCGGTCGATGATCTCGACGTTGATCTCGTAGTTGCCCTGCATGCTGAGGCGGTCGACGTTCGCCGTGCCGATGGTGGACCAGCTGCCGTCGATGGTGGCGGTCTTGGCGTGCACCATCGCGTCGCGGAAGCGGAAGATCCGGATGCCGGCCTCCAGCATCTGCGCGAAGTAGCCCCGTGAGATCCAGTCGGCGACGATGTGGTTCGACTTGCGGGGCAGCAGGATGCGGACGTCGACGCCGCGCCGCGCGGCCTCGCGCAGCGTGTCGACGAAGTTGGCGTCCGGGATGAAGTAGGCGTGCGTCATCCAGACCCGGCTCGTGGCGCGGTTGATCGCCTCGAGGTACATCGAGCGGATGGGGAAGCTCCACAGCGTCGGGATGTTGCGGTGGAAGCGCATCCGGGGCTCCCACTCGGACGCGGTCTCCAGGAGCAGGGGGCGCTCGTTGGCGCGGAAGCGGCGCTTGCGGTGCAGGTTCCAGAAGTCGGCGAACGTGCGCTGTAGGTCCCACACGCCGGGGCCGGTGATCCTGCAGTGGGTGTCGCGCCACTCGGTGGCGTACGCAGAGCCGATGTTGTAGCCGCCGACGAAGCCGACGGCGTCGTCGACCACGAGGATCTTGCGGTGGTCGCGGCCGTAGTGCCGCAGGTCGAAGAAGCGGAGGCCGGCGTTGTAGACGGGGTAGCGCAGCACCTTGATCGAGGTCGGGAAGCGCTTGAACGACGGCGGCACGACGAGGTTGGCGAAGCCGTCGTAGATGACGTGGACGGCGACGCCGCGGCGGGCGGCTCGCACGAGCGCCTGCTTGAAGCGCTGGCCGATCTCGTCGTCCTTCCAGATGTAGGTCTCGAAGAGGATCTGCCGCTCGGCGGAGTCGATGGCCGCGAGCATGTCCTCGTAGAGGTCCTGCCCGTAGGTGTACGTCGTGACCGTGCCGCCGCCGACCTCGACCTCCATCGGCGCAGTGACGGGGAACGGCTTCGGCTTCTTGTTGCGACGCCGGTAGGAGTCGACCAGCGTCAGTGAGATCGCGAGGATGACCTGGATCCCGACGATGGTGAGCAGGGCGCGGCGCGCATGGCGTGCGGCGCGTTCGAGGGCGGTGGCTCGGCTCACGGGCCTCAATCTAGCCATGCCTGCGTGACCGCGCGGGCGCAGGGCTGTCAGTGGTGACAACTACGCTGGCGGCATGCGACCTGTGACCGATCTGGAGCGGCGTGTCGCGCCGTTCCGCGTGATCTCCGAGTTCGAGCCGTCGGGCGACCAGCCTGCCGCGATCGCCGAGATCAGCAAGCGCCTCGACGACGGTGTCCAGGACGTCGTGCTGCTCGGCGCGACCGGCACCGGCAAGACCGCGACGGTCGCCTGGGTGGCCGAGCAGGTGCAGCGACCGATGCTCGTGCTTCAGCCCAACAAGACGCTGGCAGCGCAGTTCGCCAACGAGCTGCGCCACCTCTTCCCGGACAACGCGGTGGAGTACTTCGTCAGCTACTACGACTACTACCAGCCCGAGGCGTACGTGCCTCAGACGGACACCTACATCGAGAAGGACTCCTCGATCAACGAGGAGGTCGAGCGGCTGCGCCACTCGGCGACCAACTCGCTGCTGACCCGGCGCGACGTCATCGTGGTGTCGACGGTCTCCTGCATCTACGGTCTCGGCACCCCGCAGGAGTACGTCGACCGCATGCTGCGGCTCAAGGTCGGCCAGGAGCACGACCGCGACGCGATCCTGCGTCGCCTCGTCGACATCCAGTACACGCGCAACGACATGGCCTTCACCCGCGGCACGTTCCGCGTCCGCGGTGACACGCTCGAGGTCTTCCCGGTCTACGAGGAGCTGGCGATCCGCATCGAGTTCTTCGGTGACGAGATCGAGCGCCTGATGACGCTGCACCCGGTGACCGGCGAGGTGGTCACCGAGGACGACGAGCTGCACGTCTTCCCGGCCACGCACTACGTCGCGGGCCCCGAGCGGATGGAGCGGGCGATCCGCGGCATCGAGGCGGAGCTCGACGACCAGCTCGAGACCTTCAAGCGCCAGGGCAAGCTGCTCGAGGCCCAGCGCCTGCAGATGCGCACGTCCTACGACATCGAGATGATGCGGCAGGTCGGCTCCTGCTCGGGCATCGAGAACTACTCGATGCACATCGACGGCCGCGAGCGGGGGAGCGCGCCCAACTGCCTGCTCGACTACTTCCCCGAGGACTTCGTGCTCGTCATCGACGAGTCCCACGTCGCGGTGCCGCAGATCGGCGGCATGTACGAGGGCGACATGTCCCGCAAGCGCAACCTCGTCGACCACGGCTTCCGGCTGCCGAGTGCGATGGACAACCGGCCGTTGCGCTGGGAGGAGTTCCTCGAGCGGATCGGGCAGACCGTCTACCTCTCCGCGACGCCGGGCAACTACGAGCTGGACAAGGTCCAGGGCGACGTCGTCCAGCAGATCATCCGTCCGACGGGCCTGGTCGACCCCGAGGTCATCGTGAAGCCGACGAAGGGACAGATCGACGACCTGATCCACGAGATCCGGCTGCGCACCGAGAAGAACGAGCGGGTCCTGGTCACGACGCTGACCAAGAAGATGTCGGAGGACCTCACCGACTACCTCCTCGACGCCGGCATCCGCACGCGGTACCTGCACTCCGAGGTCGACACGCTCAAGCGCATCGAGCTGCTGCGTGACCTGCGGCTGGGGGAGTACGACGTCCTCGTCGGCATCAACCTGCTCCGCGAGGGTCTCGACCTGCCGGAGGTCTCGCTGGTCGCGATCCTCGACGCCGACAAGGAGGGCTTCCTCCGCTCCGACAAGTCGCTGATCCAGACGATCGGTCGCGCGGCGCGCAACGTCTCCGGCCAGGTCCACATGTACGCCGACAAGATCACGCCGTCGATGGAGTCGGCGATCGAGGAGACCAACCGCCGCCGCGCGATCCAGGTCGCGTACAACGAGGAGCACGGCATCGACCCGCAGCCGCTGCGGAAGAAGATCGCCGACATCACCGAGATGCTGGCCCGGGAGGCCGAGTCCACCGACGAGCTGCTCGCCGACTGGCAGAAGTCGGACGCGCAGAAGAAGTCGCCGACGCCCAACCTGTCGAAGCTCCACAAGGACGTCCCCGACACCGCCGGACTGCCGACGAGCGACCTGGCCCAGCTGGTGCAGGAGCTGACCGACCAGATGAGGGCGGCGGCGGCGGAGCTGCAGTTCGAGGTCGCCGCGCGGCTGCGCGACGAGATCTCCGAGCTGAAGAAGGAGCTCCGCCAGATGCTCGAGGCGACCAGGTGAGCGGGCGCCATGAGGCGGGAAGCGCCGACAGTCGACGACGTAGTGCGACCATCGTGATGTGAGCACCGGACCGCTCCACCACGACGTCGACCTCCTCGTGATCGGGGCGGGGCCGGCCGGTCTGTTCGCGACCTACTACGCGGGCTTCCGTGGGCTGAGGGTGGCGCTCGCGGACGCGCTGCCCGAGCTCGGTGGCCAGATCACCGCGATGTACCCGCACAAGCCGATCCGTGACGTCGCGGGCTTCCCTGACATCAGCGGCACCGACCTGGTCGACGGGCTGGTCCGTCAGGCGGCGACCGCCGACCCGGTCTACCTGCTGGGGAGGGTGGCGACCACGCTCGACGCCCGTGAGGACGGGGTCGACGTCGCGTTCGAGGACGGCACGTCGGTCTCGGCGGGCGCCGTGCTCCTGACCACCGGCATCGGCAGGTTCCGGCCGCGGCTGCTCCCGGTCGCGGGCGAGGCGTGGAGCGGACGCGGGGTCGAGCACTTCGTCACGGACCTCGGCAGGTACGCCGATGCCGACGTGCTCGTCGTGGGCGGCGGGGACAGCGCCCTCGACTGGGCGCTGCACCTGGCACCTGTCGCGCGCTCGGTGACGCTGGTGCATCGCCGCGACACGTTCCGGGCTCATGCCGCGCTGCTGGCCCAGGCTCGCGCGGCCGGGGTTGACGTCGTGACGCCGGCTGAGGTCGCGGCGGTCCGCGGCAGCCGTCACGTCGAGGAGGTCGACCTGGAGGTCGGGGGAGCGATGCGCACGCTGCGCGTGCAGCACATCGTGGCCGCTCTCGGCTTCGTCGCGGACCCCGGGCCGCTGGAGCGCTGGGGTCTCGCGCTCGACCACCACCACGTGGTGGTCGACACGGCGATGCGGACCAGCCTGCCGCGGGTCTTCGCGGCCGGTGACATCACGTCGTACGCGGGGAAGGTGCGGCTGATCGCGGTCGGCTTCGGCGAGGCGGCGACGGCGGTCAACAACGCGGCCGTGGCGATCGACCCGGCGGCGCACCTCTTTCCCGGCCACTCGACGGACGGCGGCTGAGACCCGTGTGCCGGATCACGTCGGGCCGTGGGACGGTACATGGTGTACCCGTCGTTTCCTGTGACGACTAGGCTGGTCCCTCGCGTCTCCACACGGCGCGAGTGTCGGAGAGGAAGGTGCGGCATGCGCATCGCACTGCTGTCGTATCGCAGCAAGCCCCACTGCGGTGGGCAGGGCATCTACGTCCGCCACCTCAGCCGGGAGCTCGTCGCCCTGGGCCATGAGGTCGAGGTCTTCTCCGGCCAGCCCTACCCGGAGCTCGACGAGGGCGTGAAGCTCACCAAGGTCCCCAGCCTCGACCTCTACCGCGAGCCCGACCCGTTCCGGATCCCGAAGCTGCGCGAGTTCCGCGACCTGGTCGACGTGCAGGAGTTCGCGATCATGTGCACGGCCGGCTTCCCCGAGCCGCGCACGTTCGCCAAGCGCGTCATCAAGCTGCTCCGTGAGCGCAGGGACGAGTTCGACGTGGTGCTCGACAACCAGGTCCTGGGCGACGGGCTCCTCAAGGTCGAGGAGCTCGGCCTGCCGATGGTCACCGCGATCCACCACCCGATCACGTTCGACCGTCGGATCGACCTGGCTGCCGCGACGGGCATCCGGCGCAAGCTGAGCCTGCGCCGCTGGTACGGCTTCCTCGGCATGCAGGGCAAGGTCGCCCGCGCCGCTCGCAAGGTGATCACGGTGAGCGAGTCGTCGTACGCCGACATCGTGAAGGACTTCGGGGTGGACCCGGACCGCATCGAGGTGATCCACCTCGGGGCCGACGCCGAGTTCCAGCCGCCGACGGCTCCTCGTGTGCCGGGCCGGCTGCTGGCCATGGCCAGCGCCGACTCCCCGCTCAAGGGCATCGACGTGCTGCTCGAGGCGTTCGCCAAGCTGCGCACCGAGCGCGACGTCCACCTGGTCCTGGTCTCCAAGCCCCAGGAGGACGGTCCGACGATCAAGCTGATCGAGGAGCTCGGCATCGGCGACGCGGTGGAGTTCCGCAACGGCCTCAGCCAGACCGACCTCGTCGCCCTGATGGGCTCGGCCGAGCTGGCGGTGGTGCCGTCGCGCTACGAGGGGTTCTCGCTCCCGACCGTCGAGCTGATGGCGTGCGAGACGCCTCTCGTGGTCAGCCGTGCCGGCTCGATCCCCGAGGTCGTCGGCCCCGACGGGCTCTGCGCCGACCTGGTGCCGCCGGGAGACGTCGAGGCACTGCGCGACGCGATCGCGGCGCTCCTCGACGACCCCGAGCGTCGCGCCCGCTACGGTGCCGCGGGGCGCAAGCGTGTCGACGAGACGTTCAGCTGGCGCGCTGCCGCCACGCACACCGCCGAGGCCCTCGCCGAGGTCATCGAGCAGAAGAAGCAGGAGAACCACTGATGCTGACCGTCGACTTCGACCGCCTGGGCCTCGAGCCGGGCGACCGCGTCCTCGACATGGGAGCCGGCGCGGGCCGCCACTCGTTCGAGATCTACCGCCGCGGCGGCAACGTCATCGCCTTCGACCAGAACGCCGACGAGCTGGCCCAGGTGCGCGACCTGTTCGCTGCGATGAAGGAGGTCGGCGAGGCGCCGGCCGGGGCCGAGGCGGACGTCAAGGAGGGCGACGCGCTCTCGCTCCCGTTCGCCGACGGCGAGTTCGACCGTGTGGTCTGTGCCGAGGTGCTCGAGCACATCCACCGCGACGTCGACGCCATCAAGGAGCTGATCCGGGTGCTGCGTCCGGGCGGCACGATGGCGATCACGGTGCCCCGCTGGCTGCCCGAGGTCATCAACTGGAAGCTCTCCGCGGACTACCACAACGCCGAGGGTGGTCACATCCGGATCTACACGGACCACGAGCTGGTCGACAAGGTCACCAAGGGCGGCCGGATGAACGACGGCACCGAGGGCGATGCGATGGTCTTCGAGGGCAAGTCCTACGCCCACGGCCTGCACACGCCGTACTGGTGGCTCAAGTGCGCGGTGGGCGTCAACAACGACAAGCACCCGCTGGTGAAGGCCTACCACCAGGTCCTCGTCTGGGACATCATGAAGACGAAGGGCTGGTCGACGCTGACCCGCGGTGCCGAGAGGGCGCTCAACCCCGTCATCGGCAAGTCGATGGTGCTCTACTTCCGCAAGCCGGACGCGGCCTGATGCAGCCGCAGATCCCGTACGTCGAGGGCGTGCTGACCGCCGACGACGTGGCCGCGACGGCTGCGTCGATCGCGCGCATGCAGGAGGCCGACGGTGGCATCCCCTGGACCACGGGGGAGCACACCGACATCTGGAACCACGTCGAGGCGGCCATGGCGCTGCTCGTCGGGGGCGAGGTGGAGGCCGCGGAGAAGGCGCTGCGCTGGGTCCCGACCCTGCAGTGCGCCGACGGCTCCTGGCCGATGAAGATCGTCGCCGGCGAGGTCGAGGACGACCGCGGCGAGGTCAACATGTCGGCGTACCTCGCGGTGGGGCTGTGGCACCACTGGCTGGTCCGCCGTGACCGCGCCTTCGTCGAGGAGCTGTGGCCGAGCGTGCGTGCGGGCCTGGACTTCGTGGTCTCGCTCCAGCAGGACTGGGGCGGCATCCAGTGGACGCCGCAGGACGACTTCTGCCTCCTGACCGGGTGCTCCTCGATCTACCAGTCGCTGCGCGCGGGCGTCGCCCTCGCCGACCTGCTCGACGAGCCGCAGCCCGAGTGGGAGCTGGCCGGCGGTCGCCTGGGCCACGCGATCCGGCAGCACCCGGAGCGCTTCGCCGACAAGTCGAAGTACTCCATGGACTGGTACTACCCGGTCCTCGGCGGTGCCGTGCGGGGCGAGGCCGCGCACGCGCTGCTGGACACCCGCTGGAGCGACTTCGTGGTGCCGGACCTGGGCTGCCGCTGCGTGGACACCAACCCGTGGGTGACGGGGGCGGAGACCTGCGAGCTGGTGATGGCGCTCGACGCCATCGGCGACCACGAGCGTGCGCTGACGCTGCTCAGGGACATGCAGCACCTGCGGGCCGAGGACGGTTCCTACTGGACCGGCTGGGTCTACGAGCTCGAGGGCTACGAGAACGAGAACCCCAACGTGTACTGGCCGGTCGAGCACACCACCTACACCGCCGCGGCCGTCCTGCTGGCCGTGGACGCACTGGGGGAGCGCTTCGGCGGGAGCACGCCCGGGTCCGGCATCATGCGCGGCGAGACGCTCGCAGCGGACTTCCCGGAGATCGCCCTCGAGTGCGGCTGCACCGAGGTCAGCACATCCCGCTGACCGCCGTCGTCGTCGCGGTCAGCGACGGCGTCGTCGTCGGGATCGTGGCGCCGGCCCTGGCCAGCGTGAAGTAGCGGTCCCAGTCGGTGGTGGCGCGGGTGTGCGTCATCGCGGTGCCGGCTGGGCCGTCGAGCACCAGCCGCGGGACCAGCGCGGTGGTGGAGAAGGCGCCGGGCGCCTGGGTCGAGGTCAGCCGGCCGACGGCCTTCGCGTCGACGAACCAGGTGATCGCGGTGTCCTTGATCTCCACCGCGTAGGTGTGGAAGACGTTGGCCTGGTTGAGGGTGAACGGTGCCAGGGTCCACCGGGAGGTTCCGTTGCGGACGCCGAGCCGGGTCGGGGTGCTGCTGGTGTAGCCGTTCCAGCTGGCCAGTGTCACGGCGGTCGTGCCGCAGCTGGAAGCAGGCGTCCCGGCGGGCACCAGCTCGAGCCGGACCTGGTAGGGGGTGGCAGTGGCCCACTGCTTCGACTTCATCCGGAACTCCCAGCGGCCGCGGCTGTGGGCGTTGCCGTCGAGCCAGGCGAGCACGTCGCCGCTCGCCGTGGAGCTGTACGACGCCGGCCCGCTGTCGAGCCCGAGCTGCCCGTAGTAGATCCCGACCCGTCCGGTGCCGTCGGCGACGTCACGCCAGCCGGTGGTCGACTCGCCGCGCTCCCAGTCCCAGACCTCGCTGGCCCCGCCCCACCCGAACGCCGCGCCCGCCGAGGTGGCTGCGCTCGCTCCGCCGAGCGGGCTGAGGAGTGGCGCCAGGGCGGTGGCCGCGAGGGTGGCGACGGCGGTGGCCACGGCGGCCCGCACGCGGCGGCTCACGAGACCACCACCGTGGCCGGGAACGACGGGAACCAGCCGACGAACGTGTTGGTGCCGGCAGGGGCCCAGTCACGGGCGACCGCCCGGTAGGTCTGCCGGCCGGCCGCATCGAGGGTGAGTGAGGCCGTGACCGTGCCCGTGCTGTCGAGGACGAACGGGCCGGCGACCCAGCTCCACGTGCCGTCGGGGTTGCGACGCTGGAGGGACATCTCGCGACCGGGGCGGACCGGACCGCTCCCGGATCCGAGGGTGACGGACACCGTCGAGCCGACCGTGGTCGCCTTGGGCAACGCGATGCTGGCGTCCTGCTGGAGCCCGTCGACCTGCAGGCTCGAGGTCATCCGCGCGCCGTCGGTCGAGGTCGCGGCGGCGTAGACGCGGTAGCGGTTGTGCTCCATCGCGTGCACCCGCGTGGAGAAGGCGTAGGCGTGGTTGCTGGTCGTCCCGTTCATGGCGGTGACCCAGTAGCTGCAGGTCGAGCCGCTGTAGCCCACGCAGCGGTCGAGGCGCACCGGACGCGCGGCGGGTCCGGGGAGCGAGGTCACCTGCACGACGAGGGCCTCACCGGGGATGCCGGACGTGCGGCTGACGGCCAGTGTGCCTCCAGCGGTCGTGGACCCGACGGCGCTTCCCGAGAGCACCACGGGGGCGGCGAGCAGCGCCGTCGCCACGACGGCAGCCCGCGACGCACGGCCGCCCCATACACGCTTTCCCTCAGGAATCACGGAAGACACGCTAGGTGACTTCCGCCATTTTGGCGACATCAGTCACACAGATGGTCCGCGCAGCGCCCAGTGCGCCGGCCGGTCAGTGCGTGCGGCGCAGCACCCGCATCGACCCGAGCGCGTCGACCTCCTCGAAGTCGCCGCGGGCCAGCGTGGGCAGGTAGATCTCCTCGTACGGCGGCCGGCCACCGTCCGCCGGGTCGGGGAAGACGTCGTGGATGACCAGCACGCCGCCGACCGCGACCTGCGGCACCCAGGTCTCGAAGTCGGTGCGCGCCGGCTCCACGCCGTGGCCACCATCGATGAAGAGCAGCGCGAGCGGCGTACGCCAGACCCGGCCGACGGGGCCGGACTCGCCGACCAGGGCGACCACGTGCTCCTCGAGGCCCGCGCGCTCGATGGTGCGCCGGAAGAAGGGGAGGGTGTCCATCCGGCCGGTCTCGGGGTCGACGACGTCACGGTCGTGGTGCTCCCAGCCGGCCTGGTTCTCCTCCGACCCGTGGTGGTGGTCGAGCGCGAACACGATGCCGTCGCCGACCGCCTTCGCGGCCGCACCGAGGTAGACCGCCGACTTGCCGCAGTAGCTGCCCACCTCGAGAGCGGGGCCGCTGGACAGCTGCTCGAGGGCCCAACGGTGGAGCAGCAGGCCCTCGTCCTCCGGCATGAAGCCCTTGGTGGCGCGGATCAGGTCGAGCAGCTCGCCGGACAGGCTGGGGGGCAGGGTCGACGGCGCGGCGGAGGGGGTCTCGGTCACCGGGTCACCGTAGCGGTCTGGGAGACTGCTGCCATGCCCGGCACCTCCGACTTCGAGCTCCGCCCGGGCGAACCCGTCGACATCGACGACTCCGCAGCTGCGCGGGTCCGGGCCCGGTACTTCCGGGAGGTCGTCGGCGAGTTCGCGACCGGTGTCGTGGTGGTGACCGCCCTCCTGGACGGCCGGCCGGTCGGGATGACCTGCCAGACCTTCTCCAGCGTCTCGCTCGAGCCTCCGCTGGTCAGCTTCATCCCCGCGCTCACGTCCCGCTCGTGGCCGCTGATGCGCGAGGCGGGCCACTTCTGCGTCAACGTGCTCGCGGCCGAGCAGGCCGAGCTGGCCGCCGTCTTCGCCTCGAAGGGGGCCGACAAGTTCGCCGGGGTGACCTGGCGGGCGGCCGGCAGCGGTGCCCCGATCCTCGAGGGGGCGCTCGCTTACGTCGACTGCACGATCGAGGCCGTGCACCCGGCCGGCGACCACGACGTCGTCATCGGCCGCGTCCGGTCGCTCTCCAAGCTCTCCGATGCGGAGCCGCTGCTCTACCACCGCGGAGCGTTCCTGTGACGATGGACGACTTCGCCGAGAGGGTGACCCGCCGCTTCCTCGGCTTCTGCGAGAACCAGCGCACCCAGGCCGCGGTGATCGCCACCATCCGCTCGGCGATGGAGGGTGAAGGACGCAGCCAGAAGGTCTTCCGCCGGCTCAACCGGCTCGTCTTCGTGCCGCTCGCCGGCCCGGCCGGGCTGCACGTCTCGACCACCCGCATCCAGCTCGCCCTCGGCACGCTGTCAGCCGCCGCGATGATGCGCTACCAGATGCGGCTCGAGCCGCTCGCCTCGATGGAGTTCGAGGACCTGGTGCAGACGCTGACGCCGGCCGTCCGTGGCGCGCTGCAGGCCGAGCCGGTCGGTGAGATCGAGGCCTGGGACGACGAGGCCGCGCCGTACCCCCGGGCGGAGCCGCACCGGCTCGACGCCCGCCGGCAGTGGAAGCTCACCGGGCGCCTGTCCTGAGACGGCGACAGCCCCCGTCCCGGAGGACGAGGGCTGTCGTGCCGTGCGGCGGTCAGGCCTGCAGTGCCTCGATCGCGGCAGCGATGGAGAGCGTGCGCTTCGCGGACTCGACGTGGAGGTTCTCCACCATCTTGCCGTTGTAGGTCACGACACCGCCGTCGGAGGACTCGAACGCCTCGATCAGGCCCTTGGCGTTGTCGATCGCCTCGGCCGACGGCGCGAAGCCCTCGTTGGCCGGCTCGATCTGGCCCGGGTGGATGATCGTCTTGCCGTCGAAGCCGAACTGGCGGCCCTGCTCGACCTCGGCGAGGAAGCCCTCGGCGTTCTTCACGTCGTTGTAGACGCCGTCGAGGATGACCTTGCCCGTGGCGCGCGCGGCGAGGACCGCGAGCTGGAGCGAGGTGACCAGGTTGGTGCGGCCGACGACGTGGTCGACGAAGAGCTCCTTGACCAGGTCGTTGGTGCCGAGCACCGCGACCGTGAGGCGGTCGGAGGCACCGAGGATCTCGCGGGCGTCGAGGATCGCCTGCGGCGACTCGATCATGGCCCAGAGCTTGGTGTGCTCCGGGACGCCGGCAGCCTCGAACGACGCGATCAGCTCGCGCACCTGCTCGGCCGAGTTGACCTTGGGAACGACGATCGCGTCGGGTCCGGCCTCGGCGGCGGCCTTGAGGTCCTCGGCGTGCCACTCGGTGTCCGCACCGTTGATGCGGATGGTGAGCTCCTTGGCGCCGTACTCGCCCGACTTCACCGCGGCGGCGGCGTTGAGGCGCGCCTGCGGCTTGGCGTCGGGGGCGACGGCGTCCTCGAGGTCGAGGATCAGCGCGTCGACGGCCAGCGTCTTGGCCTTCTCCAGGGCCCGCTCGTTGGAGCTGGGCATGTAGAGGACGGTGCGGCGGGGGCGGAAGCCTTCAGTCGTCATGGTCAGTCAACCTCGATCGCGTCGTACATGGCCTTCAGGTCGGGGTCGGTCGCGGCGAGGCGCTCGGCGAGCTCGACCATGACCTTGCACTGCTTCACGGAGGCGTCGTCCTCCATCTTGCCGTCGAGCATGACCGCGCCGGTGCCGTCGCCCATGGCGGCGATCACGCGGCGGGCGTGCTTGATGTCCTCGACGGACGGCGAGAAGACCTTGTTGGCGATCTTGATCTGCACCGGGTGCAGCGACCAGGCGCCGACACAGCCGAGCAGGAACGCGTTGCGGAACTGGTCCTCGCACGCGACGGTGTCCTTGATGTCGCCGAACGGGCCGTAGTACGGGAAGAGGCCGTGCATGGCACACGCGTCGACCATGCGGGCGATCGTGTAGTGCCACAGGTCCTGCTGGTACGTCGTGCGGTCGGCGTCGTACTGCAGGTCGCCGGCGTCGTTGCGCGGGGCGTCGGCCCGGACCAGGTAGCCCGGGTGGCCACCACCGACGCGGGTGGTCTTCATGCGGCGGTCCGCGGCGAGGTCAGCCGGGCCGAGGGAGAGGCCCTGCATGCGCGGGGAGGCGGCGCAGATCTCCTCGATGTTGGCGACGCCACGGGCGGTCTCGAGGATCGCGTGGATCAGGATCGGCTTGGTGATGCCGGCCTTGGCCTCGAGCTGGGCGAGGATCCGGTCCATGTAGTGGATGTCCTCGGCGCCCTGCACCTTGGGAACCATGATCACGTCGAGCTTCTCGCCGATGGCGGGCACGAGCGTGGTGAGGTCGTCGAGCACCCACGGCGAGTCGAGCGAGTTGATGCGGGTCCAGAACTGGGTCGGACCGAAGTCGACCTCCTGGCCGATCTTCACGAGGCCCTCGCGGGCGATCTCCTTGTTCTCGGCCTTGACGGCGTCCTCGAGGTTGCCGAGGAGGACGTCGACGGTGCCGACCATGTCCGGGACCTTGGCGGCCATCTTGGGGTTGCCGGGGTCGAAGAAGTGGATCGCGCGGCTCGGCTTGGCCGGGATCTCGCGGACGGGGGCCGGAGCGCCCACGGCGAGCGGGGAGAAGAAGTCCTTGGCTGAACGCATGGACGCGATGCTACTTGTGCGTGGACCGGCATGATGGGGCCGTGCACGCTGCGGACAACCACGACTTCATCACAGTGCAGGGCGCCCGGGAGAACAACCTCAAGGACGTCAGCGTGGCGATCCCGAAGCGGCGGCTGACCGTCTTCACGGGCGTCTCCGGCTCCGGCAAGAGCTCCCTGGTCTTCGGCACCATCGCCGCGGAGAGCCGCCGCCTGATCGACGAGACCTACTCGACGTTCGTGCAGGGGTTCATGCCGACGCTGCCGCGGCCCGACGTGGACGCCCTCTCCGGCCTGACGACCGCGATCCTGGTCGACCAGGAGCGGATCGGTGCCAACCCGCGCTCGACGCTCGGCACGGTGACCGACGCCAACGCGATGCTGCGCTCGCTCTTCAGTCGCCTGGGGCAGCCCTACATCGGCGGGCCGACGGCGTTCTCGTTCAACATCCCGACGACGAAGGTCGGGGGAGTGTCGGTCACCGAGAGCGGGAAGAAGAACGTCGTCCGCCAGCAGGTCTACCTCGGCGGCATGTGCCCGGCCTGCGAGGGCCGGGGCACGGTCTCCGACCTCGACCTCACGGCGATCATCGACGAGTCGAGGTCGCTGGAGGAGGGCGCGATCCTCGTGCCCGGCTACACCGCGGACGGCTGGATGGTGAGCGCCTTCAAGGCCGTCGTGCCCGCGGACGTCCCGGTCGGGCAGCTGAGCGAGGAGCAGAAGGCGGACCTGCTGTACGCCGAGCCGCGCAAGGTCAGGGTCGACAAGATCAACATCACCTACGAGGGCCTGATCCCGAAGATCCGGAAGTCCATGTTCAGCAAGGACCCCGAGAGCCTGCAGCCGCACATCAGGGCGTTCGTCGAGCGCGCGGCCGTCTTCGGTGAGTGCCCGCGGTGCGAGGGGACGCGGCTCAACGAGTCCGCGCGCACCTCGAAGATCAAGGGCCTCGACATCGGCGACGTCTGCCGGATGCAGGTCACCGACCTCGCTGACTGGGTCCGGACCATCGGCGAACCGGTGGTCGCCCCGCTGGTCGACGGGCTGCTGCACCTGCTCGACGCCCTCACCGAGATCGGCCTCGGCTACCTCTCGCTCGACCGGCCCTCCGGCACGCTGTCGGGCGGCGAGGCGCAGCGCACCAAGATGGTCCGCCACCTCGGCTCGGCCCTGACGGACGTCACCTACGTCTTCGACGAGCCCACGATCGGCCTCCACCCGCACGACATCGAGCGCATGAACAAGGTCCTCACCGAGCTCCGCGACAAGGGCAACACCGTGCTCGTCGTGGAGCACAAGCCGGAGACGATCGCGATCGCCGACCACGTCGTCGACATGGGACCGGAGGCCGGCACCGGCGGAGGCGAGGTCGTCTTCGAGGGCACGTACGACGAGCTGCGGGCCGCCGACACCCACACCGGCCGGGCACTGGCCTACCGGGCCAGGCTCAAGGACCGGGTCCGCGAGCGCACCGGCGTGATCGAGGTCCGCGACGCGACGTCCCACAACCTCGACCACGTCGACGTCGACATCCCGACCGGTGTGCTCACGGTCGTGACCGGCGTCGCCGGCTCGGGCAAGAGCTCCCTGGTGCACGGCTCGGTGGCGGGTCGCGCGGGCGTCGTGGTCGTCGACCAGGCGCCGATCAAGGGGTCACGCCGCAGCAACCCGGCGACGTACACCGGACTGCTGGAGCCGATCCGGAAGGCGTTCGCGAAGGCGTGCGGGGTGAAGCCGGCCCTGTTCAGCGCCAACTCGGAGGGTGCCTGCCCGACCTGCAACGGCGCCGGCGTGATCGTCACCGAGCTCGGGTTCATGGACACCGTCTCGACGCCGTGCGAGGACTGCGGCGGCAAGCGCTTCCAGGCCTCGGTCCTGGAGCTGCGCTGGGGCGGGCTCAACATCGCCGAGGTGCTCGACCTGCCGGTGTCGGAGGCGCTGGCGTTCTTCAGCGCGGGCGAGACGAAGACGCCCGCGGCGGCATCGATCCTGGCCCGGCTCGAGGACGTCGGCCTCGGCTACCTGCGCCTGGGTCAGCCGCTCAACACCCTGTCCGGGGGTGAGCGGCAGCGGGTCAAGCTGGCGATGAACATGAAGGACAGCGGGGGAGTGTTCGTGCTCGACGAGCCGACCACCGGCCTGCACCTGAAGGACGTCGACAACCTGCTGCGGCTGCTCGACCGGATCGTCGACGCGGGCAAGACGGTGATCGTGATCGAGCACCACCAGGCCGTCATGGCACACGCGGACTGGGTCATCGACCTCGGCCCGGGCGCCGGTCACGACGGTGGCCGGGTGGTCTTCGAGGGAACGCCGGCCGCGCTGGTCGCGGACCGCTCGACGCTCACCGGCCAGCACCTCGCGGCGTACGTCGGGGAGTGAGGCGGCGGGCGGCGGCGTGACCGTCGTCACCTGCGTTCGTTGAGGTGTGCATGGATCACCGCAACGCCGTCCATCGCCTCATCGCCGCCCTCGTCGTCGCGCTGGGCCTCGGCACGCTGGCGATCGCCGGCGTCTCGCAGGGAGCCGCTGACACCTGGCCGGCTGCCACGCCCCGGGCGGTGTGCGGTCCCGGATCGCTGCCGGAGACCTCGTGGCAGGGCAGGGTCCCGAAGGCCGACTACGACAGCGGGCGCGCCGCGAAGGGGTACTTCTGCAACACCAGGCAGGTGGCCCACCAGGGTGCCTCCGGAGGTTTCAAGGTCGAGCGCTACACCGATCCGGCCGGACACACGTGTGCGTTCTACGACTCCACGCTCATCGCCGGGCGTGACGTCCTGAGCAACACCCTCAACGGCACGGGCCTCGGCGTGCAGGTGCTCGACATGGCCGACCCTGCCGCGCCAGTGAAGACGGCGAGCCTGGTCACGCCGGCCATGCTCAGCCCGCACGAGACGCTGCTGGTCAACCGGGCGCGTGGCCTGCTCGTGGCCGTGATGGGCACCGCTGCGACGCTGCCGGGCGTCATGGACGTCTACGACGTCAGGACCGACTGCCGGCACCCGAGGCTGCTCTCCACCTCGCCGATGGGCATCCTCGGCCACGAGTCCGGCTTCGCGCCCGATGGCAGGACGTTCTGGAGCGCCGGGATCGCCGGCACCCTGGCTGCGATCGACCTGACCGACCCGCGCACGCCGAAGCTGCTCAAGCTGCAGACCGGCGTGGTCTACCACGGGGTGCGTCTCTCGCCCGACGGTCGCACCATGTACGTCGCCAACATCGGCTCCCCGTCCGCGACCGGCATCTCCGGTGGTGGCCTGCGGATCCTCGACGTCAGCCAGGTCCAGGACCGCGTGGCGAACCCGCAGATCACGACGCTCTCGAGCCTGACCTGGCGCGAGCTGTCGATCCCGCAGGTGGCCGAGCCGTTCACGAAGGACGGCCGCACCTATGTGATGGAGGTCGACGAGTTCATCGACCTCTTCTCCCTCCAGGGGCTGACGAGCATGAAGACCGCGCCGGTCGGCGCCGCGCGGATCATCGACGTCACCGACCCGGTGCACCCGCGGATCATCTCCAACCTCCGCCTCGAGGCGCAGCAGCCCGACCGCCGCGACGCGGAGTGGGGCGACCCGGGTGCGTCGTTCCCGGCACAGGGCTATGCGGCGCACTACTGCTCGATCCCGCGGACCGACGCACCGAAGCTGGTCGGCTGCTCGATGATCCTGTCCGGGCTGCGGCTCTTCGACATCAGCGACCTCGCGCACCCGAAGGAGGCGGCGTACTTCAACCGGCCGCTCACCTCCGCGAAGGGCCTGGTGCTCCTGCCGCCGGCGATCGGGTCGTGGGCGATGAGCGCTCCGGCGTACGACGCGGCGCGCGGCCAGGTCTGGTACACCGACGCGAACTCGGGCTTCTACGTCGTGCAGCTGACCAACGGCACGGCCCGGCTTCTCACGTGACGGTGGTCACGGCGACGCGGTGTCCCGGCAACCCGTAGGCTGCTTTACATGTCAGGCCAGATTGTCGAAATCGACTCCTACCTCCTGCCCGTCGTCGAGGTGGTGGAGGAGACCCACGACGCGCTGACGGTCGCCCTCGAGGTGCCGGCGGAGCTGGCGTCGGAGTTCGTCTACAAGCCGGGCCAGTTCCTGACCATCGCCGTGCCGAGCGACACCCACGAGCTGGCGGCGCGCTGCTACTCGCTGTCGTCGTCGCCGCACGACGGCGGCCCGCTGCGCGTGACCATCAAGCGCACGGCCGAGGGCTATGCGTCGAACTGGATCGCCGACAACCTGCGCCCCGGCCACAGCCTCCGCGTGCTGCCGCCGGCAGGCATCTTCACGCCGAAGGACCTCGACGAGGACCTGCTGCTCTTCGCGGGCGGCTCGGGGGTCACCCCGATCATGTCGATCACCCGCA
This sequence comes from Nocardioides jiangxiensis, assembly GCF_030580915.1. Lineage (NCBI taxonomy): Bacteria > Bacillati > Actinomycetota > Actinomycetes > Propionibacteriales > Nocardioidaceae > Nocardioides > Nocardioides jiangxiensis. The sequence continues at coordinate 587,988 of NZ_JAUQTA010000002.1, forward strand.
CCGCTCTCGCGCACGGCACGGGACGGGTCGTCGTCTTCTACGCGAACCGCGACGAGAAGTCGGTGATCTTCGCGCGGGAGCTCGCCGAGCTCGCGGCCGCGCACCCCGACCGCCTGCTCGTCGTCCACTGGCTGGAGAGCGTCCAGGGTCTCCCCACCCAGGACCAGCTCAAGGCGTTCGCCGCGCAGTACTCCTCCTATGACGCGTTCTGCTGTGGCCCCGCGCCGTTCATGAGGGCGGTCTCGATGGCGCTGCGTGAGCTGGATTTCCCGCGCGAGCGGCGCCATCAGGAGAAGTTCGTCTCGCTCGCGGGCAACCCGTTCGGCGACGGGTTCTCCGTCGACACCGCCGAGTACGAGATCGGCGAGTTCGACACCGACGGCGCCTGAGCCCTGTCACGGCTCCGCCCGCGGTCGGAGCGGCAAGTTCCGACCAGGGGAGGACGCCCGGATCCTTCACCGGTGGATAGATTGCGGCCGTGATCGAGACCTCCCTGACCCTGCCCTGCGGCGTGACGCTGCCCAACCGCCTCGCCAAGAGCGCCCTGTCGGAGCAGCTCGGCACGATCGCGACGCACGCGCCCGACGGTCGCCTGGTGAAGCTCTACGACCGGTGGGCGACGGGCGGCTCGGGACTCCTCGTCACCGGCAACGTCATGGTCGACCGGCGTGCGCTGGGCGAGCCGGCGAACGTCGTCGTCGAGGACGGCCGCGACCTCGAGGCGCTCTCCGCCTGGGCCGCGGCCGCGAAGTCGGCAGGTGCCGTGGCGCTCGTCCAGGTCAACCACCCGGGTCGCCAGTCGCCGCGTTCGCTGTCGCCCCGACCGGTCGCCCCGTCGGCCATCGGGCTCAAGGGCATGGGCGGGGCCTTCGCCGTGCCGCGCGAGCTCACCGCGGAGGAGATCGCCGACATCGTGGCCCGGTACGCCGAGACCGCGCGCGTGTGCGTCGCCGCCGGCTTCGACGGCGTGCAGCTGCACGGTGCGCACGGCTACCTGATCAGCCAGTTCCTCTCGCCGCTCGCCAACCAGCGCACCGACCAGTACGGCGGCTCCACGGAGAACCGCGCGCGCTTCCTCCTCGAGATCGTCGCCGCCACGCGTGCGGTGATCGGGGCCGACAAGGTGCTGTCGGTGAAGCTCAACAGCGCCGACTTCCAGCGGGGCGGGTTCAGCGAGGACGAGTCGATCGTCGTCGCGAAGGCGCTCGAGGCGGCCGGCATCGACCTGCTCGAGATCTCCGGCGGCACCTATGAGGTCGGCGCGATGATGGGCGTCACGAAGCGCGAGTCGACCCGCCAGCGGGAGGCCTACTTCCTCGACTTCGCCGAGCGCCTCCGTGGCGAGGTGTCGCTTCCGCTCATGGTCACCGGCGGCTTCCGCACCAAGGAGGGCATGGACGAGGCGATCGCGACCGGCGCCGTCGACGTGATCGGCCTGGGTCGTCCCCTCGCGGTCGACCCCGACTTCCCGCGCCTGCTCCTGTCCGGCCAGCGCTCCGAGGTCGCCGGCATGGAGCCGCGCTCCATCGGCATCCGCAAGCTCGACGCGATGGCCGAGGTGGTCTGGTACACGACGCAGCTGTGGCGCATGGGCCGTGGCAAGGAGCCCGCGGTCACCAAGCCGTCGGCGGTCGGCGTGGGGGAGTACGTCGTGAAGTCGCAGCTGCCCGCCGTCGTACGCGGCGTGGCGGGGCAGGTCCCCGTCGTCGGTGGCCTCTTCCGCTGAGCGCGGAGGCCCCGCCTAGACGAAAGTAGGGGCCAAACAGTGACTTCTGGCCCTGTCGCGACGCGGTGGGCGCCGCCTAGCCTGAAGTCACGAAAGCCCCTCCCGGCCTTCACCTCCTGATGGAAGCGGTGACTTCCCCTCTCTGTCATCGCCCGTCGACTACGGCCCCGCCACGACAGGTTCGTCGCGGGGCCCTGTCGCGCTTTCCGGGGGTGTGACGCGCCACACATGCACGGTGAGTGTCTGTGACAGGCTGTCGCAGGTAATGTCGCCGCATGGTCCAGGAAGCATTCGACGCCGTCGCCTACGAGGCCCACCTGCGAAGCCTCTCCGAGGCATCCGTGCGACTCTCCTTCAACGCCTTCACGGACGTGCCGTGGGACGACCCGGCGTACGCGTGGCGGGAGGACGACCCGCAGTTCGTGCTGTCGGAGGCGGACGTCATCGGTGCCCATCCCTGGTACCAGGCGCTTCCCCTCGAGCGGCAGATCGCGATCGGGATGTTCCGCTTCGCCCAGATCGCGAAGGTGGGCCGCCAGTTCGAGCAGGTGCTGATCGGCGGGATGATGCACCACCTGATCGGCATGCGCACCGGCAACCCGGAGTTCCGCTACGCCATGCACGAGGTCACGGAGGAGACCCACCACATCCAGATGTTCCAGGAGGCGGTCAACCGGGCCCACGAGCGCTTCGGCATCGACCCCCAGGGCGCGCCGACGTACTTCCAGCGGCTTGCGCCGTTCATCACGCAGGCCGGGCTCTACCTGCCGACCGTCTTCTTCATCGGGATCCTCGCGGGTGAGGAGCCGATCGACCACCTGCAGAAGTCCATGATCCGCGACGGAGGACGGCAGCCGCTGATCTCGCGGATCATGCAGATCCACATCGCCGAGGAGGCGCGGCACATCAGCTTCGCGCACGAGTGGCTGGCGAAGAACGTCGCCGCCGCCGGGCCGGTCAAGCGCTTCTTCCTGTCGCTCGCCTACCCGGCCGCGATGTGGTGGCTCTGCAGCATGATCATGAAGCCGACCCGGCGCGACCTGCGGGCGATGGGCATCCCGCGACGGGTCGCCCGCGAGATGTGGTGGCGCTCGCCGGCCTCGGACGCACACCGCCGCGAGATGTTCGGTGACGTGCGCCTGCTCGCCGACAGGCTCGGCATCCGGCGTGGTCCGGCGCGCCTGCTGTGGACGCTCCTCCGGATCGACGGCCGGCCCTCCCGCTACCGGGGCGAGACCCACGAGCGGGACCTCGCGGCCTGAGCCGGTACCATCATCGGCGAAAGGGAGTAGTCCCCAACAGCCGCGTCGACACACTGACCTCCGGGTCCGGTGCGGCAGGCCACCTCGGTGGCGGACGAGACTTTCGACCAGATTGACGACCCACTACGGACGTCGCCTGGTCGGAGGCGACGTCCCTGGTGTCCTTCGGCCTCGCGGCGCAAGGAGACACCCGTGTACGCCTTCCTTCTCAGCACCGCCGTCATCTTCGTCGCCGAGCTGGGCGACAAGAGCCAGCTGATGGCGATGACCTTCGCGACCCGGTACCGGGCCCGTGATGTCATCCTCGGCATCACCGCGGCGACCGCGATCGTGCACCTCGCCTCCGTCGGCATCGGCGCCCTCCTCGGGGACGCCTTCGCGGCCCACCAGGGCACGATCAACATCGCGGCCGGTGTCGCGTTCCTCGCCTTCGCACTGTGGACGCTGCGCGGCGACGAGCTCACCGACGAGGAGTCGCAGAAGGCCGCCCGCGCGCGCGGACTGGCCGTCGTCGCCGTCGGCACGGCCTTCTTCCTCGCGGAGCTCGGCGACAAGACGATGCTGGCCACGATCACGCTCGCCACGAACGAGGGCTGGTTCGGCACCTGGCTCGGGTCGACGCTGGGCATGGTCGCCGCCGACGCCCTCGCGATCGCTGCGGGTGTGCTGATCGGCCGCAACCTGCCCGAGCGCCCGATCAGGTACGGCGCCGCCGCGCTGTTCGCGATCTTCGGTGCGTTGCTGCTGCTCGAGGGGCTCCGCTGAGGTCGCGGCCCCGGCGGGTCACCAGCCCCGGGCCCGCCAGTCCGGGAGGCTCGGACGCTCGGTGCCCAGCGTCGAGTCGCCGCCGTGGCCCGGGTAGAACCAGGTCTCGTCGGGCAGACGGTCGAAGATCTTCGTCTCGACCTGGTCGATGAGGGTCGCGAACGCATCGGCATCGCCGAAGGTCGCACCGACGCCACCGGGGAAGAGCGCGTCGCCCGTCCACAGGTGCGGGTGGCCCGCGGGGTCGCGGTAGAGCAGGCAGATCGAGCCGGGCGTGTGACCGGCGATGGCGATGACCTCGAGCTCCACGTCCCCGACCCTGACCACGTCGCCGTCGCCGACGCGTCGCGAGACAGGTACGCCGGTCGCCGACTCGATCGCGTCGGCATCCGGCGCGCCGGCGACGGTCATCGGCCGGGTGACGGCGGCGAGGTCGGCCAGGGCGCGGTGGTGGTCCCAGTGCTGGTGGGTGGTCACGATGGTGTCGACGATGCCGCCGGTGAGCTCCAGGAGAGCAGGGGCGTCGTCGGCGGCGTCGACGAGCAGCTGGGCTCCCGTCGCCGTGCAGCGCAGGAGGTAGCAGTTGTTCGCCATCCGGGGATCGACGGCGTACTTGGTGATGGTGAGGCCGGGAAGCTCGCGGATCGCGGGCGGGCCGGCGGGAGTCACGTCTCCGGTGTACGTCATGGTCCCCAGCGTAGGCAGGCGTCGGTGGGTGGACGTCGGGCGCAGCGGTCAGCGGAGGTGCCGCAGCGCCGCCCCTGCGGCGAGGTAGCCGCCCATGCCGTGCACGCCCGCACCGGGCGGTGTCGCCGACGAGCACAGGTAGGTGCCCGGTACGCCGGTCGCGTACGGGTCCACGGCGAGGCGGGGCCGCGCGAGCAGCTGTCGGGCCGTGTTCGCGCCGGCGCTGATGTCGCCGCCGACGTAGTTCGGGTTGTGGGCCGCGAGCTCCATCGGGCCGCGGGAGGTGACCTGCAGGACCTGCTCGCGGAACCCCGGGGCGAACCGCTCGACCTGGTCCAGGATCGCTTCCGTGGCGTCGCCCGTGTAGGCGTGCGGGACGTGCGCGTAGGCGTAGACCGGGTTGGCTTCCGGGGTCGAGCGTGACGGGTCGACGAGGTACTGCTGGCCGAGCAGGACGAACGGCCGCTGCGGCATCCGGCCCGCCGTCGTCTCCGCCTCGGTCTGCACGATCTCCGCTGCGGAGCCGCCGAGGTGGACGGTGCCGGCACGGCGTACGTCGGGGTTGGTCCAGGGGATGTCCCCCTCCAGGGCGATGTCGACCTTGAACGCCGCCGGCCCGTAGCGGAAGCGCTGGTATGCGCGCCGGATGCGCGTGGGGAGGGCGGGGCCGAGGATCCGTGCGGCATCACGCGGGTTGGTGTCGAGCATGGTGATGGCGGGCGCGCCTCCGAGGAGGTCGGCGACGTGGTCGGTCGAGGTCACGTGCTGCCCGGTGACCACACGTCCGCCGTGTGCGGCGAGCTCGGCCAGCAGCGCGCGGGTGATCGCCTCCGTGCCGCCCTCGGCGACCGGCCACCCGACCGCGTGCGCCGAGGCGGCGAGCATCAGGCCGACGGATCCGCTGAACGGTGTGTCGAGCCGGCCGAACGAGTGCGCGGCGACGCCGGTGAAGAGCCCCTTCGCGGGCTCGTCGCGGAAGAGTCGTGCGAGCACGGTCGCCGGCAGCACCGCCCTCGTGCCGAACCGGCCCAGGGTGACCGGATGCCGGGGGAGGTGCGCGACCGGCTGGAGCACCTCGTCGATCAGGGGCTCGAAGTGCCGCAGCGAGGGGGCGAACAGGCGACGCCACCGCTCGGCGTCCACGCCGAGCGACCGGGCCGTCTCTGCCAGGTCGCGCGCCGCGAGCCCCGCGCGGCCGTCGTCGAGCGGGTGGGCGAGGTCGACCTCGGGCCAGAGCCAGCGCAGGCCGTGGCGCTCCAGGTCGAGTGACCGGAAGAAGGGGGACGCGACGCCCGTGGGGTGGAACGCGGCGCAGTCGTCGTGCAGCAGGCCCGGCAGCGTGCGCTCGCTGGTGAGCGTGCCACCGCCCGGGCGGTCGGCGGCCTCGACGACGGTGACCTCCAGGCCGGCGGTGGCGAGGCGGATCGCCGCAGCGAGGCCGTTGGGTCCGCTGCCGACGACGGCGGCGGTGGTCATCGCTGTTCACCTGCGGTCACGACGTCACGGTACGTCGTGCCGGGTGAGGCTCAGGCCTCGCGCGGACGGCGCTTCCAGGGGCCGAGCTCCGGCAGGCCACGGATCGCGACGAGGTCCTCGCCGGCGCCCCGGCCGACGAGCCACCACGCGAGCGCGCCTGCGGTGCCGGCGATGCCGTGGCCACCGGCCCCCACGCGGAACGTCTTGCCGATGTCCTGCGCGTGCAGCGTGGCGGCGAACTCCTCGCCGCGGTCCCAGGCCGCCTCCTCCACGAGGTACGCCGCGAAGGTCGCCGGCCAGTCGGCGGGGGAGTAGCCCGGTGCGAGGTCGGCCGCCAGGTCAGCGTGGTGGATCTCCACCTCGCGCCAGCGCAGCTCGACGACGTCGACGACGGAGAGCACGGGGCCGCCGGGCGTCCGCTCGACCGAGCCGACGGCCTTGAGCATGTTCAGCTCGCCGGCCATGCGCAGGCACTGCATCTGCGTGAAGGCCTGGAGCTGCTCGAGCGACGCAGCGGCGTACGCCTCGATGTCGGCGTCGCGTTGCTCGTCGCTGGCGTAGACCGGGGTGGGGGTGCCGGTGCGGAGGCCGCGCAGGGCGCCGGCGAAGCCGTGGGCGTTGAGGGCCACGTGGGCCACCACGTGCGCGCGGGTCCAGCCGGGCAGCACGGAGGGCTCGCGGAGCTGCTCCTCGGTGAGCCGGGCGACCGTCGACAGGTACCGCTGCGTGGCCTCGAGGACCGCGGTGATGGGGTTCTCGGCCGACGCCTGCTCGCTCATGGGGGCCAGTGTAGGATGGCGAACACTTGTTCGAACCGGCCCCCGAAGGGACCAGCGTTGGCCGACCAGCTCGTCATCCGTGGCGCACGCGAGCACAACCTCAAGGACGTGTCTCTCGACCTCCCGCGGGATGCGCTCATCGTCTTCACCGGCCTGTCCGGCTCCGGCAAGTCGAGCCTCGCGTTCGACACGATCTTCGCCGAGGGCCAGCGCCGCTACGTCGAGTCGCTCTCGGCGTACGCGCGCCAGTTCCTGGGGCAGATGGACAAGCCCGACGTCGACTTCATCGAGGGCCTCTCGCCCGCGGTCTCGATCGACCAGAAGTCCACCTCCAAGAACCCGCGCTCGACCGTCGGCACCATCACCGAGGTCTACGACTACCTGCGTCTGCTCTACGCGCGCGCCGGCCGCGCGCACTGCCCGACGTGTGGCGAGCCGATCGAGCGGCAGACGCCGCAGCAGATCGTCGACCGGATGATGCAGCTCGAGGAGGGCACACGCTTCCAGGTCCTCGCCCCGGTCGTCCGCGGCCGCAAGGGCGAGTACGCCGAGCTCTTCCGCTCGCTGCAGTCGCAGGGCTACTCCCGTGTCCGGGTCGACAGCGAGACCCACACGCTGGACAACCCTCCGACCCTCGACAAGAAGCTGAAGCACACGATCGAGGTCGTCGTCGACCGGCTCGCGGTCAAGGAGTCGGCCAAGCGCCGGCTGACCGACTCGGTCGAGACCGCGCTCAACCTGGCCGGCGGCCTGATCGTCTTCGACATGGTCGACACGGGCGAGGAGCTGAAGTTCTCGGAGCGGATGGCGTGCCCCAACGAGCACCCCATCGAGACCGACGACCTGGAGCCGCGGTCGTTCTCGTTCAACTCGCCCTTCGGTGCCTGTCCGGAGTGCCATGGCCTCGGCACCCGCATGGAGGTCGACCCCGAGCTGGTGATCGCCGACCCTGCCGCGACGCTGGCCGAGGGCGCGATCCAGGTGTGGACCGGCGCCCACGTGTCGGAGTACTTCCAGCGCCTGCTCGGTGCGCTCGGTGCGGAGATCGGCTTCGACCTCGACACCCCGTGGGAGAAGCTCTCCGCGAAGCACCAGCGCGTGATCATGGACGGCCACCCGTCGAAGGTCCACGTCCGCACCACCAACCGCTACGGCCGCGAGCGCAGCTACTTCGCGGCGTACGAAGGCGTCCGCCCGTACGTCGAGCGCAGGCACCGCGAGTCGGAGTCCGACACCGCCCGCGAGCGCTTCGAGGGCTTCATGCGCGAGGTCCCGTGCCTCGCCTGCCACGGCTCGCGCCTCAAGCCGGTCTCGATGGGTGTGACGCTGGGTGCGAAGGAGGCCGGTGGCAAGAACATCGCCGAGGTCTGCGCGCTCCCGATCAGCGACGCCGCGGAGTACCTGAACAACCTCGAGCTGAGCCAGCGCGAGCTGCAGATCGCGGAGCGCGTGCTCAAGGAGATCCAGGAGCGGCTGAGGTTCCTGCTCGACGTGGGCCTGGACTACCTGTCGCTCGACCGCCCCTCCGGCTCGCTCTCGGGCGGCGAGGCCCAGCGGATCCGGCTGGCCACGCAGATCGGCGCCGGGCTGGTCGGCGTCCTCTACGTGCTCGACGAGCCGTCGATCGGCCTGCACCAGCGCGACAACGAGCGGCTCATCGAGACGCTCCTGCGCCTGAAGAACCTCGGCAACACGCTCATCGTCGTCGAGCACGACGAGGACACGATCAAGACCGCCGACTGGGTGGTCGACATCGGCCCGGGCGCGGGTGAGCACGGCGGCCACGTCGTCCACTCGGGCACGGTCAAGGAGCTGCTGAAGAACAAGGAGTCGATGACCGGCGCCTACCTCGCAGGCCGCAAGGCGATCGAGGTGCCGCTCACGCGCCGTCCGCCGACCAAGGGCCGGTCGCTCGTCGTCCACGGGGCGAAGGAGCACAACCTCCAGGACGTGACGGTCGAGTTCCCGCTGGGCTGCTTCGTCTCCGTCACCGGTGTGTCCGGCTCGGGCAAGTCGACCCTGGTCAACGACATCCTCTACACCTCGCTGGCCAAGACCCTCTACAACGCGCGCACCGTCCCCGGCCGGCACCGGAAGATCACCGGCCTCGAGCACGTCGACAAGGTGATCCACGTCGACCAGTCGCCGATCGGCCGGACGCCACGCTCCAACCCCGCGACGTACACCGGTGTCTTCGACCACGTCCGCAAGCTCTTCGCGCAGACCCCCGAGGCGAAGATGCGCGGCTACCAGCAGGGCCGCTTCTCCTTCAACGTGAAGGGTGGCCGCTGCGAGGCGTGCTCCGGTGACGGCACGATCAAGATCGAGATGAACTTCCTGCCGGACGTCTACGTCCCGTGCGAGGTGTGCCACGGCGCCCGCTACAACCGCGAGACGCTCGAGGTGCACTACAAGGGCAAGACCATCGCCGACGTTCTCGACATGCCGATCGAGGAGGCTGCGGAGTTCTTCGCGGCCGTCCCGGCGATCGCGCGCCACATGAAGACGCTCTGCGAGGTCGGCCTCGGCTACGTGCGCCTGGGTCAGCCGGCGACGACGCTCTCCGGTGGCGAGGCGCAGCGCGTGAAGCTCGCCTCCGAGCTGCAGAAGCGCTCGACCGGCCGCACCGTCTACGTGCTCGACGAGCCGACGACGGGTCTGCACTTCGAGGACATCCGCAAGCTCCTCGGCGTGCTGCAGAGCCTGGTCGACAAGGGCAACACGGTGCTGACGATCGAGCACAACCTCGACGTCATCAAGACCGCGGACTGGCTGATCGACATGGGTCCCGAGGGCGGCTCGCGCGGCGGCACGGTGGTCGCCACGGGCACGCCCGAGGAGATCGCGGCCAACGGCGACAGCCACACGGGCCGGTTCCTCAAGCCGCTCCTCGGGTGACCGGGGATTCACGGCCTGCTTTCAGGTTGCGCGTCTAGGGTCGAGTGCATGAGCCAGGACGTGTACCCCCGACGGATCGTGTTCCAGGGCCTCGGCGCGCTCGGCGTCGCGGCCGCGCTCGCGGGCTGCGGCGGCGGCTCGTCCGACGCCGGCGGGGCCCCGTCCGCGGGGGCGGCCGGCCAGAAGCTCGCTGTCGCGGCCGACATCCCCGTCGGCGGCGGGATCGTCCTCCAGGACCGCCACATCGTGATCACCCAGCCCGCGAAGGGCGAGTTCAAGGCGTTCAGCTCGAAGTGCCTGCACCAGGGCTTCGACGTGAGCAAGGTGGAGGGCAACACCATCACCTGCACCATCCACGGGTCCACATACGACGCGACGACGGGCAAGGTGACCGGCCCGCCGGCGCCGGCCGGTGGGCAGCTCGCTTCCGTCGCGATCAAGGTCTCCGGCCCCGACATCGTCACGGCCTGACCGCACGGACCACGGGTCGACCGAAGCGGCGTGCCACGGGGTGGGAGTGGTCCGGCCCGAGTCTGTGCGCACTGGGGTCGTAGGGCTCCGGGTGCGGTTCTACGGTCGAGTCATGACCACCCTCACCCACTCGATCGACGCGCCCGACGAGACGCGTCCCTTCCAGGCGCACGGCCACCTCGACGTGGTCACGATCGACGACTTCACCCTGGGTCGCGCGGTTTTCGAGCCGGGCTGGAAGTGGTCGGAGGACGTCCGCCCCATCGCCGGCACCGACTCCTGCCAGACCGCCCACAAGGGGTTCTGCCTCTCCGGGCACATGACGGTCCGGATGGATGACGGCACCGAGCTGCACATGGGCCCCGGCGACGTCGTGACGATCGATCCCGGCCACGACGCGTGGGTCGAGGGCGACGAGGACTGCGTCTTCCTCGACACCGGGGTCGCGGCGTACGCGAAGCCGGCGTGAGGGATGCCTGCGTCCCTGGGCCTGCCAGAAGCTCCCTTGCGCCACCTCACCATCTGTTGAGCGATCTCGACGAATGGTGAGGTCGCGGGCGGGAGGGTGCGCCAGACTGCGGCCATGGCGAACCCGGCATTCTCGAAGACCCTGCCCCGTTGGTGGGCATGGATCGTCGCGCTCGCGGCCCTGTCAGCGGGTGGGGCCCTGATGACGCATTCCGACGAGTCGTCGACCTGGTTCGGTCTCGGCTTCCTCGTGGCAGCCGTCGGAGGAGTCGCATGGCAGATCCTGAACCGGAACGACCTGGCCGAGCGCCTTCTCCTGCTGGCCTGGCTGGCCGTGATCGGCGCGCTCGTGGCTGTGGTGCCCGGCGCGATCGGTGCCGACCAGCCGGTGCGCTTCGCGGCCTTCGGCGGTCTCGTCGCCGGGCTGGTCCTCGGTGAGCACTGGCTGCGCTACCGCGACGCCCGTCGTCGTACCACGGTTGGCGAGCCTGTCGGTGCAGCCGACTAGGGTTTCCATGTGCCCGACTCGCTGACGTATCGCCCCAAGCCGGGGGAGATCCCGACCCAGCCGGGGGTGTACCGCTTCCGCGACACCAACCGCCGCGTGATCTACGTCGGCAAGGCGAAGAACCTGCGCGCCAGGCTCTCCAACTACTTCCAGCCGATCCACAGCCTGCACCCGCGGACGGCGACGATGGTCACCACCGCGGCGAGCGTGGAGTGGACCGTCGTCGGCACCGAGGTCGAGGCGCTGCAGCTGGAGTACTCCTGGATCAAGGAGTTCGACCCGCGGTTCAACGTGAAGTACCGCGACGACAAGTCGTACCCCTGGCTCGCGGTGACGCTCGACGAGGAGTTCCCGCGGGTGCAGGTGATGCGGGGAGCGAAGAAGAAGGGCACGCGCTACTTCGGCCCCTACAGCCACGCGTGGGCGATCCGCGAGACCGTCGACCTGCTGCTCCGCGTCTTCCCGATGCGCAGCTGCAGCCAGGGTGTCTTCAAGCGGGCCGAGCAGACCGGCCGTCCCTGCCTCCTCGGCTACATCGACAAGTGCTCGGCGCCCTGCGTCGGCCGCGTGAGCGCCGAGGAGCACCGCGGGATCGCCCGCGACTTCTGTGACTTCATGGCGGGCAACACCGCGACCTTCGTGCGCAAGCTCGAGCGCGAGATGTACGCCGCCAGCGAGGAGATGGAGTTCGAGAGGGCCGCCCGCCTCCGTGACGACGTGGGTGCCCTGCGCACCGCGCTGGAGAAGCAGGCGGTCGTACTCGGCGACGGCACCGACGCCGACGTGATCGCGCTGGCCGAGGACCCCCTCGAGGTCGCCGTGCAGGTCTTCCACGTCCGCGGCGGCCGGATCCGGGGTCAGCGCGGGTGGGTCGCCGACCGGGTCGAGGAGGGCGAGACCCCCGAGCTCGTCGAGCACTTCCTGGTCCAGCTGTACGGCGGCGAGGAGGGCGACGGCGTACCCCGGGAGATCCTGGTGCCCGCACTGCCGCCGGAGGCCGGCGTCCTCGAGGACCTTCTCTCCGAACGCCGCGGCAGCCGCGTGCAGATCCGTGTGCCGCAGCGGGGCGACAAGAAGACGCTCCAGGAGACCGTCGCCCGCAATGCCGCGCAGTCCCTCGCGCTGCACAAGACCAAGCGTGCGAGCGACCTCACCACGCGCAACCGGGCGCTGGCGGAGATCCAGGAGGCCCTCGGACTGGCCGAGGTGCCGCTGCGCATCGAGTGCTTCGACATCTCCAACCTCCAGGGCACCGAGGTTGTCGCCAGCATGGTGGTCTTCGAGGACGGCCTCGCGCGCAAGTCCGACTACCGCCGGTTCGTGATCAGGTCCGTCGAGGGCCAGAACGACGTCGCCTCGATGCACGAGGTGATCACACGGCGGTTCCGGCGCCTGCTCGATGAGCGGGGCGACGCGGTGGAGGACGGTCCGCTGCTGGTCGACCCCGAGACCGGCCGCCCGCGCCGCTTCGCCTACACACCCGGCCTCGTCGTCGTCGACGGTGGACCACCGCAGGTCGCTGCCGCGGTCGACGCGCTGACCGGCCTCGGCCTCGCCGACGAGATCCCGGTCGTGGGCCTGGCCAAGCGCCTGGAGGAGGTGTGGCTGCCGGACGACGAGGACCCGGTCATCTTCGCGCGCAGCTCCGAGGGGCTCTACCTGCTGCAGCGGATCCGCGACGAGGCCCACCGTTTCGCGATCACGCACCACCGCAACCGGCGCAGCAAGTCGATGGTCGAGAGCGTGCTCGACGACGTTCCCGGGCTCGGAGAGGTCCGCCGCAAGGTGCTGATGAAGCACTTCGGGTCCCTGAAGAAGCTGCGGGCCGCGACGGTCGAGGAGATCGCCGTCGTCCCGGGCATCGGCCCCCGCACGGCCGAGGCGATCGCCACCGCCGTCGCGGCGTCCAGGCCTGCGGCGCCCGCCGTCAACATGACCACCGGCGAGATCACCGAGTCCTGACCAGGAGAGACATGACGTTCGACCCGCTCGCACCCGAGCTCCCGCCCCAGAACGACGTCGAGCAGCTGCTGGACGACGACGCACCCCTCGAGCAGGTCGCTGCCGCCCTGCTCGAGGCGCACCTCGGCATGCCCGGCCAGGAGGACGCCTCCGGCGCCTTCTCGCCCGAGATGAGGGAGTTCGGCGACGGGCCGGCGGTGCTGGCGTTCACCCACCCCGGCCGGCTCGACCGCTGGCTCGCCGCTGCGACGGCGGCGGGGGAGCGGCCGGAGGGCAAGCTGGTGGCGCACGCGGCCTCGGGCCGGGACCTGCTCGGCCACCTCGTCGCCGAAGGGCTTCCCCTCGCGCTCAACGCCGCCAACGGCAACGCCCGCACCCTGACGGTGGCGGACATGCAGGCGGCGCTGGCGGCCGGCGAGTAACGTCCACGCCTGACTGAGGAGGAAGCACATGCACCCACCCGAGGACGGTGTCGCCTCGCACCGTGGCGAGCTGGTGGTCGTGACCGGCATGACCGGCGCGGGCCGCAGCACGGCGGCGAAGGAGCTCGAGGACCTCGGCTTCTACGTCGTCGACAACCTCCCCCCGACCCTGCTGCGCGACGTCGTGCGGCTGGTCGACGAGACGCGCGGCTACGAGCAGCCGATCGCGGTCGTCGTCGACGTCCGCTCGGGCTCCTTCTTCGAGACGCTGCAGGCCAACCTCGCGCAGGGCGCGACGGGCCGGCGTACCACCCTGCTCTTCCTCGAGGCCACCGACGACGTGCTGGTTCGCCGCCAGGAGGCTGCCCGGCGCCCCCACCCGCTGCAGGCCGGCGGACGTCTTCTCGACGGGCTGCACCGCGAGCGGCAGGCGCTTGCGGACCTGCGCAGCGACGCCGATGTGGTGATCGACACCAGCAATCTGAACGTGCACCAGCTGACCGCGCGCGTGGCGGAGGCCTTCGGTGCGCCCGACAACCTGCGGCTCAAGATCACCTGCACCAGCTTCGGCTTCAAGTACGGCATCCCGGTCGACGCCGACCTGGTCGCGGACATGCGCTTCCTGCCCAATCCGCACTGGATCCCCGAGCTCCGACCGATGACGGGTCGCGACGAGGCCGTCGCGACCTACGTCACGGAGCGCCCGGGTGCGCAGGACTTCCTCGCGCAGTACGTCCCCGTCATCCAGACCGTCGCGGAGGGCTACCTCCGCGAGGGCAAGCGGTTCGCGACGATCGCGATCGGCTGCACCGGCGGCAAGCACCGCAGCGTGGCGATGACCGAGGAGCTGGCGCGGCGCCTCCGTGAGCTCGGCTTCGACGCCACCGCCACGCACCGGGACCTGGGGCGCGAGTGACTCCTGAGCTCGCGGCCGGCCTGACCGGCCGGCCGATCCTTCCCGATGCCGTCGTCGCCCTGGGCGGCGGCCATGGGCTGTCCGCCTCGCTGGCTGCCCTGCGCCGCGTCGTCGACGACCTGACCGCGGTCGTGACCGTCGCCGACAACGGCGGCTCGTCCGGCCGCCTGCGTGAGGAGTTCGGGGTGCTGCCGCCGGGCGACCTGCGGATGGCGCTCGCGGCCCTGTGCGGCGACGACGAGTGGGGCCAGACCTGGGCCAAGGTGCTGCAGCACCGCTTCGCCGGTGACGGCCAGATGCAGGGGCACAGCCTCGGGAACCTGCTGATCGTGGCGCTGTGGGAGCAGCTCGGCGAGCACGTCGACGGGCTCGACTGGGTCGGCCGCCTGCTGGATGCCCGCGGGCGCGTCCTGCCGATGACCCTCGCCGGCGTCGACCTCTGCGCCGAGGTGGTCGGCCACGACCCCGCGCGGCCCGACGTGCGCTCCGTCGTACGCGGCCAGGTGCAGGTGGCGACCACGCCCGGCCGGATCGTCAGCGTCAGCCTCGATCCCGCCACCGCCCCCGCGTGTCCCGAGGCGGTGGGAGCCGTGACGACCGCCGACTGGGTGGTGCTCGGACCGGGCTCCTGGTACTCCTCGGTGATCCCGCACCTGCTGGTCCCGGAGCTGCGGGAGGCACTCGTCGAGACCGAGGCGAAGGTCGTCGTCGTGCTCAACCTGGGGGAGCAGAAGGGCGAGACCGACGGCTACGCCCCGGAGGACCACGTCGCGGCGCTGCTGGAGCATGCACCGGGACTCCGGATCCACACCGTGCTGGCCGACGTGGGCAGTGTGCCGGACCCGCTGGCCCTCGAGGGTGCCGTGCGCAGCCTCGGCGCGGAGCTGGTGCTCGCCGACGTGGCCGTGCCCGGCAGCACGACCCAGCACGACCCGGTCAGGCTCGCGGATGCCTATGCCCGGATCTTCGCCGGTGTGGAATCATTCGCGCCATGGCGATGACGGCACAGGTGAAGTCCGAACTGGCCAGCAGCGTGGTCACGAAGACGTGTTGCCGCAAGGCGGAGGTGTCGACGATGCTCCGGTTCGCCGGTGGCATCCACATCGTCTCCGGCCGCATCGTCGTCGAGGCCGAGCTCGACACGGGCGGTGCCGCACGCCGGCTGCGCAAGGACATCGCGGAGATGTTCGGCCACAACGCCGAGGTCGCGGTCGTCCAGGGCGCCGGCATCCGCCGGGGGAGCCGTTACGTCCTGCGCGTCGTGCGCGACGGCGAGCAGCTCGCCCGTCAGACCGGTCTCCTCGACCAGCGCGGCCGTCCTGTCCGAGGCCTGCCGCCACAGGTGGTCTCCGGCGGTGCGTGCGACGCCGTCGCGGCGTGGCGCGGTGCGTTCCTGGCCCACGGCTCGCTGACCGAGCCCGGTCGCTCCTCCTCGCTCGAGGTGACCTGCCCCGGTCCGGAGGCGGCGCTCGCCCTCGTGGGTGTCGCACGCCGGCTCGGCATCCAGGCGAAGGCCCGTGAGGTGCGCGGCGTCGACCGCGTCGTGATCCGTGACGGCGACGCCATCGGCGAGCTGCTCACCCGCCTCGGTGCCCACGAGACCCTGATGGCCTGGGAGGAGCGCCGCATGCGCCGGGAGGTGCGTGCGACTGCCAACCGCCTGGCCAACTTCGACGACGCGAACCTCCGGCGTTCGGCCCGCGCCGCCGTGGCCGCCGGTGCGCGCGTGGAGCGCGCCCTCGAGATCCTCGGCGCCGACGTCCCCGACCACCTCAAGCTCGCCGGCCACCTGCGCCTCGAGCACAAGCAGGCCTCGCTCGAGGAGCTGGGCCAGCTCCACGACCCGGTGCTCACCAAGGACGCGATCGCCGGCCGCATCCGCCGACTGCTGGCCATGGCCGACAAGCAGGCGAAGGACCTCGGCATCCCCGACACCGAGGCGTCGCTGACGCCGGAGATGCTCGCCGAGGGCGACTGAGCGTCACCGTGCGTCCGTGACCCCGGAGCGGGCTCCGGGGTGTCGCTACTGTGGACGTCAGGCGTGATCCACACCACATCACGCTGCTGACTCGGCAACTCCCCACAAGGAGCACACAGTGACGGTTCGCGTAGGCATCAACGGATTCGGCCGGATCGGCCGCAACTTCTTCCGTGCGGTCCATGCCCTGGATCCGGCCGGAGAGCAGATCCGCGTGGTCGCGGTCAACGACCTCAGTGACAAGGCCGTGCTCGCGCACCTGCTGCAGTACGACACGGTCCTCGGTCGCCTCGACGTCGACGTCAAGGCGACGGCTGACTCGATCGTGGTGGGCGACCAGGAGGTCCACGCCTTCGCGGAGCGGGATCCCGCAGCGCTGCGGTGGGCGGACTTCGACGTGGACGTCGTCATCGAGTCGACCGGCTTCTTCACGGACGCGGCGAGGGCACGAGCACACATCACCGGCGGCGGTGCGAGGAAGGTGGTCATCTCGGCCCCGGCGAGCAACGAGGACGTCACGGTCGTGATGGGGGTCAACCACACCGACTACGACCCGACTGCCCACGACGTGATCTCCAACGCCTCGTGCACCACGAACTGCCTGGCGCCGATGGCGAAGGTGCTGCACGCGGGCGTCGGCATCAAGCAGGGCCTGATGACGACCGTGCACTCCTACACGGCCGACCAGAACCTCCAGGACAACATCCACAGCGACCTGCGTCGGGCCCGGGCAGCCGCGCTCAACCTGGTGCCCACGAGCACCGGTGCTGCCAAGGCGATCGGGAAGGTTCTGCCCGAGCTCAACGGCCGCCTCGACGGCTTCGCGGTCCGCGTGCCCACGCCGACCGGCTCGCTCACCGACCTCACCTTCGAGGCGGAGCGCGACACCACGGTCGAGGAGGTCAACGCGCTGGTGCGCGAGGCGGCGCAGACACCGGAGCTGGCGCCGTACCTGACGTACTCGGAGGCGCCGATCGTGTCGAGCGACATCGTCACCGATCCGGCGTCCTGCATCTTCGATGCGCCGCTGACGAAGGTCATCGGACGCCAGGTGAAGGTGGTGGGCTGGTACGACAACGAGTGGGGCTACTCCAACCGCCTTGCCGACCTGGTGCGGTTCATCGGCGCTACTCTCTGATGCGTGACTGGCAACCAGACCCTCTCCGCCCTGGGCGACGTGCGTGGCAAGCGCGTCCTCGTCCGTTCCGACCTGAACGTCCCGCTGGACGGCTCGACCATCACCGATGACGGCCGGATCCGGGCCAGCGTGCCGACGATCCAGGCACTGGCCGAGGCCGGCGCGCGCGTGGTCGTGACCGCCCACCTGGGCCGTCCGAAGGGCGAGCCCGAGGCGCGCTACTCCCTGGCGCCGGTCGCCGCCCGCCTGGGTGAGCTGCTCGGTCAGGACGTGGCGTTCGCGACCGACACCGTGGGTGAGAGTGCGCAGGCGGTCGTCGCGAGCCTGGGCGACGGCCAGGTGGCGCTCCTGGAGAACGTCCGGTTCAACGCCGGCGAGACCTCGAAGGACGACGCCGAGCGCGGTGCGTTCGCCGACCAGCTCGCCTCGCTCGCCGACGCCTTCGTCTCCGACGGCTTCGGTGTCGTGCACCGCAAGCAGGCCTCGGTGTACGACGTGGCGCAGCGCCTCCCGCACGCGATGGGCAACCTGGTGGCTGCCGAGATCGACGTGCTCAAGCGGCTCACCGAGACCCCCGAGCGCCCCTACGCGGTCGTGCTGGGTGGCTCGAAGGTCTCCGACAAGCTCGGCGTCATCGACAACCTGCTCGGCAAGGCCGACAAGCTGCTGATCGGTGGCGGCATGGTCTTCACCTTCCTCAAGGCCCAGGGTCACGAGGTCGGCAAGTCGCTGCTGGAGGAGGACCAGATCCCGACCTGCCTGGACTACCTGGCCCGCGCCAAGGAGACCGGCGTCGAGATCATCCTGCCCACCGACATCGTCGTGGCCGACGCGTTCGGTGACGAGGCCTCGGCCCGCGTGGTCGCGGCCGACGCGATCCCGGCCGAGTCGCTGGGCCTCGACATCGGTCCGGAGTCGGGCAAGGCGTTCGGGGCTGCGCTGGCGGACGCGAAGACGGTGTTCTGGAACGGTCCGATGGGTGTCTTCGAGCAGGCTGCTTTCGCCGAGGGCACGCGTGCGGTCGCGCAGGCGCTCACGGAGACCGACGGCCTGTCGGTGGTCGGCGGCGGTGACTCCGCTGCTGCGGTGCGCACGCTGGGGTTCGACGAGGCGGCGTTCGGCCACATCTCGACCGGTGGCGGTGCGTCGCTGGAGTACCTCGAGGGCAAGACCCTCCCCGGCATCGACGTCCTCGGCGGCTGACATGGCACGTGCGCCCCGCGTCCCGCTGATGGCGGGCAACTGGAAGATGAACCTCAACCACCAGGAGGCCGTCGTCCTGGTGCAGAAGCTCGCCGTCACGCTGTCGGACAAGAAGCACGACTTCGCGAAGGTCGAGGTCGCGGTGATCCCGCCGTTCACCGACATCCGCTCGGTGCAGTCCGTCGTCACCGGTGACCGCCTGGGCATCAAGTACGGCGCGCAGGACGTCTCCGTCCACGAGTCCGGCGCCTA
This sequence comes from Nocardioides jiangxiensis, assembly GCF_030580915.1. NCBI lineage: Bacteria > Bacillati > Actinomycetota > Actinomycetes > Propionibacteriales > Nocardioidaceae > Nocardioides > Nocardioides jiangxiensis. Next base: position 606,899 of record NZ_JAUQTA010000002.1, read on the forward strand.
CACCGGCGAGATCTCCGCGGGCATGCTGGCCAAGCTCGGCTGCACGTTCGTCGTCGTGGGCCACTCGGAGCGTCGCGACTACCACGCCGAGACCGACGAGGTCGTCAACGCCAAGGCGAAGGCGACGATCAAGGCCGGCATGACGCCGATCGTGTGCGTCGGCGAGGGCCTGGACGTACGCAAGGCGGGGGAGCAGGTGGGTCACTGCCTCGCTCAGGTCGACGGTTCGCTGGCCGGGCTCACCGCCGAGCAGGTCGGTGCCCTCGTCATCGCCTACGAGCCGGTCTGGGCGATCGGTACGGGTGAGGTCGCCACACCCGAGGACGCCCAGGAGGTCTGCCACGCGATCCGCGAGCGGGTGCGGGAGGTCCACGGGGACGCCGCGGCCGACGCCGTCCGGGTCCTCTACGGCGGCTCCGTGAAGGCAGCCAACATCGCCGGCATCATGGCCAAGGCCGACGTCGACGGTGCGCTCGTGGGCGGTGCCAGCCTGCAGGCGGACGAGTTCGGCGGAATCTGCCGTTTCTACGACATGCCGGTGCTCTGAGCCGGGGCGCGGTTCCCGACCAGACGTGAAGTAGAGTTCCGCATCGTGACCCTGCTCCTGACCATCCTGCTCGTCGCCACCAGCTTCCTGCTCGTCATCCTCGTGCTGCTGCACAAGGGGCGCGGTGGAGGCCTCTCCGACATGTTCGGTGGTGGTGTCTCGAGCACCCTCGGCGGCTCGTCCGTCGCGGAGCGCAACCTCGACCGTCTGACGGTCGGCCTGGGTCTCATCTGGGCCGCGTGCATCGTCGCGCTGGGCCTGCTCTACGCCTACGGCGCTTGATTCAGTAGCTCTTAGAAGGAGAACGACGAAGTTGGCTGGAGCTGGAAACGCCATCCGGGGTAGCCGGGTCGGCGCCGGTCCGATGGGCGAGGCGGAGCGCGGCGAAGCCGCCCCGCGGCAGAGTGTCACCTACTTCTGCTCGAAGGAGCACCGCTCTGTGGTGACCTTCGCGGCCGAGGCCGTGGCGCCCGAGTCGTGGGACTGCCCGCGCTGTGGTCTCCCTGCCGGTCTCGATGCGGAGAACGCGCCGCCGGCCGTGAAGATCGAGCCGTACAAGACGCACCTGGCCTACGTGAAGGAGCGACGCTCCGAGGACGAGGCGAAGGACATCCTCGAGGAGGCGCTGCAGCTCCTCCGTTCGCGCCGCAAGTCGGGCGACATCATCTTCTGACGGACACCTCCGTCGTACGCCGAAGGCCGTCCTGCTCCTGAGCAGGGCGGCCTTCGTGCGTATGTCATGGAGTGTCCAGGAGGACCGGTTCAGGTGTGGTGTCGCCGATCTGCACGGCGCGAGGCCACGTCCACGCGGCACGCAGGATGAACGCCAGGAGCATCAGCTCGAGTGCGATGGAGAGGCCGTAGAACCAGGTCCACGCCTCCCCGAGCCCGTTGAACGCTGTCACCGGCACGTAGAGCGACGCCACCACGAGGGTGACGATGCGCGTCGCACGCGCGGGCAGGGCCACCGAGAGCGCGATCATCACGGCCGGGATGGAGACGAGCACGAGGAAGGCCACCAGCAGCGGCTGGCTGACGTCGAAATGCCAGACGACGCCGGCACGGAGGTCGTCGACGAAGCCGGGCTTGTAGAGCGCGAAGTAGTCGACGTAGATGTAGAGGAACATGAAGCTCGTCCAGGCGGTCGCGAGCTTCGCCCGGATCGGAACCGGGGGATCCTGCAGGGTTGTCACGGTGTTCACGGCGTCTCCATGTGATCGTCGGGTTGGCTGTCCGGTCTCAGGCTCGCCCCGGTGGATCTCCCGCGTCCTCCGGGAGCTCCCGGACCAGTCCCCGGGATTCGTCCGGATCTGCCGATGTCCGGGCACAGTGCTGGGCCCCGGCTACCTGCTGCTCCGGGCTGGGAAGACACGACTGCGTCGCGGTGTGTGGGCCCTCGTTATGCATCAGATGGCCAAGAGCGGCTCTCGGACATTGGCGCGGTTCCTCTAAATGCAGAACCGCCCCTCAACCGGTCGGGTTCAGGGGCGGTTCCGTCACGTCTCAGGGGTTGAGGACGATGCTGGTGCCGGGGCCAGCGTTGTCGGTGACTCGCTGCTCGACGTTGCTGGAGTAGTACTCGGCCTTGACGTATGGCGTGTACCTGACGCCCTTCGGGAAGCAGGACCTGGCGAACTTCACGGTGGCGGTGTTTGCCGAGTAGTCACGGACCGTGGTGGCCTCACACTTGACGTATCCGTTGACGCTGACGCGGGTGTAGGTGTTGCCGGGAGTGTTATTGACCCACACGCGCGGAGTCTGGTTGGCATTCCAGGTGAACCCCGTCATGCGGTAGTCGGAGCGGAGGTCACGGACCTTGTAGCGGAACGCGACCTTGCCGTCGCTGGTGTGCCAGTAGTCGACACGAGTCAGGTCTGCGGCGGCCTTCTGGTTGGACGACGGACTGCCCTTGGCGGTCGTGGTGTCGTAGGTTCGGTCGGTCATGTACCCGCTGGCGGCCTCAGCGCCAGTCGCGGTCATCGTCACCAGCGCCATGGCCATCGCGATGGCTGCGAACGTCTTCGTCATCTGGGTTTCCTCCGATTGGGTAACGCGGGCTTCCGAGCTGCCGAGCGCAGTCGGGACGGTACCGAGCGGCGCGCCCGGCTGGCCCTCCGTCTCGTAGACGGCCTGCTAGTCGGTGGATGACGCGGGTTGGCTGAATGTGCTCATGAGAGTGGCGCTGCCTGCGGCGGACGGGATGGTCGTGTTCCACTCCGCGTTCAGCTCGGCACAGCATGCCTGCTCATGCCGCGTTGAGTTCGGCATAGCGCGCCCGCTCATGCCGCATTGACGCAGGTTAGGTGGCCGATGCCATGTAGGCCGCGAGCACGTAGTTCGCATGACGATCGAGGTTCTTGCGGGCCCGGTCGTACCGCATCGTGGTGCGTGGATCGGCGTGCCTTGCGGCAATCTGCACGTCCCGCAGGTCCACTCCGGCGTCCAGCATCGTCGTGACGAAGGTGTGGCGGAGCATGTGCGGATGCATCCGTGGCGTCGAGACACCTGCACCCCGTGCCAGGGCACGCAAGCGCCGGGTCGCGCAGGCGCGGTCCATGCGATTCCCGGTTCGGCTTCGCAGGATTGGACCTCCGGTTCTGTCACTCACAGCACGCTCAATCGCCCGACCAACCGCCGGCGGCAACGGGACTACGGCGACCCTGTCGCCCTTTCCCAGAACGCGCAGCACACGGTGTCCGTGGATCTCCTCGAGCGCCTCGATGTTGGCGTTCACCGCCTCCGAGATACGCAACCCGAGCAGTCCCAGCATCGCGACCAGGGCGAAGTCGTTCGGGTTCGCAGACTCCTTACCGGCGACGAGCATGCCTTCGAATTGAAGATGGTTCAGGCCGAGCGTCGGCGACTCGGTTGAGACCCTCGGGCGCCGCACATACTCGGCTGGTGAGCGCTCGAGAACGCCATCGATGACACAGGTTCGATAGAAGCCACTGAGGACGGAGAGGCGTCGTGAGACGGTAGACGGCTTGTAGCGGGCCACCTCCTGCATCCAGCGGAGGAAGAGCTCGACGTGCGGCCGACATGCGGCAAGGGGCTCAAGGCCCTGGCGACTGCACCACTCCAAGTAACAGCGGAGGTCCGACTCTGTGTGAGTCCGGGATTGGCCCTTGAACCGGGCGAGGTACGCCGCAATGGCGATGCGAAGCGTTGCGCTGGAGAAGTCGCCAGGCTCGACGAGTTGAGCGGAGTTCATCTCTCCACTGCGCACTCAAGGAAAATTGCGCGTCAACGCGGCAGATCCGGCCACAACCCGTCTGTCAATTGATGGGCGTGACCTCAAGCCGGGTGATCTTGAAACCACGCAGCTTGTCAGTGTCATCCGGTGCGACCTCGCAGGTGAAGTCGACCGCACGGGTGCCCTCTCCGACGGTGACCGACCTACCTGTAACGCGGTAGCGCCCGTCCTTCAGGGCCTCGACCTCGACGTTCTCGGTGCTGGGCAAGGAGTCTTGGGGGAATCCGGCCTTCTCGGCTACCGGCAAGGAGCACTTCGCCGCGGCCACCCGCGAACGATTCGGTTCGTCCGCTCCACAAGCGGCCGCACCGAGGGCAGCGAGCGTGATCGCACATGCTGTAGCGCGTCGAGCAATCCTGTTCATGTCTGCATCGTGCACCAAGCGATGTCCGCGCATGGGCAGGAGCGAGCTAGTTGCGGCATGAGCGGGCGCATCAACGAGCGCGAAGCGTGACCCGGTCGCCCGTTCGCTGGTGTCCCGATCGCCAGCCTTCGGAGTAGTTGAGATCGACGCTCCGAACCTCCACGCGCCCGGGCCGATGCGGTGTCACCTCTAGGAGAAGCTGGGTGAGGTGGTCTGCCTTGGCGTTCAACGTGGCGTCGTGAATCGGCTGGATGTCGCAGGTCTCGCTCGCGGTTGCTTCGCCGGCACTTCCGATGAGGCTGTTTGAGGTCGTCTTGATGCGGCAGGCAACAACCCGGACCTCCGCCGCTGCGGTGTTCACCGTGATCTCGGGCCTCGCGTCATGGAGCGTGACCGTCGGCCGGTCGTCCCAACCCTGTGTGAGGGAGAAGTAGAAGGGTTCGCCGACCTTGCCCAAACGCATGTCTTGCTGCAGGCCCATCGGATAGTCGTCGAACGTCTTCGGGTGCCTCCACGTCCATCCAACCGCGGTAGCAATCGCGATCAGGACGAGAACAATGGCGATCCGCGCGAGCCGTGCCCAGGACGTCATACCCAGACCGTCCCACGGGAAGGAGGAGCGTGTACGGCGAGCGGTCGAATTGCATCGCATCGCGGCATGTCCGACCGGTTTCGATCGGGCTTGTCACGTTCGGCCGGGTCACCGGACATCTCTGGGGTGTAGACCAACTCCGGAAGGAAGTCCCATGACCAACGAAGAGATCTCCGTCGTCGAGCAGAGCAGCCCTACGTTCGATCGAACGCGACTCGCAGCCGCCTCGCAGGAATTGGCTCGCCAGATCGCCGTGTCGACCCCCGTGCGACGTCCTCGGCGGCGTCTCGCCGTCGGCATCGCGGCAGCGGCCATCGTCGCGGTCCCCACCGCCGCTGCCGCCACTGGTTTGCTCGACGGCCTCCGCTCCGGCATCTTTGGCCAGCCGGACAAGAACTCCGAGGACGCGGGCACATCCGAATGGATCAACATCTGCGCGCCGGGCTACCCCGCCCTGATCCGCGAGCACAAGCCGGACGGACCTCTCCCGGCGGGGTTCACCTGGGCTCGCGCGACGCAGAAGCAGATCTCGCAGGCAGCGGCCAACCCCGAATGCCAGCCAGGCGGACACGGCGCCCAGCAGCAAGAGATCGGAATCGTCGGCTGGTTCGACATGTACGCCACCTGCGCTTGGTACTCCGAAGCGGCAACCGCGGCCGATGCAGGTGACGCCAAGCGAGTCACGCGCGCGGGCCACGAACTGAAGACACTCGCCAACTCCGAGGTGAACCGCATCACCGACGGCGGCGGTCTTGTCGAATTCAAGAACCGGATTGCAGACGATGTCCTCGCTGGGGACGTTGCCAAGGCCCGTGACTGGGCCCAGAACTGCGAGCTGATCAAGTGACCCCGCAGGAGCGATTCGAGCACCTGGCCGGAACGATCGGAGCTGATGTGCTCGCCTACCTCGCCCGGCGGGTCACCCCACGCGAGGACGCCGCCGATGTCTATCAGCAGGTCCTCACAATCACCTGGCGGAAACTGCGCGTCGTGCCGACCGATGACCGAGAGGCACTTGCGTGGATGCTCGGGGTCGCGCGGCGTTGCCTTGCAAACCACCGGAGGGCGGGAACTCGACGCATGGCGCTGGCAGAGCGCCTCCGTACTGAACTCGCCGTCTCCTACACCGAACCCGACGCCGCCACCGCCCAGCGGGCGGACGAGCTGCTGCGCAGCGTGAGCGACGAGGACCGCGAGCTGCTAACCCTGGTGCACTGGGAGGGGCTGACGATCGCAGAGGCTGGAGCCGTCCTCGGAGTCTCTCCATCCGCAGCACGGAAGCGGGTAGAGCGCGTCCGGAGAGCCCTGTTGACTCCAGCAGCTGTATGACCGGCTACCCGGCGGGCGCTGAGTCGTCGCACGCGGCCCCGCCGGGAGCCGGTGTCATTTCGCCTGAACCGCACTAGTCGCGGCATGTGCGTGCGGATTAGATCGGCGGCTGACAGTCTCGGCGCATGAGGTACTTCAAGCGTCGGTGGGAGGAGTCGCGGGGCGACGCCGACGACGCCTGGGGGCCAAGCTGGTGGTACTTCGAGGTTGACCACGACGGCTACCCGTTGCGGCAGGTCGAGGTCTACGACCGGGGACCGACCAAGCGGTACTCGCTCGACGAGCCTGAGGATGCCGACGGACGTCTCGGCACGGTCCGCCTAGACGATGGCGAGGACTGGACCGTGTGGCGCATTGGCGCCGATGACTTCGAGCGAGTTTGGGCCGACGACTGACGTATTCGCGGCAGATCAGCGCGCGTCCGTCTCACGGAGAACGGGCGGGACTCTGTCGTCGCGAAAGCCGTTGTGGGAATCTGCATTCATGGACGATTCAGCGCTGGGCCCGACAACCCCGACGTGCTGCCTCAGGAACGGGACGATGAGCGCGCGGACCGTGTCGGGGTCCTCGAGGGTCACCCAGTGGCCGGCATCCGGAAGCACCACCACCTGCGCGCTGGGGAACGACTCCCGTTGGAGTGGCGCCTGGCCCACCGGGATGTAGGCGTCGTCTTCGCCCCAGATGACCAATGCGGGGCGATCCAGTCCACGCAAGACAGCTTGCGGCTCGGCGAGTGTTGCTTCGGAGGTAGCGCGGTAGAACTGCAGGACGGCGTGATTCGTGCCGGGGTCGTCCGTCTGCTGCCAGAGCGCCTGCAGCGCCGCCGGACCCAGGCGCGGGTTCTGTGCCGAGACGACCTCATGGAAAAGCTCGCGGGTCATGCCCGCCTGGATTGCCTCGCCCACTCCTGGCTGCCGCCATAGCTTTGCTGCATCGTGCCACTCGTAGTCGAGCAGAACGCCGGTGTTGATCAAGATCGCGCTGGCGAATTGCTCGGGATGGTCAGCAGCCCACCGCATGGCCCACCCGCCGCCGAGGTCGTGAGCGACGATGTGCGCGTTGCTGATGCCCAGAGCCTTGAGCGTCGCGTCGATGAACTCCGCATAGCCGGCAACGGTGTAGTCGAATCCGCTCGGCTTGTCAGCTTCGCCGTAGCCGGGCAGGTCGAATGCCACAGCCCGCGTGAAGGTGCCGACTGGTTCCAGGAAGGGCAACCAGTCTGCGATGGCGCCCGAGTTGCCGTGGATGAAGACCACGGCCTCGGCGCCGTCGGCGAACCCCGCCTGAGCCACCGGGATGGAGACCCCGTTGATGCTCAGGCGCGATGCCGTGGTCAAGGCGTTCCGACTTCGTCGACGATCCTGAACCGTGTGTAGGAGTCGTAGTCACCCAACGGGTTCGCCCAGTGGTACTCCATGTGGGGCTTGTGGAGCCCGGGTTGATAGGCGAACGTCTGCATTGCCTTGACGTCCTCCCAGACCGACAGTGTCATGCCGGCGCTCGGCATCGGGAAGGTCAGGTTGCGCCAGTATTGGAGTCCGGGGACCGTGTCCAACTTGCTGACCACCTCGTCGATACGGCGCGTGAACTCGATAGCGCGCGACCAGTCGAAGTCGGCACCCATCTCCCAACCGGCGGTTGTCATGACGACGCATCGCCCCGCGGGACGATGGTGATCGGTGACGGCGAACACTGGCCCGGGCTCCTTCGGGTTGAGCCACTGGACCGTTCCTCGGTGACGGAATGGCTCTAGCACGGCAGCCCAGTGTGTCCCTGACTCCCAGGATGTCGGCCCCCACGAGTCATGCATGGCGGCGGTCGCGGATGCCAAGTCCGCGTGGAGCGATATCCGCGCGGCGTGGGTGAACTCTTTCGCTGCTCCGATGCTTGCCATGGGGTCATTCACCCCGACGGCGGCATACACGTGCGCGGTGACCGGGGGCGCGTCATCGACCTCGTCGATGCTGCGGGGCTGGCCAAAGTGGGCCAGTCGCACCGTCATGTGGGACGCCAGCTCAGCAGTCATTCAGCGAAGTTAACCGGTCCGCGCGTTTCATGCCATGGCTACCGAAATGTCGCCATGGCCCAAAGACTCGCCTCCCACATCTCGCCCGGGCCTCGGCGCCGACCGGCGCGTGCTCAAACAACCGGACAGCAGCAGGTCCGACCGGGCCACCTCTACGATGCAGACCGTGACGAGCGTCGTTCCGGCGTGGCGGAGGCTGCTTCCGCCCTACCCCTTCCGAGCGGAGCGGATGAGGGGCTGTGCGCCAGAGAGGGCAACAGCAGTGGCCTGCTTTGCCGCGGCGTGGCAACTCCTGCCGGTGTCACTGGCCGTCGTCCTTGTCGTTGACGCCTTCCCGGATCCAGCCGTCCACACCTGGCTCTTCTTCCTTCCCAGCATCTTCCTCAGTAGCGTCGCGTCCTACGCGATCTACGCGGACCACATCCGCGACAACCCGCTTCGGTTGGCAGGACCGTGGATAGTGCTCAAGCCCGCTGCCTTAGGCCTCCTGAGCGCGATCGGTGCACGCCGCTGAATGCACCCCTATCCCGGCGGAATCTCACGCACCCGACTAACGTGCGTCATGTGGCGCGCTTCTGCCGGACACCGACCTGGACAACCATCGCCGTGGAGGCGTCGGTCGGCGTCCTCTTCGTGGTGCTCGCAGCACGCAACGCGGTCGCCGAATCCACGAAGACGGAGAGCCTCTTGACCTTTGGCCTCGGGGTCACCGGCGGCCTCCTGATTGGCACGGCGCTCGGAATGACGAAGCATCTGCTCGCTGTGCGTCAGCGGACGCTCGTTTCGCGCGGCTGAGCGACAATCAGTGGACGCAGAAGCGCTCCGGCGCACCTGACGAGAAGCGGCAAGCAGCCGGCCTCATCTCGGCAGAACAGAACTAGTCGCGGCAGATGAGTGCGGTCCTACGCCACATCGAAGAGCACCTGCCAGCTAGGGGCGGCGCCGGACCTCGATGCCGTTCTGGGTCACGACGAGTTGGTACACGACGCCATCGTGGACGGCGAAGTGACTGTATTGGTTGGTCCAGTCCGCCGGGGCCCGAGCGACCTTCTCGGCGGAGACGGCCCCGGTGCGCAGGTCGACCTCCAGGAGGTACAGCGGAATGGTCAGCCGTGCGTCCGACGTGAAGGTGCCGGGCCGCAGGCCCAGGTAAGCAGTCGCGCCGTCGACCGTGACGTCGTTCCGTAGCTCCACACTGTCGACTCGGGCTGGGCCTGCTGAGTGAACCCGCAGGTGGGTGACCCAGCCATCGCCGGCGATCGAGGCCCGAAGCCCGTCCTGGCCGCCTTGTCGGAACCGCAGCGGCCCCCAGCCGGTCGGGATGCTGGTGCGGACTTTGGATGCGAGCGAGGCGAACTGCTGGGGGTCGCTGCGGTTGTAGAGCGGAAGCAAGGCACCTTGCTCGGTCTGGGTCAAGAACGCCGGGTGCCAGGAGACGTGAATTGATCGAGGTCTCCCGTTGAGGAGGCGACCCAGGAGTCCATCGGGCTCGCGGTCGATCCAGACCGGTTGCCCTTCGCCATCGATGGCCAAGTCACTTGCGAGTTCGTCGACGCCCGGAGTGGCGTGCACGAGGTGCCCGTCGTCGTCGAAGAGGCAGAGTCGATGCTTGACCGGATCGAGGATCCAGATCCCCTCGTCAGTCACCGCGAGCGCACTCGGTATCAAACGCGGCTGGCCCGGAATGGTCCGGGCCCCGACCTCGCCCGCTGCATCGCCGAAAGGAACCCGGAACATCAGCGGCCACCTGGCGCCGAACGCGGTCCAGGTGACGTCGACGGAGGCGACGCGAACATGAGGAGCGCTGGTCGGCGTCGCGTTGTGCGCTGCCCCGTCAGGATGGTTCGCCGCCCTGGAGCAACCGGCCAGCAACAGGGCGAGGACCGCCGGGATCACGAGTAGCTGGCGCATCCGGTGACCCACTCCAGACGTGCGGAGGCATCCTGCGCGGTGTTCGAGCGGGCATCAGCGTCGGTAGGAACTCTCATTGCTCGCCACCACCTAGTTCGCCGAGACCTGCTTCCTTGTTCATCCTTGCGCATGCAGCCGGGTTTGTGGGCGCGAGCCGCAGATGCATCTGATCGCGGCAGAACCGCACGGATCGGGAATGCGCGAGCGCTACGGAGTGAGGTCGACTAGCGTCCGTCGCATGGCAAGTTGGGATCCCGCAGCGGAACTCGAGCATCCGGTCGACTTCAGGCTGGCGATGAACGGTCCCGTCACGATGTTCTGGCGATGGTCAGTGTTGAGCGAGACGATCGACTGGCTGCGGTTGAACGCCTACCGAGTGGTGGAGCTGCACGCCGACTCCTGGTCATCGGCAGGTGACATGTTCAACGACGCCGCACGCGCCATGGACTTCCCCGACTACTTCGGTCGGAACCTCGACGCTTTGAACGACTGCATGAGCGACGTCGCTTCGGGCGACTACGGCTGGGACGTAGAAGCCGATACCGGTCTGGTGATCGTGCTCAAGAGGTTCGATGCGTTTGCGTCTGTAGATCGCTCTACTGCTCAGAAGTTGCTCGACATCTTCGCGAATCAAGCGCGAAGCGCATTGCTGATCGGCCATCGGATCATCTGCCTTGCCCAGTCGAACGATCCGAGACTGAGCTTCGATCCCGTGGGGGCTACCCCCGTGACTTGGAATGACCAGGAGCGGCTCGACTCCTCGCGCGGCATGTGAAGTGCGAGCGGACCGCGGCATGACCGATGACGTCAACTGCTCCCGGAAGAACAACGACTCCATTACGTTCACGGTATGGGCGCTTGGGGACCTGCGATCTTCTCGGACGACACGGCCTGCGATATTCGCGGGGACTATCGTGAGCTTCTTGAGGATCAGGTTCCGGACGACGAAGCGACACGACGAACTATCGAGGGGTACGCCCACCTCGGCGAGGACGAGAAACACGTCCTCTGGCTGGCCCTGGCTGCAGCCCAATCGGGCCTCGGTCGCCTTGACGACGACGTCAAGGCGCGTGCCCTTGAGGTGATCGACGGCGGACTCGGCCTCGAACTGTGGGAGGAGGCGGGACCCCGCGAACTCGATCAGCGCAAGGCGGTTCTGGCGAAACTCCGCGCTCAACTCACGGGGGAGCAGCCAGCCCGCAAGGCGGTCCGTCGCCCGTGGCGCGACATCACCGAACTGGCGGCGGGCGACGTGCTCGCTTTCGAAGCAGCCGGGACGCTCAGATTGCTTCGCGTACTTCGGATCGATGATCACCGAGTTGGCATTGCGCCAATCGTCGGCTGGCTCGACTGGGCCGGGAGTCAGGTTCCGTCCGAGCGCCAAATTCGCAAACTTAAGGTCCGAACGCGGGCTCACGACGGCCTTCGCGGCAGGCAGGTGCGAAGCGACACCTATAGAGTCGCCCGCCACCGAAAGAAGGACCCCGGCTGGGCTGAACTCGGCTTCAAGGTCGTCGCCCACCTGGACCCTCGTCCGGAGGACACGCGCGCCCAGGCATGGAGCTACACCGCGTGGACCGGCTTCGCGAAGATCCTCGAAAGCAATCGGGGCGCGTAGACAAGCGGGCTACCGGAGCGACGATCAAGCGCCGCGCGGCATCGCGGAGACGCCCGCACATCGGCAGAACCGCACTATCCGCGGCGAATCCGGGCGACTCGGTGCAGGTCGGGTCGGCTTAGTGACGGAGCTGTATGCGCCGTGTTCGCAGGGCCTGGGCAACTGCCAAGAGGCACAGGACCGAACCAAGTGCGATCAAGAAGATCGACAACTGTGGCAGTGGGGCGAATGCACCGGAGCAGGAGGGGTGCGCCAACTGTGACCCGCGTCCAAACACCGCAGGGCCACAATCCACATAGCTGAGCCCACGAGGTTCGACGCCGCTAAGAGGGAGGGAACCGGCAAGTACGCCAGCGATCGCCAGCACGGCGCCAACGAGAGCCAGGGCAAGAGCGCCCCAGACCGACCTGAGCACACCAATCGTCATGCGTGCGAGGCTACCGGCAGCCATTCGCTGCGACGTCCGCTGGCATTGGCCATGCGAGCGGATCTCGGCAGATCCGCTCACCTTCATGAGCCGCTGGATGCCAACTCGCATGCCCACGCCCGCCGAGCAAGACCTACTGCGTCCTCCCCCATCGGACCCGAAAGTAGACCTGCCGAGTAGATCTTGAGCAACCTTGCGATTGCTCAATCTTCGTTGCATCTCGACACCGAGTGTCGAGTTGCACGGAAGATTGGCGACCCTCACACGGGCTACCTCGGCGAAGCCGGGCGTCTGGGTTAGCGCTCGGGAGAAGTCTCGTAGTAGCCGATGTGACGCCAGTTCCACTCCCGGCGACGCCAGCAGCGTCGACATCTTCGTGGGCAAGATCGTGGTGATGCTGGAGCCGACATCGCCTCAAGCGTCATCCGGAGCGGACCCGATGGAGGCGCCCGACGGCGCCCGGCTCATCGAGCGACAGCCCGGGCAGAAGCGCTTCAAGATCACGTTCGAGGACGGGCACGTCGAATACCGGACGTTCCCGACCGGCGGGTACGGCCGGCAGCGAGCCGCCACAGCCCGCCGCCGAACCATTCGAGTCGACGGCGGTGCTGCGACGATCACGACCAACTCCGAGGGGACGCGGACGCTGCGCTACGTGCACGGTAACTACACGGTCACGAGCGACGCACAGCCGGGCGTGGGCGGACCCTGGGGACCTTCGCCCTGTCGGCTCGGCGCAGGGCCCGGGTCGCGCCGATGAGGATCATCCACAGGCCGACCAGCCCGCCCATCGGGAACAGTGCGTCGAACCGGTCGGTGTACGGGATGGTCAGCGCGGCCAGCGCGAAGCCGACCGCGCCAACTGCGCACAGCGCCGCGGTGACGACGTTCCCGATCGAGCGCCTGAGACCGCCGAGCACGGCCAGCGTGCCGATGGCCAGGGCCCAGATCCCGTCGAGCGGCTCGACGAGGTACATCAGGACCGACAGCGCGTTGTTGTGCCCGTCCGCGATCGCGTCGGCATTCAGCGGCTGCAGCAGGTGGATGGTCGTGCCTACGACCATGACCGAACTGATGAGCGCGACCGCCTTGGTGATGGGCCGCAGGGGCTCCTCGGCCTCTCGGTTCAGGGCCCACAGACCGGCCGTCACGAGCACCACCGCGAAGAGCATCACGGCGTGCGCGGGATACCAGGCGGGATCCACGAGCATCTCGTGCAGCTGCTCCGTCTTGGTGCCGGTGCCGCTGTCACCCGGGTGCATCGGACCGGCGATGTTGAAGGCCACTCCGCCGAGCGCGAGCAGTCCGAACTGGATTCGAGTCGATGTGTTCATACCGCAGAGTCCGGCTCGGGACCGCCCCTCCGCGGCGGGGACAACCCTCGAACGGCAGGTTCAGGGGAAACCCTGTACCCGTGTTCCGACCCGATCCCCGGCCGGAGCGGCAGACTGCTGGCATGCCCGACCAGCAGCCGCGTCACGCCGAAGCGGTCCTGACGCTGCTCGCCCTGTGCGCGACGATCGCGCTCGTGACGCTGGGTCTGCTGCGCGGTCTGTGGCTCTCCAACCTGCACAACGGGATCTTCGCGGTGACGGCGGGGTTCACCGCGGCACTCCTGCTCTCGCGCCGCCCCGGCCAGCCGCTCGCGCGGCTGCTTCTGGTGTGGGGCCTGGTCAGCGCCGTCATCTTCGCCGGCCGGCAGGTCGGGCTGGACTCCCGATCGGCCGGCGACGCCTGGTGGGGGTGGTTCGGGGTCTGGCCGGTGGCGATGGTGATCGGGCTGACGACCTGGATGATCATCGCGCTGCCCGAGGGCAACTTCCTGTCGCCGGCCTGGCGCCGCATCTGCCATGTCGGCATCGGCCTCACCGTCGTGCTCAGCGCCGTGTCGGCGCTCTGGCCGGTGGAGTACGCCGAGAACGCCGTCCGCACTCCGTTCCCGTTCACCCTGCCGGGTGGCGCCTTGGCAGCGGACGTGTGGCCGGCGATCTCGGTGCCGGTCTACATCGGCATCCAGGTGGTGTGGCTGCCCGCACTGGTCGTCCGGTGGCTCCAGTCCGACGCCGTGGTCCGGCGCCAGCTGATGGTCCTGGTCGCGGTGGTGGCCCTCGGGCTGGTCGCCCTGGCCGTCGGCCTCGCCGGCTTCCGCACCCCCACACCGGGCCTGCTGGCGCTCGCACCGCTGCCGGCGGTCCTCGGCTGGCTGATCTACCGCTACAGCTTCGCCCACGTCGTGGAGGTCGAACGCGCCGGCGGCCGCCTCGCCGAGCTGTCCCCACGGGAGAACGACGTGCTCGACCTCATGGCCCAGGGCCTGTCGAACACCGCGATCGCCGACCGGCTGTGCCTGAGCATCAAGACGGTGGAGCCGGCCATCAGCTCGATCTTCCGGAAGCTCGGGCTCGACGACGACCCCGAGAGCAACCGCCGGGTCATGGCCGTGGCCGAGTTCTGGAAACGGCAGGGTTGAGGCACCCGATCGCTGCGGCCGGCACCTGTTCGCGCCCGTCTACCTTCTCCGGGGCCGGAGCGACGTGCCCTGATCCGGGTCGTTCAGCGACCTGAACGGATCTGCCGATGGATGCCAACGTCGCATGCCCACGCCCGCCGAGCAAGACCGACTGCGTCCTCCCCATCGGACCCGAAAGTAGACCTGCCGAGTAGATCTTGAGCAACCTTGCGATTGCTCAATCTTCGTTGCATCTCGACACCTGTCGATTTGCACTGAGAATTGACGGCTCTCCCGCGGCGAACTTTCACGACTTGGGAGGCAATACGTCACCTGCTCAATGTGAGCGGATCTGCCGATGTGCGGTCGGATGCAGCAGCACTCGTTACTACGTGACGACCGCGTACCTGGCGCGCAGATCATCGACCTTCTGTCTGCCCTGATTGCTACCGATTGACCACCAGGAGAGGTCGTCGGACCCGGCACGGAACTTGCTATCCGGAGCACACACCAACGCCAGCTCCAGGTCCGGGTCCTGAGCCAGCCACCAGCTGGCCGATGCATCCCAGAGCATCAGGCGCCCGACTGCGCCGTGTACCTCCCACACCCATTCTTCGAGGGCTCGACCGTGAGCCAGGGCATGAACGGGGACCGTCACAGGGCGGACCGGGATCACGAAGAATCTACTCGTCTGCGTGCCATCCGGATCGGTCGTGGTCCATCCGTCGGCCGCTGGGTGGTCGTCGATCCGGAGCGAGAACACGGGCACTTGGCTGATCGTCAGCCACTCATGATCGTCCAACATCAGCGACCCGAGGGCGATCCCGGTTTCCCTTATCGTCACCCTGCAATCTGGTACTGCCTCAGGCCACCCGTCGCGCAGCGCGAACGGCAGGGCGTCGGGTTCGGCTCGTGGCACATACGAAGTGTAGGGAGCGGCCCGTCGCTGTGCCCGGTTCGACCGCACGCTCATGCCGCGTTGAGTTCGCAACTGCAGGGTCGCTCAGATCTGCACGGTCGCGATCAGCGCGTCCTCGAAGACCTCTGTCGCGTGGCCTGGTCCCGTGGTGTCCTCGACCAGGATCGCGTCGCCGGCCCTGAGGACTTCCGTCTGCCCGCTCCCGGCGAGCAGGAACATCCACTGCCGTGCGGGAGCGAAGTCCATGGTGGTGAACGTCAACGAGCAGCGCTCGTCGTGGGATCGGCCATCCGACACCGAGCCGTCGACGAGCGTCCCGCGGGCGGGCTGCGTCGGGGCCGTCAGAGGGTCTGGGTGCCACGTGGCGTGACGAGGAACCGGTGACCGGTGGGGGAGCGCCAGAGGTAATAACCGGGGTCCAGCATGGTGTAGCTCCAGCCGGCGTGGGTCTTGAGGCGGTGGTGCTGGCGACAACAGGGCGTGAGGTTGTCGGTGGAGGTCTGACCCGGCGGGCCAGCGTCGTCGTAGGGGGCGACGTGGTCGATGTCTGCCTGATGCCCCGGGTGGCTGCACCAGGGGAAGCGGCAGGTGCCGTCGCGCTCGGTGACATGGCGGCGGAGCCGGTCGGGAATCTCCCACTGGTCGACCCGGATGGTGTCGGTGGTGTCGATCACCGTGCGGACGCTGATGCGGACACCGGGACGCTGCAACCAGGCACGGAGGGCATCGAGGGTGATGAAGGCACCGTTGCCACCTGTGCCTTCGACGCGTGCGAGGCCGCCGCGGTCCGCGGCCAGGTCACGAGCATCGACGTGGACCTTGAGCTCGACACCGCCACCGGCGCGCGGTGAACGCTCGCCTGTGGCGAGGTCGAGGCAGAGGTCGTGGCGTGCCATCTCGCCGAGGGCCAGCGCACGTCGCGCGTCGAGGGGGAGCCCCGCTCCCGCGCCGCCGTCCGCGCCGAGGACAGTGGCACGGCGGGCGATGGCCCGCTCCAGGTCGGAGGCGTCGGCGTAGTCGAGCTCGCCCCACAGGTCGGCGGTGCCGTTGGTGGAGATCTGGCCGAGCCCGACCCTCACCTTCCGGCCGTCGGGACGGATCGGCCCGCCCTCAGGCTCGTAGCCCTCGACGAACCGGATGCGCGCCTCCTCGAGGAGCCTCTGCAGGGCGGCGTAGCCGATGCGGTGGGCGAACGCTGCGACGTGGTCGTCGACGTAGGCCGCGCCCTCGGGCGAGAGACCGTAGGTGAGGTGGGCGACCTGGCGGGCGCGCCAGACCTGCAGGCTGCCCGAGACGACGCGAGCCCAGACCTTCGGGAGCCGGTGACGGGTCTCGAGCGCGTCGCCGATGAGGGCCCGGCCGGCGTGGGTCGTCATGCCGAGGACCGCCGCGAGCTCGGCGACGCAGAACTCCGCGACCTCGGGTGTGCCCTCGCCGGCGAGCGGCATGGCCTTCTCGTCCCAGTCGGACCGCGCGGGTGCGACCGAGTCGACCGAGTGCTCGTCGGCCCACGTCGCGGCGGCCATGAAGAGATCGGCCTCCGCGCGGTCCGCGATGCGCCGCTGCTCACGCGCGAACGCGAGCAGGTCGGGCGCGAGGTCGGGGGACGTGGTCATGCCTCCATTGTGGTCGAACAGGTGTTCGAAGTCGACCCCAATTGTCCGACTGTGGAAAGGAGTTTCCGCAGGTCAGCAGCAGCGTGCCGGGTCGAGACGCGCCAGCGGCGTCGATCTCAGAGGAGCGCCGCTGCGTCCTCGTCGAGCCACCAGATCGTGGCCTCGGCACCGCGTGGAGCGACAGCGGGAACCTCGACGGGATCGACGGACCCTCCGGTCGGCGCGAGCGCTGCGCGGACCGCCTCGGCCTTGCCGGTGCCGGACGCCACGAGCCAGACGAGCGACGACCGGGACAGGCGCGCCGGGGTCATCGACAGGCGCAGCGCCGGCGGCTTGGGGGAGTCGACGACGGCGACTGCGTCGAGCGTCGACAGGACGTCGTCCTCGCGGCCGGGGAAGAGGGAGCAGGTGTGCCCGTCCGGGCCCATGCCGAGCATGACGACGTCGAAGTCGCCGGCAGGGAAGTCCTGTGCGTAGGTCGCAGCCGCGTCCTGCACCGGCTGGCCGGAGTCGGTCGCAGGCGGGACGTGCACCAGGTCGGGCGACGCGCCCAGCGGTGTCAGGAGGTCGCGCTGCGCGGCCAGGCAGTTGCGGTCGGGGCTCCACGAGTCGACGTACCGCTCGTCGCCCCACCAGAACTCCACGCGCGACCAGTCGACGTCGCCCGGAGCCGCAGCGACCACGCGGTGCAGCTCCTCGATGATCGAGCCGCCCGCGAGGACGACCCGCGGCGTACGACCCTCGGCCTGGATGGCGGCGAGCCGCTCCGTCAGGGCCGCGGCCACCGTCTCGGTCAGGCGCGCGGCGTCGGGGGAGACCTCGACGGAGATCGTCATCACTCGCCCCGGTGTCGGTGGTAGTAGTCGATCAGGGCCTGCGTCGAGGCGTCCTGCTTCTCCAGCGCCTCCGTGTCGTCGCCGAGCGCGGGGATGATCTGCTGCGCGAGCTGCTTGCCGAGCTCCACGCCCCACTGGTCGAAGCTGTCGATGCCCCACACCGCGCCCTGCGTGAACGTGATGTGCTCGTAGAGGGCGACCAGTTGGCCCAGCACGGACGGCGTGAGGTCCGGCGCCATGATCGACGTCGTCGGACGGTTGCCCGGGAAGACGCGCGCGGCGACGATCCGCTCCGGCGTGCCCTCGGCCCGCACCTCGCCCGCGGTCTTGCCGAAGGCGAGTGCCTGGGTCTGCGCGAAGAAGTTCGCCAGGAAGAGCTCGTGCACGTCCTGCTCGCCGTCGACGAGCGGGTACGCCGGGTTGGCGAACGCGATGAAGTCGGCCGGCACGAGGTCCGTGCCCTGGTGGATCAGCTGGTAGAAGGCGTGCTGTCCGTTGGTGCCGGGCTCGCCCCAGAAGACCTCGCCCGTGTCGGAGGTGACCGGCGAACCGTCCCAGCGGACCGACTTGCCGTTGGACTCCATCGTCAGCTGCTGCAGGTACGCCGGGAAGCGGTGCAGCAGCTGCGAGTAGGGCAGCACGGCGTGGGTGCCGGCGCCGAGGAAGTTCCGGTACCAGATGTTCAGCAGGCCCATGAGGGCCGGGACGTTGCGCTCGATCGGCGTGGAGCGGAAGTGCTCGTCCATGGCGTGCATGCCGCCCAGGAAGTCGGCGAAGTGGTCGTGGCCGATGGCGATCGCCAGGGACGTGCCGATGGTCGAGTCCACGGAGTAGCGCCCGCCGACCCAGTCCCAGAAGCCGAAGGCGTTGGCCGGGTCGATGCCGAACTCCTCGACCTTGTCCTTCGCCGTCGAGACCGCGACGAAGTGCCGCGACACGGCGTTCTTGTCGTCGATCCGCATGAGCCCGCGGGCACGCAGGTTCGACAGCAGCCACTCACGGCACAGGCGCGCGTTGGTCAGCGTCTCGAGGGTGGTGAAGGTCTTGCTCGACACGATGAAGAGGGTCGACGCCGGGTCGAGGTCGGCCAGCTTGCGCGCAGCGTCGGTCGGGTCGATGTTGCTGATGAACCGGACCTCGAGGTCGTGGTGGCGGTAGGGCGCGAGCGCCTCGTACGCCATGAGCGGGCCCAGGTCCGAGCCGCCGATGCCGATGTTGACGACCGTGCGGATCCGGCGGCCGGTGACGCCCTTCCACTCGCCGGAGCGCACCTCGGTGGCGAAGCGGTACATGTGCTCGAGGGCGGCGTGGACGTCCTCGACGATGTTCTTGCCGTCGACCATCACCGTGGCGTCGGCGGGTGCGCGCAGGGCGGTGTGCAGCACCGCGCGGTTCTCGGTGACGTTGATCCGCTCGCCGTTGAACATCGCGTCGCGGCGCTCGGCGAGCCCGACCTGGTCGGCCAGGTCCAGCAGCGTCTGGGCGATCTCGGGCGTGACCAGGCTCTTCGACAGGTCGACGTGGAGGTCGGCGGCGTCGAACGTCATCCGCTCGACGCGACCGGCGTCGGCTGCGAACCAGCCGCGGAGGTCGGGCTGGAACGACGTCGCGTGCTGGCTGAGCTCCTGCCACGCGGTCGTCTTGGTGGCGTCGACCGGCGGCTGCTTGCTCACGGGGCGACCGCCGCCAGCTGCGTCGTGACGGTGTCGACGAGCTCGGCCCACGACACGTCGAACTTCTCGACGCCCTCGCGCTCGAGCACCTCCAGGACGTCGTCGAAGTCGACGCCGAGGGCCGCCAGGGCTGCGAACACCTCGGCCGCCTCGGCGCCACGACCCGTGACCGTGTCGCCGGTGACCTCGCCGTGGTCGGCGAAGGCCTGCATGGTCTTCTCCGGCATGGTGTTGACGCAGCCGTCGACCACGAGCTCGCTGACGTAGAGCGTGTCCGGGTACGCCGGGTCCTTCACGCCGGTGGAGGCCCACAGGGGACGCTGCACGTTGGCGCCGGCCAGCGCCGCGAACCGCTCGCTGCCGAAGACCTCCTGGTACGCGGCGTACGCGGCCCAGGCGTTGGCCAGGGCGGCCTTGCCCTTGAGGGCAGCGGCCTCCTCGGTGCCGATGGCGTCGAGGCGCTTGTCGACCTCGGAGTCGACGCGCGAGACGAAGAACGACGCGACCGAGTGGATCGAGGAGATGTCGACGCCGTCGGCGACGGCCCGCTCGAGTCCGGTCAGGTAGGCGTCCATGACCTCGCGGTAGCGCTCGTTGCTGAAGATCAGGGTCACGTTGACGCTGATGCCGGCCGCGATCGCCGCGGTGATCGCCGGGAGGCCGGGCTTGGTAGCGGGGATCTTGATCATCACGTTCGGCCGGCTCACGGCCTGCCAGAGCTCGCGTGCCTGGGTGATGGTGCCGTCGGTGTCCATCGCCAGGCCCGGCTCGACCTCGATCGAGACGCGGCCGTCGAACGGGTCCTCGTCGTAGACGGGACGCAGGACGTCGCAGGCGTTGCGCACGTCCTCCGTCGTCAGCGCGAGGATCGCGTCGGCGGCGGTGCCGCCCTGGGCGGCGACCTCGCGCAGCTGCGCGTCGTAGCGCTCGCCCTTGGCCAGGGCGGTCGCGAAGATCGTCGGGTTGGTGGTCACGCCGACGACCGACGAGGTGGCGACGAGTTCGGCGAGGTTGCCGGTCTCGAGACGCTCCCGGGAGAGGTCGTCGAGCCAGATGGAGACACCGGCTGCGGAGAGTGCTTCGAGTCGTGCGGACATGAGTCTTGCTCCTCGTGTAGCGGGTCTGGGTCAGGCCGTGGCGGCGATGCTGTCCTCGGCGGCGCGGACGACCGCGTCCGCCGTGATGCCGTACTCCGCGAACATGCGCTCGGCCGACGCCGACGCACCGAAGGTCTCGATCGACACGATCCGGCCGGCGTCGCCGACCAGCTCGCGCCAGCCCTGGGCGATGCCCGCCTCAACCGAGACGCGTGCCTTGACCGTCGGCGGGATCACGCTGTCGCGGTACCCCTGTGTCTGCGCGTTGAACCATTCGATGCAGGGGAGGGAGACGACGCGCGCGTTGATGCCCTTCTCCTTGAGCTGCTCGCGCGCAGCCACGGCGAGCTGCACCTCGGAGCCGGTGGCCATCAGCACCACGTCCGGCTCGCCGCCCTCGGCGTCGATCAGCACGTAGCCGCCCTTGGCGACGTCCTCGGTCGTGTTGAAGCCCTGCTCGCCGCGCGGGAACGTCGGAAGGTTCTGGCGGCTCAGCAGCAGGCCGGCCGGACGGTCGGTGTGGCCCAGGATCGTCAGCCAGGCAGCTGCCGTCTCGTTGGCGTCGGCCGGGCGGACCACGTCGAGGTGGGGGATCGCGCGCAGCGCGGCGGCGTGCTCGATCGGCTGGTGCGTCGGCCCGTCCTCGCCGAGACCGACGGAGTCGTGGGTCCAGACGTAGATGGCCGGCGCCTTCATCAGCGCCGCCAGACGGACCGCCGGACGCATGTAGTCGGCGAACTGGAGGAACGTGCCCGCGAAGACGCGGGTGCCGCCGTGGAGCGTGATGCCGTTCTGGATGGCACCCATGGCGTGCTCGCGGATGCCGAAGTGCAGCACGCGGCCGGCGTACGGGTCGGCCTTCCAGTCGTGCGTGGCGTGCGCCGCCGGCAGGAACGACGGCGCGCCCTCGATCGTGGTGTTGTTGGAGCCGGCGAGGTCGGCAGAGCCACCCCACAGCTCCGGCATCAGCGGCGCGATGGCGTTGATGACCTTGCCGGACGCGGCGCGGGTGGCGACGCCCTTGGCGTCGGCCGGGAACGTCGGCAGCGCCTCGGCCAGGCCCTCGGGCAGGGCGCGGGTCTTCGTGCGCTCGAGGATCTCCAGCTCGGCCGGGTGGGCGGCGGCCCACGCGTCGTACTCCGCGGTCCAGGCCTGCTCGGCGGCCTTGCCGCGGGCGACGAGGTCGCGGGAGTGTGCGAGCACCTCGGCCGGGACCTCGAACTTCTGCTCCGGGTCGAAGCCGAGGACCTTCTTCGTGGCCGCCACCTCGGCGTCGCCGAGCGCCGAGCCGTGGGAGGCCTCGGTGTTCTGCGCGTTGGGGGCGGGCCACGCGATGATGGTGTTGAGGACGATCAGCGTCGGCTTGTCGGTGACCGTGCGACCCTCCTGGATCGCGGCGTACAGGGCCTCGATGTCCTCGTGGTAGCCGGCACCGTCGGCGTGGTCGCCGCCCTTGGTCCAGTCGACGTGGTGGACGTCCCAGCCGTACGCGGCGTAGCGCGCCGCCACGTCCTCGGAGAACGACACGTCGGTGTCGCCCTCGATCGAGATCCGGTTGGCGTCGTAGATGACGGTGAGGTTGCCCAGCTGCTGGTGCCCGGCGATGGACGACGCCTCGGCCGAGACACCCTCCTGCAGGTCACCGTCGGAGGCGATGACGTAGATGTCGTGGTCGAACGGCGAGGCCCCGTCCGCAGCGTCGGGGTGGAACAGACCCTTCTCGCGGCGCGCAGCCATCGCCATGCCGACGGCGGTCGCGATGCCCTGACCGAGCGGACCGGTGGTGGTCTCGACGCCGGCGGTGTGGCCGTACTCCGGGTGGCCCGGCGTCTTGGAGCCCCACGTGCGGAACGCCTTGAGGTCCTCGAGCTCGAGGCCGAAGCCGCCCAGGTACAGCTGGACGTACTGCGTGAGCGAGGAGTGGCCGCACGAGAGCACGAAGCGGTCGCGACCGATCCAGGACGGGTCGGCCGGGTTGTGCCGCATGACCTTCTGGTAGAGCAGGTAGGCGACCGGCGCGAGGCTCATCGCGGTGCCCGGGTGGCCGTTGCCGACCTTCTGCACGGCGTCCATCGCGAGCACGCGTGCGGTGTCCACCGCCCGCCGGTCGAGATCGGTCCAGTCCAGCGGGGTGGCAGCGGGGCTCACGAGGGTCCTCTCCTGAGGGTGATGATCGGCACGTTGCCCGGTCTCGGCAACGAGTCCGAGCCTAGTCGGTCGTGCCGTTAGACTCGACCCGCATCCCACCCCGTTCCCCAGAGGTTCCAGTGACGTACGTCGACCAGCCCGCATCGGGCGTCGATCAGCCGGTTGCGGCTGTGACGGCGGACGACCGACCCTCCACGTGGAAGGACGTCGTCGGTGCTTACGTCGGCCTGACGAAGCCGCGGGTCATCGAGCTGCTGCTCCTGACGACGGTGCCGGTGATGTTCTTCGCCGCCCGCGGGGTGCCGGATCTCGACAAGGTGATCTGGACCGTCCTCGGTGGCACGCTCAGCGCCGGCTCCGCGTCGGCGTACAACTGTGTCTACGACCGCGACATCGACGAGCAGATGCGCCGCACGCGGCGTCGCGCGCTGCCGCGCCACATCGTCGGTGCCCGCGGCGCCCTGGTCTTCGCGACCGTGCTCGCGGTGCTGTCGACGGTGATCCTGTGGTTCGGGGTCAACCCGCTGTCGGCGGAGCTGTCGATCGGCGCCAACGCGTTCTACGTCTTCATCTACACGATGCTGCTCAAGCGCCGCACCACGCAGAACATCGTGTGGGGCGGCATCGCGGGCTGCTTCCCGGCCCTCATCGGCTGGACCGCGGTCACCGGCGAGCTCGCCTGGACGCCGGTGATCCTCTTCCTCGTGGTCTTCTTCTGGACGCCGCCGCACACCTGGGCGCTGGCACTGCGCTACCGCGAGGACTACGCCAACGTCGACGTCCCGATGCTGCCGGTCGTGAAGCCCGCCGCCGAGGTGGGCCGCCAGATCGTCCTGTACTCGTGGGTGATGGTCGCGACGTCGCTGGCCCTGTGGCCGATCGGCGACCTCGGCTGGTTCTACCCCGCGGCTGCCCTGGTGCTCGGCGTGGTCTTCCTCGTCGAGGCGCACCGGATGGCGCACCGCGCCAAGGGCACCGAGGAGCTGTCGGTGATCAAGCCGATGCGGCTCTTCCACCACTCCAACCTGTACCTCTCGCTGCTCTTCGTCGCCGTCGCGATCGACCCGCTGATCTCGCGCTGAGCGTCAGCCCTTCCCGACCGCGTAGACCAGCTGGGGGTCGGCGAACCCCTTGACCTGCATCTCACCCCGCGGCTCGAGGTCGGCGGCGCGGCACTCCTGCGCGGCCGAGGCGTCGAGGAGCACCTCCCCGGCGAGCGCGTGCGAGCAGAGGCGGGCGGCGAGGTTCACGGGCATGCCGATCGCGGTGTACTCCATGCGCGTCTCCGCCGAGATGGCGCCGACGGTCACGCGCCCGCTGGCCACGCCGACGCCGAGACCGAGCGGGTGGTGCCGGGTCTCCCAACGGGCCACGACCGGTTCGACGGCCGCGAGCAGCTCGCGCGCCAGGCGCAGCCCGGTCGCGGCGTGGTCGGGATCGGCGATCGGTGCCCCGACGAGGATCAGGATGCCGTCACCCGCGTAGTTGGTGATCGTGCCGCCGTACTTCGCGACGACCCCACCGGCCGCTTCGTAGTAGTCGGCGAGGAGGTCGACGACGGCCTGGGACGGGACCCCCTCCGAGTACGACGTGAAGCCGCGCAGGTCGGCGCAGACGACCGTGAGCTCGGCCTGGTGGGGCTTCATCGCCTCCACCATGCCGCGCGACGCGACGAGCTGGCTCACCTGCGGTGAGAGGAAGCGGCTGAGGAAGACGCTCCGTTCGGCCTGCATCGTCGCGAGCTCCAGCTGTCCCCAGAGGCACAGGCAGATCCAGGTGGCGATGCAGAGGCCGGCTGCGATGGGAGGGGCCACGGTCGCGGCGATCACGAACGCCGAGGCGACCATGAACGCGAGCGCACGGCGTTCCTCGGCGTGGTCGAGCCCGCCCATGGCGAGTCCGCCCCACCCGAGGCTGAAGGGGACGATGGCCACCAGCCAGAAGCCGGCGAAGACCCAGAAGCCGGGCGTCGACAGGGCACCGGGCTCGAGGAGGGAGAGCTCGTAGTCGTTGAGGTGCTGGGCGGGGAAGGCGACGGTGAGGACGCCGAGGACCGGGCCGAGCGCGATGGCCACGATCGCACTGGTGCGGACAACGGTGGCCCTGGGACCGCGCAGCTGGGAGGTGGCCAGCAGGGAGAGCATGTACAGGCCGGCGAGGGAGACGGCGGCAGCCTCGAGGAGTCCCTGCAGCCGGGCGAGTGTCTGCGGATGTGCTGTGTCCACGCGGTCGGTGTACACCGGCATGGTCGCGACGGCGAGGCCGACGGTCGCGGAGAAGATCCCGGCCAAGGCGTTCGACCGGGTCCAGCCGAGTCCGAAGGTGAGGATCAGCGCCATGCCGCCCGTGACCGCGGCGAGGGCGACGGCGGCGTACTGGTACTGGTCGAGCGTCATGGCTGGCCCCTGACTGCGGCCGGGCGGCCGTCACCCTCAGTGTCGTCCCGAACCGGACATTCGGGAAGGCGTGGTCACCGACCCCTCGGCCTCCGCTACCGGGGCCCGGACGCGCCTGTGGTCAGGCGCGTGCGCGCGTGGTGAGGACGACCCGCGCCAGGCCGGCGGCGACGAGTGCAGCCCCGAGCATGTGCAGTCCGACCAGGAGACCGGGCAGGTCGGTGTAGTACTGCACGTAGCCGAGCACGCCCTGGCCCAGCTCGATCGCGAGCAGGACTGAGGCGAAGAACGCGAGCGTCCGCTCGTTGCGGCGGGCGGCGACGACGGTCAGCGTCAGCGTCAGCAGCACGAGCGCCCAGACCGCGACGCCGTGCACGTGCGAGGCGACAGCAGGGTCGAGACCGTTGCGCGGGGCCTTCTCGTCGCCGGCGTGCGGGCCGGACCCGGTCACGACGGTGCCCAGCCAGAGGACGACGGCGCCGACCGCGAGCACCGACCAGGCGAGGGCCCGGGACGACGCCGTGGCGGCCGGGCGGACCGGGCCCGTGACCTCGTCGACCAGCCACACGCAGAGGCCGACCATGCCCATCGAGAGCAGCAGGTGGATCGCGACGATCCACGGGTTGAGGTCGGTCAACACGGTGATGCCGCCGACGACTCCCTGCAGCGGGATACCGAGCAGGACGGCCAGCGCCAGGCGTCGTACGACGCCGGGGCGCTGCCACGCGGCGATGACGCATGCGACGGCGATCGCCACGAGCACGTAGGTGAGCATCCGGTTGCCGAACTCGATGGCCCCGTGGAGGCCGAGGTCGTCGTGGTAGACGAGGTTGTCGTCGGTGCACTTGGGCCAGGTGGGGCAGCCGAGGCCGGAGGCGGTCAGGCGCACGGCGCCGCCGGTCATGACGATGACGATGTTGGCGACCAGGTTGGCGATGGCGAGGCCGGCGAGGTGCGCACGGCACCAGGCGGTCAGGGACGACATGTCACTCCCACTTGAAGAATCGGCCGGCGAGCAGGGAGCCTGCGATCGCCCAGACCATGAGCACGAACATCCCCAGCGCGTCGCACTGCCCGTCGGCGAGGCCGGCGCGCATGACGTCCCCCAGCGCGCCGGACGGCAGCAGGCGCAGGACGCCGGCGCCACCGCCGTACGAGGTGTGGGGGAGCACCACGCCGCCGCCCATCATCAGCAGCAGGTAGATCAGGTTGGCCGCCGCGAGGGTGGCCTCGGCGCGCAGCGTGCCGGCCATGAAGAGGCCGAGCGAGGCGAAGGCGAGAGTGCCGAGGAAGGCGCCGGAGAGCGCCACGACCGCACCGACCACGCCCCCGTGCGGGTGCCAGCCGAGCGCGAAGCCGACCGCCGAGATCACGATCGCCTGCAGGACCATCACGCCGAAGAGCGCGATCACCTTGCCGAGCAGCAGCCCGAACCGGGGGAGCGGCGAGGCGCCGAGGCGCTTGATCAGCCCGTAGCGACGCTCGAAGCCGGTGGCGATCGCCAGCGAGGTGAACGACGTCGACATCACGCCGAGCGCGAGCACGCCCGGCGTCAGCACGTCGACGACCCGGTGGTCGAAGGTGAGCCCGAGACGCTCGGCGCCGACGACACCGCCGACGAGCGCGAGGACCGGGATCACCAGCGCGATGAGCAGCTGCTCGCCGTTGCGGAGGAGCAGCTTCGTCTCCATCGCGGCCTGCGCGCGGACCTGCTGCGCCAGCGGCGCGGCACCGGGCATGGGGGTGAAGACGCCGCTCATGCCTCGAGCTCCCGTCCGGTCAGGTGGAGGAAGACGTCCTCGAGGGTGCGGGAGCCGAAGCTGATCGACTGGAGGCCGACCTGGTGCTCCTCGCTCCAGGAGGACACGGCCGCACGGAGCGCCGCCTCGGCGTCGGCCGGGAGCTCACGGTCCACCACGAGGCGCACGGTCGCGGACGACCCGCGCGTCAGCTCCTCCGGCGACCCGGTCGCGATGAGCTGGCCGCGGTCGATGATGTGCACCATGTCGGCGAGGCGCTCGGCCTCCTCCAGGTAGTGCGTCGTGAGGACGATGGTCACGCCGTCGGCGCGCAGCTCCTGCAGCAGCTCCCACGTCGTACGCCGGGCGGCGGGGTCCATGCCCGCGGTCGGCTCGTCGACGAAGACCAGCTCGGGGCGGCCGACGACCGCCATCGCGAGGCCGAGGCGCTGCTGCTGGCCTCCCGACAGGCGACGGAACGGGGTCCTGCCGCACTCGCCGAGGCCCAGTCGCTCCACGAGCATGTCGACGGAGAGCGGGTTGGCGTGGAGCTTCGCCACGTGGCGCAGCATCTCCTCCGCGCGTACGCCGGACCATGCGCCGCCGCTCTGCAGCATCACGCCGATGCGGGGGAGCAGCTCGCGCCGCTGGCTGACCGGGTCGAGCCCGAGCACGCGGACGTGGCCGGACTGCGGGCGCCGGAAGCCCTCGCAGGTCTCGAGGGTGGTGGTCTTGCCGGCCCCGTTCGGGCCGAGGACAGCGGTGATGGAGCCACGCTCGACCGTGAGCGAGAGTCCGTCGACGGCGACCTTGTCGCCGTACCGCATCACCAGGCCGTCGATCTCGACGGCAGGAGCGGAGGATTCGGGCACGCGCCACAGTGTAGGGAGCGGCGGCACGGGTTCCGGAGAGAGATCGCTCACCCGGCGGCGTGACTTAGGGGACCCTTCGTTGAGCGCGGCAGGCATTAACGTCACAATGTTGTTGTGCAATTCGAGCGGATCTCGACGGTCGTCCCTGACGGGGACGCCTCGACGCGTGCGCGCGTGATCCGCCTGATCGCCGAGCAGGGTCCCCGCACGGCCGCCGACCTGGCCGCCGAGCTCGACCTCACGCCGGCCGGCGTGCGTCGCCACCTCGACCACCTGGTCGAGGCCGGCACCCTCGAGGCCACCGAGCAGCGCGCGCTCCCGGGCACCCGCGGTCGAGGCCGTCCGGCGCGCGCGTTCCGCCTCACGCAGGCCGGGCGCGACCAGCTCGACAACCAGTACGACGACCTCGCCACGCAGGCGCTCCGCTTCCTCCGCGAGACCGGGGGAGACGAGGCGGTCATCGCCTTCGCCCGCCAGCGGGTCGAGTTCATCGAGCGTGACTACGCCGTGGTCACGACGGAGCAGCCGGAGCTGTCGCCGGCCGAGGCCCTCGCCGAGGTCCTCACGCGCGGTGGCTACGCGGCCGGCGTCCGCCAGGCGCCGATCGGTGACCAGCTCTGCCAGCAGCACTGCCCCGTCTCGCACGTGGCCCACGAGTTCCCGCAGCTGTGCGAGGCCGAGACCGAGGCGTTCAGCCGGGTCCTCGGGTCGCACGTGCAGCGGCTCGCCACGATCGCCCACGGCGACGGCGTCTGCACCACCTGCATCCCCCAGACCATCACCCACAAGCGGGCCAGCAACAAGGACGGAGAGTCGCGATGACGACCACCCCCAACGCCATCGAGGAGCTCAACCCCGAGCTCAAGGGCATCGGCAAGTACGAGTTCGGCTGGGCCGACAAGGACGTCGCCGGCGCCAACGCGAAGCGTGGCCTGAACGAGGACGTCGTTCGCGACATCTCGGGCAAGAAGTCCGAGCCGCAGTGGATGCTCGACCTGCGCCTCAAGGGCCTGAAGCTCTTCGACCGCAAGCCGATGCCGACGTGGGGCTCCGACCTCAACGAGATCGACTTCGACAACATCAAGTACTTCGTGCGCTCCTCGGAGAAGCAGGCCGCCTCCTGGGAGGACCTGCCCGAGGACATCAAGAACACCTACGACAAGCTCGGCATCCCGGAGGCGGAGAAGCAGCGCCTCGTCGCCGGCGTCGCCGCGCAGTACGAGTCCGAGGTCGTCTACCACTCGATCCGCGAGGACCTCGAGGCGCAGGGCGTGCTCTTCCTCGACACCGACACCGCGCTGAAGGAGCACCCGGAGCTCTTCCAGGAGTACTTCGGCACCGTCATCCCGGTCGGCGACAACAAGTTCGCCGCGCTCAACACCGCCGTGTGGTCGGGTGGCTCGTTCATCTACGTCCCGAAGGGTGTCCACGTCGACATCCCGCTCCAGGCCTACTTCCGCATCAACACGGAGAACATGGGCCAGTTCGAGCGCACGCTGATCATCGTCGACGAGGACGCCTACGTGCACTACGTCGAGGGCTGTACCGCCCCGGTGTACTCCTCGGACTCGCTGCACTCCGCGGTCGTCGAGATCATCGTCAAGAAGGGCGGCCGCTGCCGCTACACGACCATCCAGAACTGGTCGAACAACGTCTACAACCTCGTCACCAAGCGCGCGGTCTGCGAGGCCGGCGCGACGATGGAGTGGGTCGACGGCAACATCGGCTCCAAGGTCACCATGAAGTACCCGGCGGTCTACCTCATGGGTGAGCACGCCAAGGGCGAGACGCTGTCGATCGCGTTCGCCGGCGAGGGCCAGCACCAGGACGCCGGCGCGAAGATGGTCCACGCCGCGCCGAACACCTCCTCCTCGATCCTGTCGAAGTCGGTGGCGCGTGGCGGTGGCCGCACGTCGTACCGCGGCCTGATCCAGGTCAACGAGGGTGCGCACGGCTCCAAGAGCAACGTCCTCTGCGACGCGCTCCTGGTCGACCAGATCTCCCGCTCGGACACCTACCCCTACGTCGACATCCGTGAGGACGACGTCTCCATGGGTCACGAGGCCTCGGTCTCCAAGGTCTCCGACGACCAGCTCTTCTACCTGATGCAGCGCGGCATGGAGCAGGACGAGGCCATGGCCATGATCGTCCGCGGCTTCGTCGAGCCGATCGCGAAGGAACTCCCGATGGAGTACGCCCTCGAGCTGAACCGCCTGATCGAGCTGCAGATGGAGGGCGCGGTCGGCTGACCTGGTCAGCCCTCACCGCACCCACTGACGACCCGCGTACGAAAGCAACAAACCGTGACTGTGACTGAGAACGTGAGCGCCGCCCTGGAGCTCGACAAGGTGGAGTCCCACCTGCACCCCGAGGGGTCCTTCGACCTCGCCGACCACGCCGTGCCGACCGGCCGTGAGGAGATCTGGCGGTTCACCCCGCTCAAGCGCCTCCGTGGCCTGCACGCCGACGCCCCGCTGGGCGGCGCGTCGTACGCCGCCGACATCACCGCGCCGGAGGGTGTCGCGACCGCGGTCGTCGACTCCGCCGAGGCCGGCCGTGGCGCGTCCGGCCTGGTGCCGTGGGACCGCATCGCGGCCCGCACGTGGGACGCCGCGTCGAAGACGCTGACGGTCCGCATCCCCAAGGAGTACGTCGCGGACCAGCCGGTCTACGTCGACCTGAAGGGCACCGCGTCCTCGGCCGAGGACGAGGCGACCGCGTCGCACGTCGTGCTCACTGCCGAGCCGTTCTCCAAGGCCACCGTCGTCTTCCGCTTCACCGGCTCGATGACGCTCACCGACAACGTCGAGATCGTCGTCGGTGACGGCGCGCAGCTCACCGTCGTCTCGATCGACGACTGGGCCGACGACGCCGTCCACATTGGCCACCGTCACGTCCGCGTGGGCCGCGACGCCAGCTTCAAGCACGTCGACGTGACCTTCGGTGGCTCGGTGGTCCGCCACGACACCACCGCCGACTACGCCGGCCCCGGCGGCTCGGTCGACATGCTCGGCCTCTACTTCGCCGACGCGGGCCAGCACATCGAGCACCGCCTGTTCGTGGACCACACCGCGCCCAACACCAAGAGCAACGTCGTCTACAAGGGCGCGCTGCAGGGTGAGGGTGCCCGCACCGTCTGGATCGGCAACGTCCTGATCCGCAAGGTCGCCGAGGGCATCGAGACCTACGAGGAGAACCGCAACCTGGTCCTCACCGACGGGTGCCAGGCCGACTCCGTGCCGAACCTGGAGATCGAGACCGGCGAGATCGAGGGCGCGGGCCACGCCTCCGCCACCGGCCGCTTCGACGACAACCAGCTCTTCTACCTGCGCTCCCGCGGCGTCAGCGAGAAGGAGGCGCGCCGCCTGGTCGTGCACGGCTTCTTCAATGACCTGATCCGCCACATCGACGTGCCGGAGCTCGAGGAGAGCCTGGTCGCGACCGTCGAGGCGGAGCTGGCGAAGAACGTCCTCGAGGCTGCGTCCGACGGCGGGGAGGCCTGATGGCCTTCGAGCGTGCGGCCGCCCTGGCCGACATCCCGGAGGACGAGGCGTTCGGCGTGACCGTCGACCGCTACGACATCGCGCTGGCCAAGCACGGTGACGAGGTCTTCGCGCTGCAGGACCTGTGCAGCCACGCCAACATCCCGCTGAGCGAGGGTGAGGTGGCCGTCGACGCCGACGGCACCTGCACCGTCGAGTGCTACCTGCACGGGTCGACGTTCGACCTGCGCAGCGGCAAGCCCACCTGCTTCCCGGCGACCGAAGCCGTCGCCACCTTCCCCGTAGAGATCCGTGATGGCGACGTCTACGTCGACGTCACCACCACCCTGAATGGAGTCACCCCCGCATGAGCACCCTCGAGATCAAGGACCTGCACGTCTCCGTCGACACCGAGGACGGTGCGAAGGAGATCCTCAAGGGCGTCACGCTGACCATCAAGGACGGCGAGACCCACGCGATCATGGGCCCCAACGGCTCCGGCAAGTCCACGCTGGCCTACTCCATCGCCGGCCACCCGAAGTACACGATCACCTCGGGCTCCGTCACGATCGACGGTGAGGACGTCCTCGAGATGTCCGTCGACGAGCGCGCGAAGGCCGGCCTCTTCCTGGCCATGCAGTACCCGGTCGAGGTGCCCGGCGTCTCGGTCGCCAACTTCCTCCGCACGGCGAAGACCGCCCTCGACGGCGAGGCCCCGAAGCTCCGTACCTGGGTCAAGGACGTCAACGGCGCGCTCGAGAAGATGAACCTCGACCCGGCGTTCTCGCAGCGCTCGGTCAACGAGGGCTTCTCCGGTGGTGAGAAGAAGCGCCACGAGATCGCGCAGATGGACCTGCTCGACCCGAAGGTCGCGCTGCTCGACGAGATCGACTCCGGTCTCGACATCGACGCGCTCAAGGTCGTCTCCGAGGGCATCAACCGCTTCAAGGAGCGCGACGGCAAGGGTGTCCTGCTGATCACGCACTACACGCGCATCCTGCGCTACGTGAAGCCGGACTTCGTCCACGTCTTCGTCAACGGCCGCATCGCCGAGGAGGGCGGTCCCGAGCTGGCCGACCAGCTCGAGGCCGAGGGCTACGACAAGTACGTCAAGGCTGGCGTCTGACCATGTCCGCCCTTCCCGGCCTGCTGAGCGACCTCGAGGTCATCCGCAGCGACTTCCCCATCCTGGAGCGCACGCTCGCAGGCGGGCTGCCGCTGGTCTACCTCGACTCGGCCAACACCTCGCAGAAGCCGCAGATCGTGATCGACGCGATGGTCGACCACCTCGAGCGGCACAACGCCAACATCGCGCGTGCCATGCACCAGCTCGGTGCCGAGGCGACCGAGGCGTTCGAGGCGGGCCGGGACAAGGTGGCGGCGTTCCTCGGGGCGCCCTCGCGTGACGAGGTCATCTTCACCAAGAACGCCTCCGAGGCACTCAACCTGGTCGCCAACGTGCTGGCCTGGAAGTCGCCCTTCCAGATCGGCGAGGGCGACCAGGTCGTCATCACCGAGATGGAGCACCACTCCAACATCGTGCCGTGGCAGCTGCTCACGCAGCGCACGGGCGCCGACCTGAAGTGGTTCGGCCTGACCGACGACGGCGAGCTCGACCTGTCGGACATCGACCAGCTGATCACGGAGAACACGAAGGTCGTCGCCTTCACCTGGGTCTCCAACATGCTGGGCACGATCAACCCGGTCGCCGAGCTGACCCGCCGGGCCCACGAGGTCGGCGCGCTCGTCGTCGTCGACGCCTCGCAGGCCGCGCCCGTGCTGCCGATCGACCTCGCCGGCATGGCGCCCGAGGAGCGGCCCGACTTCGTGATCTTCACCGGCCACAAGGTCGTCGGCCCGACCGGCATCGGCGTGCTCTGGGGCCGCGGCGACGTGCTCGAGCAGCTGCCCCCGTTCCTCGGGGGTGGCGAGATGATCGCGACCGTCACGATGGAGAAGTCCACGTACGCCGGCATCCCGCACCGCTTCGAGGCGGGCACCCCGCCGATCGTCGAGGCCGTGGGCCTCGGCGCCGCGGTGGAGTACCTCGGGCACGTCGGGCTGGACCGGATCCACGCCCACGAGCAGGCCATCACGGCGTACGCGCTGGACGGGCTGCAGACGATCCCGGGCCTGACCGTCATGGGTCCGCGCGACGCCGCGAAGCGCGGTGGCGCGATCTCCTTCGAGCTCGAGGGCGTGCACCCGCACGACATCGCGCAGGTGCTCGACTCGCGCGGCGTCGCCGTGCGCGCCGGCCACCACTGCGCGAAGCCGGCGCACAAGCGCTTCGGCGTGCAGGCCTCGACCCGGATGTCGTCGTACCTCTACACGACGCCCGCGGAGATCGACGAGCTGATCAAGGGCCTGGAATACACCCGCAGCTACTTCAAGTTGGGCTGACCCTATGGATCTCGACGCGCTGTACCAGGACATCATCCTGGACCACTACAAGAACCCCCACGGCAAGGGACTCCGCGAGGAGTTCGAGGCCGAGGTGCACCACGTCAACCCGACCTGCGGTGACGAGATCACGCTGCGCGTGCACGTCAACGACGGGGTCGTGGAGGACATCTCCTACGACTCGCAGGGCTGCTCGATCTCGCAGGCCTCCGCGTCGGTGCTCTACGAGCTGCTCCACGGCAAGCCCGTGGACGAGGCGATGGAGATCCACGCCAAGTTCCAGGAGCTCATGCAGGGCAAGGGCCAGGTGGAGCCCGACGAGGACGTCCTCGAGGACGGCATCGCCTTCGCCGGCGTGGCGAAGTTCCCGGCCCGCGTGAAGTGCGCACTGCTGTCGTGGATGGCATGGAAGGACGCGACCGCCCAGTCACTCGCTGGCGGCCAGACGGAGGAGAAGGCATGACCGAGCAGCTGATCGAGCAGATCACCGAGGCGATGAAGGACGTCGTCGACCCCGAGCTCGGGATCAACGTCGTCGACCTCGGCCTGGTCTACGGCGTGCACGTCGAGGAGGACGCCGTCGTCCTCGACATGACCCTGACGTCCGCGGCCTGTCCGCTCACCGACGTCATCACCGACCAGACCAACTCGGCGCTCGAGGGCCTGGTCAACGACGTCACGATCAACTGGGTCTGGATGCCGCCGTGGGGCCCGGACAAGATCACCGACGACGGCCGCGAGCAGCTGCGCGCCCTCGGCTTCAACGTCTGATCCGAGGAGTGAGCCGGAGTCACGCCGAGCGCAGCGAGGTGTGGCGGAGGCGAGCCCCGCAGGACGTCAGACGACGTGGGAACGTCTGATCCGACGTCACATGGGCGGTGGGGCCTGGAAGTCCCACGCCCGGAAGAGCACCCCGTTCGCCACGCCCAGGGCGTTGCCCTGCGCGGTCGTGATCCACTCGACGAGGTCACGCGGCGCGGGGTGCCAGGGGAGTGCCGCCAGGTAGGCCCTGTGGGCCTCGAGCGAGGCCACCCCTGCCTCGACCGGCGCCCCCGTGACGTCGACGCCGTGCGTGGGCCGGTCGTCGGCCGTGACCAGGAGCCAGCGCGGCGAGTGCGGTTCCAGGCCCTGCTCGGCGAGCTCGGGGAAGACCCAGCGGTTTCCCGCGTCGCGGACGGCGTCGAGCGTCGCCATGCCCGCGGCGCGGTGGTCGGCCTGGTTGAGCATGCCCATGAACTCCACCTGCCACGTGCCGGTGAGCACGGCGTCGGGCCGGAACTCGCGGATGGCGCGAGCGATGTCGCGACGCAGGTCGAGGCCGTAGACCAGCATCCCGTCGGGATGCTCCAGGAAGTCGACGCGCTCGACTCCCACCGCGCGGCAGCCGGTGCGCTGCTCCTCCATCCGCGCGGTCGCGCAGGCGGCAGGCTGCATCGTGTCGATGCCGGCTTCGCCGCGGGTCAGCAGCAGGTAGCGCACCTCGATGCCTGCGGCCGTCCAGGCGGCGACGGCTGCCGACGCGCCGTACTCCATGTCGTCGGGGTGCGCCACGACGCAGAGCACGCGCTCGATGCCGTCGGTGGGCCACAGGGGGAGCTTCTCGTCCATGCGTCGAGCGTCCTCCCGGCCGCCCGCACCGTCAACGGTGCAGGAGGCCGTCGTCGTCCCAGCCACCGGTCGGGATCGGCCGCACGCTCCACTCCGGGTCGCCCGGAGGCGTCGGCGCCGGGTGGGGCACGACCATGAGCGTGGCGGCCGGCACGGCAACGGGTGCGGACTCGTGTCCGAGCAGGCTGAAGCCGGTCACTGCCGCCAGCAGGACGAGACCGAGCGCGAAGGGCTTCATGATCCTTCGACGGTAACCCCGTCACGCCGGTTCCACCACGCGAGATCCGGGCACTCGTGGCTGCTGCCCGCTAACGTGCGACGCATGTGGCAGCCCGAGGCGCACTGGGAGCGCCTGCCGAGCGGGATGGGAGCGTCGACGCTGGGCGTCTGGCGCGACGGCGACCTGATCGTGAAGCGCCTCGCCGCCCCCACCGGTGAGGACCCGGTGGCACCGCACTCCGTGGGGTGGTGGCGGCGTCAGGCGGACGTCGCGGCCTCGGGCATCGTCGAGTCGACCCCCGGACTGCGCGGGCCGGCCGTCGTACGCGTGGAGCAGGACGGTGACGGCCTCACCTTCTGGTACGCCGCTGTGGTCCCGCAGGTGCTGCCCGGGCCGTTCGTCGCGCAGGCGCTGGGCCGCTTCGCCGGCGCCGACCTCGGCTCGGCGCCGTGGCTCTGTCGCGACCAGCTCGGGCAGCGGATGACGGCGACCGAGCGCCGGGGCGGCTGGACGACGCTGGCCCGGACGACGGTCGCGGACCTCGCCGACCGCCTCTGGCAGCGGCGCGGTCACTTCCTCGCCGCCCTGGCCGAGCTGCCGCAGGTAGCGCAGCACGGCGACCCCGTGCCCGCCAACCTGCTCGGTCGCGACGACGACGCGGTGCTCGCCATCGACTGGTCCAACCTCGGCACCGGGCCCGTGGGCTCCGACCTCGGCTACTGGTCGCTCTCGGCGCGCGAGGAGTTCGACGTCCTGCTCGAGGCCTATGTCGCGGGCCTGCCGGACGGTGTCGCCACGATCGAGCAGGCGCGGCTCGGCGCACAGGTCACCGCGGTCTACACGGCGCTCTCGCGTGCCGACTGGGCGCTGGCGCGGGCAGCCGAGGGGAGCGGCGCGCTGGCCGCGAAGTACCGCCACCCGAGCGTGGCGCCGTACCTCGCGGCCCTGCAGCGGCAGTTCCCGCAGCTCGAAGCCCTGATCTGAGGTCAGCCCCAGATCGCGCGGCAGGAGTTGAGGTCGCCGGAGTAGCCGGTCTTGAACCAGGTCATGCGCTGCTCGGACGAGCCGTGCGTCCACGAGTCGGGGTTGACCGAGCCCTGGGTCTTCTTCTGGATGGAGTCGTCGCCGACCGCCCGGGCCGCGTCGATCGCGTCGGTGATGTCCTGCTCCGTGATCGACTCGAAGATCTTCTGGCCGCTGCCGTCGTCGGTGCCGAGTGCGCCCTTGGCCCAGGCGCCGGCGTAGCAGTCGGCCTCCAGCTCCAGCTTGACGGAGTCGCTGTTCGCGCCCTGCTGGGTGCGGACGTTCTTCATCTCCCCGGTGATGTCCTGGATGTGGTGGCCGTACTCGTGGGCCAGGACGTACGGCTCGACGAAGGGCTGGTCCGCGCCGCCGATCTGCTCGAGCATCGAGGAGTAGAAGCTCGGGTCCTCGTAGATGTGGCCGTCGGTGGGGCAGTAGAAGGGGCCCATCTGCGCGCTCGCGGCACCGCAGCCGGTCTGGGTCTGGCCGCTGAACGTGCGCAGGTCGGACGGCTGGAACTGGTTGCCGAGCTGGCCCTTCCAGAAGACCTCGAGCGAGAGCATGATCGCCTTCCGCTCGCAGACGCGGGACTTGTTGGCGTCCGCGCCGGTCCTGCAGCTGGCGTAGTCGCCGGTCTCGGTGGTGGAGGAGCCGGCGCCGGGGTTGGGGTCGCTGCCCCCGCCCGGACCGGGGAGCACGCCGCACATGCTGAGGATCACGTAGAGGATGACGATGACGATCGTCCCCTTGATGCCGAAGCCGCCGGGGATGGGCAGCCCGCCCAGGCCACCGCCGCCCAGCCCCCCTCCGAAGCCGCCCCCGCCGCCGCTCGAACCAGACGCCTGGCCGCCGCTGATGTCTGCCTTGGGGTTGAACCGCATCACGGGTTCCTTCCGATGGGGGAGTACCGAGCTTCCGCCCGTACACTAGGCGCCCGAGATGATCACTTGCCAGAACCTCGAGGTCCGTGCCGGCTCGCGCCTCCTCATGGAGAACGTTTCGTTCCGCGTCGCAGCCGGCGACAAGGTGGGCCTCGTCGGGCGCAACGGTGCCGGCAAGACGACGCTGACCAAGATCCTCGCGGGCGACAACCAGCCTGCCGCGGGCACCGTGACGGTGAGCGGCGAGCTCGGCTACCTGCCGCAGGACCCGCGGTCGGGGGACCCGGAGCAGATCGCCCGGGACCGGATCCTGTCCGCGCGCGCTCTGGACGACGTCGTACGCCGACTGCGTGCGGCCGAGGTCGAGATGGCCTCCGAGGACCCCGAGGTCGCGGCCCGCGGGATGAAGCGCTGGTCCCGCGCCGACGACGAGATGCACGCCGCCGGTGGCTACGCCGCCGAGTCCGAGGCGGCGCAGATCGCGGCCAGCCTGGGCATCGAGGAGCGGATCCTCGGCCAGGAGCTGAAGACCCTCTCCGGCGGCCAGCGCCGCCGCATCGAGCTCGCCCGGATCCTCTTCTCCCAGGCGGAGACCCTGATCCTCGACGAGCCGACCAACCACCTCGACGCCGACTCGATCGTGTGGCTGCGTGGCTTCCTGCAGCAGTACAAGGGTGGCGTCATCCTGATCAGCCACGACACCGAGCTGCTCGACGCGACGATCAACAAGGTCTTCCACCTCGACGCCAACCGCGCGGTCATCGACATCTACAACGTCGGCTGGCAGCCCTACCTGAAGCAGCGCCAGACCGACGAGGCCCGCCGCAAGCGCGAGCGCCTCAACGCCGAGAACAAGGTCAAGACGCTCACCGACCAGGCCAACCGGATGAAGGCCCGCGCCTCCGGCGCCTCGGCCGCGCAGTCGATGCTCAAGCGCGCCGAGCGCATCTCCTCGGGCATCGAGGGCGAGCGCCAGTCCGACAAGGTCGCCGCGATCAAGTTCCCCTCACCGCAGCCGTGTGGCAAGACGCCGCTCATGGCCGAGGACCTCTCCAAGTCCTACGGCGCGCTGGAGATCTTCACCTCGGTCGACCTCGCGATCGACAAGGGCTCGCGCGTGGTCATCCTCGGCCTCAACGGCGCGGGCAAGACCACCATGCTGCGCATGCTCGCGGGCGTCACCGAGCCCGACACCGGACGCCTGATCCCCGGCCACGGCCTCAAGATCGGCTACTTCGCGCAGGAGCACGAGACGCTCGACACGAGCAAGACGGTGCTGCAGAACATGCAGTACGCCGCCCCGCAGCTCACCGACTCCGAGGCACGCTCGGTGCTCGGCTCGTTCCTCTTCAGCGGCGATGACGCGCACAAGCCCGCCGGCGTGCTGAGCGGTGGCGAGAAGACCCGCCTCGCGCTGGCCTCGCTCGTCGTCTCGTCCGCCAACGTGCTGCTCCTGGACGAGCCGACCAACAACCTCGACCCGGCGTCGCGTGAGGAAGTCCTGGCGGCGATCCGGCGTTACGAGGGCGCGATCGTCCTCGTCACGCACGACGAAGGCGCCGTCCACGCCCTCGAGCCGGACCGGGTGCTGCTGCTCCCCGACGGCGACGAGGACCTGTGGAGCGACGACTACGCCGACCTGGTCTCGCTCGCCTGATCCCGGCGCCCTCGCCGGCCTGAACCACCTGGAGGTCTCCGCATGAGCGGTATGCAGGGCATGGCCCCGATGATGCGGAACCTCCGCACGGACCGGTCGATCCTCGAGAGGAAGCTGGCGCGCGACACCTTGCGCCGGGTGCTCGGCTTCGCCCGTCCGCACCGCCGGCTGATCACGGCGTTCCTGGTGCTGACGATCATCGACGCGGGCCTGGTCGTGGTCGCGCCGCTGCTCGTGCAGCGCATGGTCGACGACGGTGTGCTCAAGGGCGACGGGGGACTGATCACCACGCTCGCGCTCGCGATGGCGGCGGTCGCGCTGCTCGACGCGCTGCTCAGCGTCGCGGCCGGCCTGCTCTCCTCACGGATCGGCGAGGGCCTGATCTTCGACCTCCGCACCCGCGTCTTCGGTCACGTGCAGCGGCAGTCACTGGCGTTCTTCACCCGCACGCAGACGGGCGCGCTGGTGTCGCGCCTCAACAACGACGTGATGGGCGCACAGCGCGCGTTCACCTCGACCCTGTCCTCGACGGTGTCGAACCTGATCAGCGTCGTGGTCGTCGGCGTCGCGATGATCGCGCTGTCGTGGCAGGTCACCTTCCTCTGCCTGTGCCTCTTCCCGCTGCTGGTGCTCTCGTCGCGGATCGTCGGCGGCAAGCTGGCCGGGCTCGCGCGGATGCAGATGGACGGCAACGCCGACATGGGCAACGCGATGACCGAGCGGTTCAACGTCGGCGGCGCGATGCTGCTCAAGCTCTTCGGCCGCCGCGAGTCCGAGGACGCGCTCTTCGCCTCCAAGGCGGGGGTCGTGCGCGACCTCGGCATCCGGATCGCGCTCGTCACCCGGATCTTCGCCGCCACGCTCATGCTGATCCCGGCGCTCGCCACCGCGGTCGCGTACGGCGTCGGCGGCCACCTGGTGATCTCGGGTGCGCTCTCCGTCGGCACGCTGCTCGCCCTCGCGACGCTGCTGCTGCGCCTGCTCGGGCCGCTGCAGGGCCTCTCCAACGTGCGCGTCGACGTGATGACCGCGCTGGTCTCCTTCGAGCGCGTCTTCGAGGTGCTCGACCTCGAGCCGGCGATCCAGGACGCGCCCGACGCGGTCGTGCTGCCCCGGTCGGCCGCGTCGATCGAGTTCGACCACGTCTCCTTCACCTACCCCAAGGCCGCCGACGTCTCGCTGGCCTCCCTCGAGGCCGTGGCGCGCAAGGAGTCGCGGGACGTGCGCGAGGTGCTGCACGACGTCTCGTTCACGGTCCGCCCCGGTCAGATGGTCGCTCTGGTGGGACCGTCGGGTGCCGGCAAGACGACACTGACCCACCTCGTCGCCCGGTTGTACGACGCGACGAGTGGCGCTGTCCGCGTGGGCGGGCACGACGTACGCGAGGTGACGCTGGAGTCGCTCGAGGCGCAGGTCGGCTACGTCACCCAGGACGCGCACATGTTCCACGACACGATGCGGGCCAACCTGCTCTACGCGCGGCCCGAGGCCACCGAGGCCGAGGTCTGGGCGGCGCTCGAGGCGGCGCAGATCGCGACGATGGTGCGCGCGCTGCCCGACGGTCTCGAGACGGTCGTGGGCGACCGCGGCTACCGGCTCTCGGGCGGTGAGCGCCAGCGGCTGGCGATCGCCCGGCTGCTGCTGAAGGCGCCGGCGATCGTGGTCCTCGACGAGGCGACCGCGCACCTGGACTCGGAGTCCGAGGTCGCGGTGCAGCGCGCCCTCGACGCCGCGCTCGAGGGGCGCACGTCGCTGGTGATCGCGCACCGGCTCTCCACGATCCGGCACGCCGACCAGATCCTGGTGGTCGACGACGGCACGGTCGTCGAGACCGGCACCCACGACTCGCTGCTCTCCGAGGGCGGGCTGTACGCCGAGCTGCACGCGACGCAGTTCGCCCGGACGCTCGAGGCCTGACGGGGCCGCGGGTCAGACCAGGTACTGGTCGGCCCACGCGCTGATGATGCGGCCGGCGCGGGCGGCCTGGCCCTTGGCCGTCATCAGGTGGTCGGTGCCCTCGAGGTCGACGTAGCTGCGCGGGTGGTGCGCGGAGCGGAAGATCTGGCCGGCGTTGCGAATCCCGACGGTCTCGTCGGTGGGGGAGTGCATGACGAGCAGCGGCCGGGCCAGCGAGGCGATGTCGCGCTGCAGGTCGTAGGCGCGCACCACCTCGACGAAGTGGCGGCGCACGGTCAGTGCCTTGCCGCCGACGAGCCACTCGGCCTCGCCGTCCTGCATGACCCGGTCGATGATCGCGTCGTACTGCTTGTCGACGTTGGCGGGGTCGAACGGCGCTCCCACGGTCGCGACCGCGACGGCCGAGGTGCGGTGGGCGGCGGCGAGGACGGCCGAGCCGCCGAACGAGTGGCCGACCAGGAGCTGCGGGCGGGTGCCGCGTCCGGTCATGAAGTCCCACGCCTCGACGATGTCGTCGACCTTGTGCGTGAAGGAGCCGGAGCCCCAGTCGCCCTCGGAGTCGCCCAGGCCGATCGCGTCGAAGCGGAGCATGCCGATGCCCTCCGCGGCGAGCTGCTTGCAGATGCGGGCCGCTGCGGGGGAGTCCTTGCCAAGCGTGAAGCCGTGGGAGAAGACGCCCCAGCCGCGGACCGTGCCCTGCGGCTCGTCGACCAGACCTGCCAGCATCTCGCCCGTCGAGCTCGGGAAGCGCACCTTCGTTGCCACGGAGCCAACCTAGGGCGCGGCGAGCCTGCGGTCGGACGTTCGCGGCTCCGGTCCGGAAACTGGAAAGTAACCGCGCCCGTGGTCGGGTTGAATGGGCCCATGATCTCGGTGACCGCTGCCCTCGGCATGGCGGCGGTGGCGTTCGGCATGGTGCTGACGCCCGGGCCGAACATGATGTACCTCGTCTCGCGTTCGCTGACGCAGGGACGGCGAGCAGGGCTGGTGTCGCTGTGCGGCGTGGTGACCGGCTTCCTCGTGTACGTGCTGGCTACGGCGCTCGGTCTCGCACTCCTCTTCGTCGCCGTGCCCTCACTCTTCCTCGTCGTGAAGGTGCTCGGCGCGCTCTACCTGCTGTGGCTCGCGTGGGGGATGGTGCGCGGCTCGCGCAACGCCTTCCGTGCCGACGCCTCGCTACCGGCGCACTCCACGCGTCGGCTCTACGCCATGGGCCTCACCACCTGCCTGCTCAACCCCAAGCTGGCCCTCATGTACGGCGCGCTGCTGCCGCAGTTCGTCTCCCCGTCAGCCGGGTCGACGGCCGGGCAGATCGTCGAGCTCGGCCTCATCCAGATCACCGTCGCCGGCTCCGTCAACGGGCTCTGGGTGCTCGTCGCCGACCAGGTGTCGCGACTCCTCGAACGGAGCCGCCGCACCGAGACCGGCGTGCGCTGGGGGACCGCCGGCCTGCTCGCGTTCTTCGCCGTCCACCTCGGGCTCGCGCAGGCGAGCGCGTGACGGGGCAGCCGCCTGCCGTCCGCGGCGTCGCGCTGCGCCGCGGCGTACCTGTGGACGCGGGGGCGCTCGCCGCCCTGCACCTCGACGTCTGGGAGGACGCGTACGCCGACCTGATGCCGGACCGTGTCTTCGAGGAACGCCGTGCCCAACTGCCGCAGCGGGTCGCGAGCTGGCGGTCGCTGCTCGAGTCTGCTGACTGCTCGGCCGTCGTGGCCGAGACGCGTGACGGGCTCGTCGGCTTCGCGACC
Source organism: Nocardioides jiangxiensis (assembly GCF_030580915.1). Lineage (NCBI taxonomy): Bacteria > Bacillati > Actinomycetota > Actinomycetes > Propionibacteriales > Nocardioidaceae > Nocardioides > Nocardioides jiangxiensis. Next base: position 649,650 of record NZ_JAUQTA010000002.1, read on the forward strand.
GTGGGTCCGGCGCAGGAGCCGGATCCTGCTGTGCCAGCAGAGGAGCTGTGGACGCTCTACCTCCGCACCAACTGGTGGGGACGGGGGCTGGGCCACGCGCTGCTCGCCGAGGTGCTGGGGGAGCGTCCTGCACACCTGTGGGTCCTGGTCGGCAACCACCGCGCGACCACGTTCTACGAACGGCACGGCTTCGTCGCCGACGGTGCCCGGCGGAGTGATGACCTGGGCGCCGAGGTGCGGATGGTGCGTGGATAGGTGCGCTGTCGACGGCTAAGTGGTCCTTGATCGCGGCGACCGGATCTGCCGAATTGAGGACGGAACGGCCCCGCTACCGATCGACTGCCACCGAGTTTGTGTGAGCACCTGGCAACGCTCGTAGTGCCTCATGCAAGGCCAGCGCGCGACGTGCCCGGAGCAGTCGCATCCGGGCGGTACCTGGCCGCATCCCGAGTACGGCCGCGGCTTCGGCAGTCTGCAGTTGCTCCCACTCCGTGAGGCGGATGAGTTCACGGTCGGTCTCCGCCAGGCTTGCGAGGGCCTCGTGCACGGCGCGGGCTCGGGTCCCAGTATCGCTCTCCGTACCCTCAAGGCTGGACTCAAGCAGCCGGGCTCGCTCATCCTCCGCGCGAGAGCGACGGGCAACCGTCCGATGCTGAGCTAGCAGTAGGCGACGTGCCGTTCCGAAGAGCCAGGCCCGCCGCAACTGAGGTTCCGGAAGGTCGGCTAGCCGTTGCAGCGCGATCACGAACACCTCACCCAAGAGGTCGGCCCCAGCCTGCCCCGCGCGTCGGTACAGGTACCCGTGCAACTCCCCTGCGTGGAGTTCGTACAGTTTTGCGAGGTCCGCCTTGGTCGCCCCGCTCAACGCCGGACTCCAATTCCGCCGGGGCTCGCAAGGCCGGCTGGCAAGCAAGATCCGTTGGAGAACAGGGCTTCGCGTGCTGCCTGCGGTCGCTGCGCCTCAATCGCCTGTTCAAGAGCGGGAAGCCAAGCGAACTCAGACTCGTTTGCCATTTCAGGATCGGTGTCGGTGATGGAAGGCCACGTGCGCGCCGAGAGGACCACCTTCGCCGCCTCACCTCGCGCTTCGTCATCGCCCGAACGCAGTGCCACCGCCCACTGGTCAGTCCATGAGCAGAGAGCGTGGCCGGACATCCAGAGACGGAGCGCGCCGGCCGACACCGACGGGCCCCGTGATTCAGCGAGGTCGTCCGCCTCGAAAGCAAGCGAACGCTCGCGGGCCTGATTAGACGGGAACCGGATATCCCGTGTGATCTCGTCGAGGACGACGGCGAAGTCGGGAGCCGACGGATCGAGCCGCTCGCCCGGGCCACCCAGCTCAACGTCTTCCGCATCGACTGGTCCGATGCCTGTGTGAGCGCTGTAGACCGCCGCCGTCGCGACCCCAGCCCCGCCGATCGCGAAGGCCGCCAACGTTCCGGCGACGACTACGCGTGGCGGCCGGCGGCGGCGGGGCGTCGCGGCAGCGTGCACCTCGATGCGCTGCCACAGCGCACTCTTCTCGGCAGAGGTGAACTGCGGGACATGGGGGGAAGCCTCACGAATCGTGCGGCTCACCGACTCCCAGGTCGACGGATCGTTGCTGCTCGGCGACATGTTTCCTCCTCAGCGGATGCTTTCACCCTTGGAGTGTCGGCGCGTCACATCACCAGCCAAGGATCAACGCGATCCGGTCGGACACGCCGAATTCAGTTCGGCATAGCGTGACCGCTCATGCCGCATATAGCGCGCTCTCTGCAGAGCGGCTAGGACTCCCAGCGTGGAGGCTTGATGGCGCTGACCGCACTGAACGCAGCCGCCTTGAGCAGGCCGCGTGCACGCCATTGGCCGCATTCGCGAAATCGAAGGAGTCCACTTCCAGATCCCTCGTGGGCGCGGCCACAGGTGAGCTGGCCCGGCCGCGCACGCCGCTCAGAAGGACGATGTTGGCCGTTCACCCTTGTTGCCTAGGCTGGCGCCATGCCGAAGACACAGCCAGAGCCAATCCGTGACCCGAAGGCCGATCTGCTTCTCACCCCGGAGAACTGCGTCCTCGCCCTGATCGATTTTCAGCCGGGCCAGTACGCCACCGTGACCTCCGCCAGCCGTGCGGAGATCGACCTTGGCGTCGTCACCTTGGCGAAGATCGCGGCGGCGTACGGGATACCCACCGTTGTCACCACGGTCGCTGTCGACATGGGCGTCAACGAAGGCACCGTGCCAGAGATCATGGACGAGCTGCCGGGCGTGATGGAGATCGACCGCACGGGCGTCAACGCGTGGGAGGACTCCGACTTCCGGGCTGCGATCGAGGCGACCGGTCGTAGGAAGATCGTCCTGGCCGGCCTCTGGACAGAAGTCTGTCTCGCGTTCCCGACGCTCGACATGCTAGCCGAGGGGTACGAGGTCTATCCCGTCGCCGACGCCGTCGGCGGGGTGAGCCAGGTGACGCACGATCGCGCCTTCGACAGGATGATCCAGGCAGGTGCGCATCCGGTGACCGCGATCGCTTTCGGCTGCGAGATCATGCGCAACTGGGCGAGAGGCGAGGCTGATCTGTTCCGTCCGATCATCAACTGGTACTTCCAGTCGAAGCGGGAGCTCGGACTGTGGGGTGGCGGCCAAGTACCGAGCGCCGGTTCCTGACATCCCGCCGCGCCAGGGCAGGGCATTCGGCCTCAGGGCCCTCGCGGCTCCGCCCAGGAACGCCTCATCCACCGCGTACAGCGCAGCGCAGAACGACGGCTCATGCCGCGATCAGCACTCCGGCAGAACCACCACGGTTCTGCACTCGCCGCAGCGGAGGGCCGGCGGTTGAAGGCATCGACGCGCGCCTTCAGTACCCGGACCAGGTACCTCGCTCGGCGCGGTCAGGGCCGTTGTTCACCGGAGACAGGCTCCAGGTCGGCCTGTGCCACGTAGCGTGACTGGCCATCTGCCATCTCGACCAGGTACTCGCTACGGGTGTCATCCCACGACACGACAGTCCCTGTGGGGCTGCCTTCGCCGGTGATGCGCACCTTTGAACCAACGTCGATGCCGCTCATTCGTCGACCTCCTGCAGTAGGTCCCCACCTCGTTCCCGCAGGACGGCTCCGCATGCCATCGCGTCCCCGCTCCACGTGCGCGGCCGCAAGGAGTCGGCTGGCGGAGTGCTGAACCAGGAGACCCTGAGAGTGGAGGAGAAAACCGAGCCTCTGCGCTTCGCCCTCGCCGCCTTCGTACGCCGCCTTCGTACGCCGGGTGCAGGGCGCCGGGTGCAGGGCGCCGGCTTGCACCGTCGTCGCCCGATGCCGCACCGTTGAGGCCTCGCCTCGCTCCTGGGGCGGACGGGCTCCGCGGGGTTCCCCGTGCTGCGACCGTGATCCGTAAACAGTGGTCCGACCACATCGGCAGGAGCTCGTGGGCGGGAGCCGGCTGTGTGCCGGCTCCCGCACTCGCCATCCCCGCAGCGCCCTGACGACGGCGGTGGGCCGGGTGGACCTACGGCTCGACGTGACCGGCTGCCGTGTCCTGGTCAGTGGGTACGTCGACCAGGCCTCCGGCGGCGAGGACCCGGAAGAGCGCCCGGTGGGCGAGCCGCAGGCAGACCAGTCCGCCGGGGATCTCGAGGAGGAGTGCCGACAGCAGCGCCTGGCGGTGGTCGTCGGCACCGCGGGCGCTGGACACGTCGAACCATGCATCGGTGAAGAGCATCGCCGCGGCGACGGAGAGCGCGATGATGATCGCCGGGCTCCGGCGGAAGGCGCACCACCCGACCGATGCGAGCGCCGCGGCGAGGCCGACGTCGAAGACGACCCACGTCCCGCGGTAGTGGTCCGTCGCGTAGTCGGCCGGCAGGGTGAGCGCCAGGTAGAGCGCCCAGGGCACCAGCGCGACGCCGCCCGTGAGGTAGATCCACGGCAGGGCGCGGACCAGCCAGCGCGGCAGGGGACGCGGGGGAGTGCGGAACACCCTCCCAGTGTGCCGGGTGCCCCGATCGCCTGCGGCGCCCGGTCACCGGCGGCTAGCGTTTGTCGTCAACTCATCGCAGCACAGGAGCACGCATGACGATCGACAACTCCGGCGCCCACCCTCCCGTCGTACCGGCGACGAAGGCCAACGGCCGGGTGATCCTGGCGGCCAGCTGGTCGATGCTGAAGGCCGACAAGCAGCTGCTCTGGGTGCCGTTCCTCTCGGGTGTCGCCTCGGTGACCGCGGCCGTCCTCCTCTTCGTCCCGGGCTTCCTGGTCGGACGCACGGTCGGTGGCACGGACGACATCGGCGGGTACGTCGGCGGGGCACTCGCCGCGTTCGCCGCCTCGGTCGTCGCCATCTACTTCCAGGCCGCCCTGATCATCGGCGCCAACCAGCGCGCCGAGGGCCGGCAGCCGACGCTCCGTGGCGTCCTGGGTGCCGCCTGGCGCCTGCGGGTCCCGATCCTCGGTTGGGCCCTCCTGACGACGACGGTGGGTCTGGCGATGCGCGCTCTCGAGGAGCGCCTCGGCTTCCTCGGCAAGCTCTTCGGCTTCCTCGGTGGCCTCGCCTGGGCGATCGTGTCCTTCCTCGTCGTCCCTGTCGTGGTGGTCGAGGGCCTCGGCCCGGTTGCGGCGGTCAGGCGCTCCTCGCAGCTGCTGCGCGACACGTGGGGCACCAGCCTCCGCACCACCCTGCGCTTCGGGCTGCTGCAGGTGCTGGTCTGGCTGGGTCTCATCGCGGCCCTGGTCGTGGGTCTCGTGCTGGCGTTCACCGGACCGCTGACCCTGACGGTCGCGGGGGTCCTGCTGGTCGTCGCGTCGATCCTCGGCTTCGTCGGCATGGTCGCGGTCTTCAGCGCGATCTCGACCTATGCGCGCGCGGTCATCTACCGCTACGCCGCCGGCCTGCCGACGCCCGGCGTGCCCGAGGCGGCGCTGGCCGGTGCGTTCACGCCGAAGAAGCGCCGGCGCTGACGCCCGCCCTCACAGGCAGGTGCTGATCTCGACCAGGTTGGCGTCGGGGTCACGGACGTAGACGCTCAGGATCGGGCCGGTGGCACCGGTCCGCTCGACCGGCCCCTCGACGATGGCGATGCCGGCCTGCTGCAGGTGCGCCATGACCTCGGGTAGGGGTGTCGCGGCGATGAAGCAGAGGTCGGCGCTGCCCGGGGTGGGCGCTGCTGCCTTCGGCTCGAACTCCCGGCCCGCCTGGTGCAGGTTGATCTTGCTGGTGCCGAACCCCAGCGCCCACCGCCCGCCGCGGAACGTCGTGGCCTCCATGCCCAGCTGCCGGTAGAACGCCACGGTCGCGTCGATGTCGCGCACGGTCAGGACGAGGTGGTCCAGCCGGTCGATCTTCATCGTTGCCTCCCGGGCGACGGAGCCGGCACGAGGGTCGCGCAGCTGCGGCACAGCCTTGCACGCCTCCGGTCACAGGAACGGCCGGACCTCGATCTTGCGGTTGCAGGCCTTCGATGCCTCGGTGGCGAGCGCCATCGCCTCGTCGCGCGAGCCCGCCTCGATGATCCAGAACCCGGCGAGGTACTCCTTGGACTCGACGAACGGCCCGTCGGTGACGACGGGGGAGCCGCCTCGGTTGTCGACGACGCTGGCCGGCCCGGGGTCGCCGAGACCACCGGCGAAGACCCACTGCCCGGCGTCCTGCAGCCGGGTGTTGAACGCGTCGACCGCGGCGTCCTCGGTTGCCGTGGCCGGGCCGGTGCCGTCGTCGATGACGGAGATCAGGAACTGCATGACGGTCCTCCTCGTTCGGGCGGTCCCTGATGGACAGCCTCCACCCGATCGACGTACGACGCAGCCGCGATCCGACACCCGCCTCCGATCAGGTCAGCGGATCCGTTCGACCGAGGCGACGTGCGGCATCCGGCCGAGCGCGAGCTTCACGGCGTTCATCTCGAAGGTGTTGGACCCCTGCTCTCCGCGTACGACGATCCGGCCCCGCCTGTCCGGATGCACCGTCCCCACGCCGGGCACGTCGACCCACCGCTGCGTGACCTGCCCGGGCAGTGCAGGCGGCGCCGACGCGTCGAGCGTCACGCGGAGCACCCAGGGAGAGTCGCCATGCGCTGACGCTGCCGGCGACCCGCCGGCCGGCGGCGACGGCAGGCCCGGGTCGACGCCGGCCGCCCCGGCCGCGACCACGACCGCACCGAGCAGCAGGGCGGCACCGGCGACGCGGGAGCTCCACAGGAACACGAGGCCGCCCACGACCGCCGCGACGGCGACGAGCAACCACGGGGACATGACCGGAATCATGCCTGCTGGCTGGCATGCTTCGGCACATGCCGCGCCACACCCGGACGTTCCTGCTGGTCAGCCTCGGCCTCGTGCTCATCGAGGCGCTCCTCGTCGTGCAGGAGGCGATCGGCGAGGGGTCGAACCACCTGATGCTCTACGTCGTGCTGCCGCTGGCGTTCTTCGCGACCGGCGTCGCGACCATCGTCTACGCGGAGCGGCAGGAGGAGCCGAAGGAGCGCGACATCGCCCGCGGGTCGTCGGTGGTGCCCTTCGGCTGCTTCGTGGCGAGCGTCGCGATCGCGCTCTGGGTCGCCATGCTCGCCTACGTCCACCAGTAGGCGGCTAGGTTGCGGTCATGACGACCGCACTCGTGACCGGTGCCAGCAGCGGCATCGGAGCAGCCACCGCCCGCCGCCTCGCCGCCGACGGACTCGACGTCGTCGTCGCGGCCCGCAGGCTCGACCGGCTGGAGGAGCTCGCGGCGGAGATCGGAGCCCGCGCAGTCGCGCTCGACATCACCGACGACGCCTCCGTCGCGGCCCTCGCGGAGCAGGTCGCGGACCTCGACGTCCTGGTCAACAACGCCGGCGGTGCCTACGGGCTGGAGAGCGTCGCCGAGGGGCACCTCGACGACTGGCAGCGCATGTACGACGTGAACGTGCTGGGCACGCTCCGCGTGACCCAGGCGCTGCTGCCGGCGCTCCGCCGCAGGCCGTACGCGACGATCGTCAACCTGACCTCCACCGCCGGCCACATCAACTACGAGGGCGGTGGCGGCTACAGCGCCGCCAAGCACGCCGAGGCCGCGATGACCGAGACGCTCCGCCTCGAGCTCAACGGCGAGCCGATCCGCGTCGTGGAGATCGCTCCGGGCATGGTCCACACGGAGGAGTTCTCGCTCAACCGGTTCGGCGGCGACAGCACGCGCGCCGACAGCGTGTACGCCGACGTGGACCGGCCGCTCGTCGCCGACGACGTCGCGGCCTGCATCGCCTTCGCGGTGCAGCTGCCGCCGCACGTCAACATCGACCGCCTCGTGGTCCGTCCGCTGGCCCAGGCCGCGCAGCACAAGACCTTCCGCGGCAAGCTCTTCTAGTCGCCGGTCAGTCGCCGATGCGGACCTCGGGGCAGCCCGCACAGGCGTACTCCCTCACGACCAACGTGTCCTCGAAGTCGACGGCCGCCAGGTGCCACTCGTGCTCGTGCTCGCCCATCCGGCACCTCCCTGTTCCCCATGTAACCGCCTGACGGGGACCAGTTCCCTGCGCCGCGCCGACGCATGCGCGCGTGCCGCCACTAGGCTCGCCGGCATGGACCTCCAGCTCGCCGACCGCGTCTTCATCGTCACCGGGGGAGCCCGTGGCCTCGGACGTGCCACCGCAGACCAGCTCGTCGCCGAGGGCGCCCGGGTCGTGCTCAGCGGACGCAGCCGGCAGACCCTCGACCACGCGGTGGCCGAGCTCGGGGCCGACAGCGCGGTGGCCGTCGTCGCCGACAACGCGGACCCCACGACGCCCGGGCGGCTGATCGCGACCGCGCTGGACACCTTCGGGCGGCTCGACGGAGCGCTCGTCAGCGTCGGCGGCCCGGCGCCCGGCACGGTGGCCAGCAGCACCGACGAGCAGTGGGCCGATGCCTTCCACAGCGTCTTCCTCGGTGCCGTGCGCCTCGGCCGCGAGCTCGCGGCGGAGCTGCCCGCCGGGGGCGCGATCGCCTTCGTCCTCAGCAGCTCGGTGAAGTCGCCGATCACCGGTCTCACGATCAGCAACGGTCTCCGTCCGGGTCTGGCCATGGTCGCGAAGAACCTCGCCGACGAGGTCGGCCCGCGCGGCATCCGCGTCAACGGGCTGCTGCCCGGCCGCATCGCCACCGACCGGCTCAAGGAGCTCGACGCCCTCGGTGGCGACCCTGACGCGGCGCGGGCCCGCGCGACCGCGACGATCCCGCTCGGGCGCTACGGGGAGCCCGAGGAGTTCGGCCGCGCGGCCGCCTTCCTGCTGAGCCCCGCGGCGTCGTACCTGAGCGGGGTCATGCTCCCCGTCGACGGCGGGGCGCTGCGCTCACTCTGAGGTGTCGGAGCGCTTCGAGACCCGCTGGTCGCGCGGCAGCCGGCGCCCGGTGAGCACCGCCCACTCGTCGTAGGCCAGGTAGCCGAAGCCGAAGACGGCGAGGACGCCGAAGAACCACCACTGCAGGCCGTAGAAGAAGTGCGGGCCGTTGCCGAGGTCCGGCAGGTCACCCGGGCGCAGCGCCGGCTTCGCGGTGGCTGCGGGTGATTCCGACTCCAGCTGCAGCCAGCCCTGGAACGCCGTCAGCCCGGTCGCCTCGTCGTAGGTCCGGCTCGAGACCGCGCGGGTGGAGAGGACGCCGTCGGCCTTGTCGACCTCGTTGGAGTCGGTCGCGTCGGCGCGCGCCCATCCGGTCACCACGACCTGCCCCTGCGGAGGAGCCGGTACGGCGGAGGCCGGGGCCGTCGCCTTCTCGGTCTGCAGCCAGCCCCGGTCCACGAGCAGCACCGTCCCCGTCGAGGTCGTCAGCGGTACGACGACCTCGACTCCGCCGTTGCCCTCGAAGGTCCGGTACCGGATCTGGAGGGTGTGGTCGGGGTCGTAGGTGCCCGTGGCGGTGACCCGCTTCCACTCGGAGGTGGCGGGCAGTGGTTCGTCGGTCGAGTAGACCTCGCGCAGGGAGGACGGCGTGCCGTGCAGGTTGGCCTCCGTGACGGCGTTGCGGTGCTCGCGGTCGTGCAGGCGGTGGAACTGCCACTCGCCCAGCCACCACGCGAAATAGGCGAGCAGACCGACGACCAGCGCGAAGGTGATCCATCGGCGGCTGATCAGGAACGACAGCGAACGCACGGCCGAAGGGTAGCGGGACCTACCATGGAGCCATGCAGCTGCTCCAGGACCGCTTCGGCCGTGTGGCCGCGGACCTGCGCGTCTCGCTGACCGACCGCTGCAACCTGCGCTGCTCCTACTGCATGCCGGCCGAGGGGCTCGACTGGCTGCCGGACGAGACGCAGCTGACCGACGACGAGGTCGTGCACCTGGTCCGGATCGGGGTGGAGCACCTCGGCATCCGGGAGGTCCGCTTCACCGGCGGCGAGCCGCTGGTGCGCCGTGGGCTCGTCGACATCGTGCGGCGCACCGCCGCGCTCGGTCCCGAGGTCAGCCTTACCACCAACGGCCTCGGCCTGGCCCGCACCGCGCAGGCGCTCGCCGACGCCGGACTGACCCGCGTCAACGTCAGCCTCGACACCGTGCGCCCGGAGACGTTCGCGACGATCACCCGCCGTGACCGTTTCCACGACGTCGTCGCCGGCCTCAAGGCGGCAGCCGACGCGGGCCTCGGCCCGGTGAAGGTCAACGCCGTGCTGCTCCGTGGCGTCAACGACGACCAGGCTCCCGAGCTGCTCGACTGGTGCCTCGCGCGCGGCTACACGCTGCGCTTCATCGAGCAGATGCCGCTCGACGCCCAGCACGGCTGGCAGCGCAGCGAGATGGTGACGGCCGACGAGATCCTGGCCAGCCTCCAGGCGGCGTTCCAGCTGGCTCCGGCCAGCGAGCCCCGCGGCAGTGCCCCGGCCGAGCTGTGGACCGTCGACGGCGGCCCGGGCACGGTCGGCGTCATCGCCAGCGTGACCCGCCCCTTCTGCGGCGACTGCGACCGGGTGCGTCTCACCGCCGACGGACAGGTGCGCAACTGCCTCTTCGCACGCGAGGAGTCCGACCTGCGCTCCGCGCTGCGCGCCGGCGCGAGCGACGTGGAGATCGCGGAGCGCTGGGTGGCCGCGGTCCGGGGCAAGCGGGCCGGCCACGGCATCGACGACCCGTCGTTCCTCCAGCCCGACCGGCCGATGAGCGCGATCGGCGGCTGATCCGCCCTCAGGCGGTCGGCCCGGCCTCGGGCACGAACTCGGCGATCGGCTCGATCTCGCGCAGGAAGCCGCGCGCGGTCAGGAAGTCACCGAGCGAGCCCCTGTGCTCCTCACAGGCCAGCCACGCCTTGCGGCGGTCGGGCGTGTGGATCTTCGGGTTGTTCCAGCGCAGCGCCCATGCAGCGCCCGCGGCGCAGCCCTTGGCGGAGCAGGTCAGGTCGGTGTCGGATGCGTCCATGAGGACCCCAGTATCTCGCGCCCGGCCCGGGGCCGCGATCAGCCCTCGAGCTGGTGGCGGGCATCCATCGCGGTCGCGAGCGGTGCGTCGTCGCGCCGGTTGACCGCGTTGGCCATCACGACGGCGACGTACGGCAGGAAGACCGCACCCACGAGGAAGACCCACATCACCCAGGACTCGCGGAAGACGACGGCGAGGATGAAGCAGACCGTGCGGATCGTCATCGCGATGAGGTAGCGACGCATCCGGCCCTTCATCTCGTCGGCGGGGGAGATCGGCGCCGAGGTGATCCTGACCGGTTCGGACATGCCTCCAGCCTACGTCGGGGGCCTCGTCGATAGGCTGGCCGGGTCGACGGCCACCCGGTCGTCACCGATGTCCGGCACCGACCCCCGGGAGGCCCCCATGTCCAGCCGCACCTACCGCATCTCCGAGCTCGTCGGGACGTCGCCCGAGGGCATCGACCAGGCGATCCGCAACGGCGTCGAGCGCGCGTCCAAGACCCTGCGCCACGTCGACTGGTTCGAGGTCACCCAGGTCCGTGGCCACGTCAAGGACGGCCAGGTCGACCACTTCCAGGTCTCCCTCAAGATCGGCTTCCGCCTCGAGGACGACGAGTGATCCTCCCGTGACGCGCACGCTGGTCCTGATCCGTCACGCCGAGGCCGAGTCCTGGGCGCCGTCCGACGTCGAGCGCGCGCTCACACCGGCCGGCACGGAGATGGCCGGGGCGCTCGGGCGATGGCTGCGTGGCCGTGGCGTCGTCCCCGACACGGCGCTGGTCTCCGGTGCCCTCCGCACCCGGCAGACCTGGGCGGCGCTGTCCGCGGAGGCGGGCTGGCAGCTCGCACCCACCCATGACGACGGCCTCTACACCGCCGGCCCCGACACCGCGCTCGACCTGGTCCGGTACGCCGACCCCGACGCCGCCACGCTGCTCGTGCTCGGCCACAACCCGACCGTCCACTTCCTCGCACAGGTGCTCTCCGACGGCACGGGCGACCCGGCCCTGACCGAGTCGCTGACCATCGGCTTCCCGCCGGCGTCGGTCGCGGTGCTCGAGTTCGACGTGGAGTGGGCGCGGGTGAGCGAGGGCTATGGCCGGCTCACGGCGGTGCGTCCCGGCTGCTGAGCCGGGCCGGACTCAGACCAGCGGCTCGGGGGTGACGAAACCCGCGGCCGCGTCGGCCGCGACGATCTCCTCCCGGCTGATGCCGAGGAGGTACATGATCGTGTCGAGGTAGGGCACGTTGACCGCCGTGTCGGCCGCCGCCTGCACGACCGGCTTGGCGTTGTAGGCGATGCCCAGGCCCGCGGCGTTCAGCATGTCGAGGTCGTTGGCGCCGTCGCCGATCGCGATGACCGACTTCTCGTCGATGCCGAGCTCGGCAGCGAACTCGCGCAGGGCAGCGGCCTTCCCGGCGCGGTCGACGACCGCCCCGATGACCCGACCGGTGAGCTTCCCGTCGACGATCTCGAGGTCGTTGGCGCGGGCGTAGTCGAAGCCGAGGTCGGCGGCGATCCGGTCCGTGACGGCGGAGAATCCGCCCGAGACCATCGCGAACCGGTAGCCGAGACGCTTGAGCGTGCGGACCATCGTGCGCGCGCCCGGGTTGAGCTGGACCTCGTCGTAGACCTTGTCGAGGGCCGAGGCGTCCAGGCCCTCGAGGAGGGCGACGCGCTCGCGCAGCGACTGCTCGAAGTCGAGCTCGCCGCGCATCGCGGCCTCGGTCACGCGGGCGACCTCGGCCTCGCAGCCCGCGTGGGCGGCGAGCATCTCGATGACCTCGCCCTGCACCAGCGTGGAGTCGACGTCCATCACGATGAGGCGGGCGCCGCGGCGGAGCAGCGACGCCTCCTGGACGGCGACGTCGACGCCGCGCTTCTGGGACTCCTTGACCAGCTCGGTACGCAGCACCTCGGTCGGCGCACCGGAGACCTGCAGCTCGATCGCGGTGACCGGGTAGCGGGCCATGCGCTGGATCCGGTCGATGTTGGCACCCAGGTCCGCGATCCGACCGGAGATGCCGGCGACCGCCGAGGCCTTGAGGGGCGAGCCGATCAGCGTCACCAGGCTGCGGCCGTCGGCGCGGGCGGCGTTGTCGCCGGTGCCACGCTCGATGGCGAGGAGCATGCCGAGGGAGCTGGCGGCCGACTCGAGGCTCGCCCGCAGCCTGCGCGCGTCGCGCGGGGCGGTGACGAGCACGCCGAGGACGAGACGTCCGCGGAGCACGATCTGCTCGAGGTCGACCACCTCGACACCGGACGCGGCCAGCGTCTCGAAGACGGTCGACGTCACGCCCGGGCGGTCGTCGCCGGTGAGCGTGATCAGCAGGGTGTCGGCAGCAGGCGTGGCTTCAGTCATGACGGCGGAAGGTTATCGCTCCGCCGCCCCGTCGACCCGCGGCGATCAGCGGGCGGGCGGCCACACACCGGGCGAACAGGCCGCGACGAGTGCGCGACGGGCGGCGGCTGCCAGCGGGCGCAGCTCGTCGAGGTCCGCGAGAGCGGTCAGGGCGAACGCCTGGAGGCCGCGTGCCGCGAGCTCGACGCAGGAGGCCGGCGTTCCCGGAGGGGCGTCGAGGGGGTCGCGCCGCCGCAGGTCCATGAGTGCGTCGGTGAGGTCGGGGTGGTCGTGCCCGAGGTTCCGGCCGTCGAAGGCGTGCGCGGTCTGGGCGAGGGCCAGCCGCAGCCCGCGGTCGGCCTCGCCCAGGTCCGGGAGCTGCCGCCGGTCGGCGGGCAGCAGGGTCCAGGTCACGCCGTGGCCGGCGCGGTGGGGGATCAGGCCCACGCCGGCGCCGTCCAGCACGACCGCCTCGCGTGCGTCGACGGCCGCCCGGTTGAACGCCGCGGGGCCACCGAGGCCGAGCGGGTCGCCGTCGTCGGGGAGTGCCAGGCCGGCGGAGACGGCGCCCAGGTCGCGGAGCGCGGCGAACGCGAAGACCGGGCCGACCGGCTCGTCGTGGCCCGGGAGCCCGACGAACTGGTGGAAGCCGTCGAGGGCGTCGACGGCGTCGTCGAGCGAGGTGTCGCCGCGCCGCCACGCACTCCACCACCAGGCGAACACGGCGGCGTCGGAGAGGGTCACGTCGAGAGAGGGTAGGCGCTGTATAGGGTCGACCACATGTCCGCCGTGATCGAGTTCGCCGATGTGACCGTCCGCCGGGGCCAGGCCCTGCTGCTGGACGCCGTGAACTGGACGGTCCGTGAGGGCGAACGCTGGGTGGTGCTCGGCCCCAACGGCGCCGGCAAGACGACCCTGATGGCGGTCGCCTCCGCCCAGATGCATCCCACCTCCGGCGTCGCCGGCATCCTCGGCGAGGTGCTCGGCGCCGTCGACGTCTTCGAGCTGCGCCCCCGCATCGGCCTGACCAGCGCGGTGCTGGCCGAGCGGATCCCGCGCGACGAGACCGTGCGCGACCTGGTCGTCTCCGCGGCGTACGGCGTCGTCGGGCGCTGGCGCGAGGAGTACGACGAGATGGACCACGCCCAGGCCGAGGCGCTGCTCAGCGAGCTCGGCTGCAAGGGCTTCGCCGACCGCACCTTCGGCACGCTCAGCGAGGGCGAGCGCAAGCGCGTCCAGATCGCCCGCGCCCTGATGACCGACCCCGAGCTGCTCCTCCTCGACGAGCCCGGCGCCGGCCTCGACCTCGGCGGCCGCGAGGACCTCGTCTCGACCCTCGCCGTGCTGGCCTACGACGAGTCGTCGCCGGCCACCGTGCTGGTCAGCCACCACGTCGAGGAGATCCCGCCCGGCTTCACCCACGCGCTGGTGCTCAAGGAGGGCAAGGTCATGGCGACCGGTCCGATCGAGCACGTGCTCACCGACAGCGTGCTGTCGGCGACGTTCGGGATGCCGCTGCTGGTGACCCACGAGGACGGCCGCTGGCAGGCGCGCCGCTCCCACCGGCACGTCGGCTGACGAGCGGTCCTGAGGAGCGCTGCGGAAACCGCTGCCGACTGGTTGGCATTTCCCGCTAGATTCCAGCCATGGAATGGATCCGGGACCACGCCTGGGAGGCATGGGTGGGGCTGGCCTTCGTGCTTGCCGCGCTCGAGCTCGCCAGTCTCGACTTCGTGCTGCTGATGCTGGCAGCAGGTGCGCTGACCGGAGCCGTCGCTGCCGCGGTCGGTGCCGGCTGGGTGCTCCAGGTGGTGCTCGCCGGCGTCGCCGCCGTCGCCGCGCTGGGCCTCGTCCGACCGGCCCTGTTGCATCGTCTGCACCGCTCGCCGGCCACCGCGCTGGGCATCGAGCGCTACGTCGGCATGCGCGCTGTCGTGACGGCGCGCATCGGGGGCCACGAGCCCGGGGCCGTGCGGCTCGACGGGGAGACGTGGACCGCGACGGCGGACGGCGGCCTGGCGATCGAGCCGGGCCGGTCCGTCGACGTGATCGAGATCCGGGGCGCGACGGCCGTCGTGCGCCCGACAGCTGAGGGGGAGTGAAGTGGAAGCAGTAGCCGTCATCCTGGTGCTCGGGCTGGTCCTGGTCATCGTCTTCCTGGTGAAGACGGTGCGGATCGTCCCGCAGGCCTTCGCAGGAGTCGTGGAGCGCTTCGGCAAGTACCACGCGACGTTGCCGGCCGGCCTGAACATGGTCGTGCCGTTCATCGACAACGTCCGCTACATGATCGACCTGCGCGAGAACGTCGTCTCGTTCCCGCCGCAGCCGGTGATCACCGAGGACAACCTGACCGTCTCCATCGACACGGTCATCTACTTCCAGGTCAACGACCCGGTCGCCGCCACCTACGAGATCGCCAACTACATCCAGGCGATCGAGCAGCTCACCATGACCACCCTCCGCAACATCATCGGTGGCATGACGCTCGAGCACGCGCTGACCTCGCGCGACCAGATCAACACCGGCCTGCGTGGCGAGCTCGACGGCGCCACCGGCAAGTGGGGCATCCGGGTCAACCGTGTCGAGCTCAAGGGCATCGACCCGCCGGCGTCCATCTCCGACGCGATGGAGCAGCAGATGCGCGCCGAGCGCTCCAAGCGTGCCGCGATCCTGACCGCCGAGGGTGAGCGCCAGTCCGCCATCCTCACGGCCGAGGGCAACAAGCAGTCGGCGATCCTCAACGCCGAGGGTGCCAAGCAGGCACAGATCCTCAGCGCCGAGGCCGACCGCGAGGCGGCGATCCTGCGCGCCCAGGGTGAGTCCAACGCGATCCAGCAGGTCTTCCAGGCGATCCACGACGGCAACCCCGACCAGAAGCTGCTGGCCTACCAGTACCTCCAGGCGATGCCGAAGCTCGCGGAGGGGTCGGCCAACAAGGTCTGGATCCTCCCCAGCGAGTTCAGCAGCGCCCTCGCGGGGCTTGGCAAGCTCACCGACGGAGCTGCTGACCAGGCGTGAGTCCGCTTGAGATGGCGGCGATCCTCCTCGCGGGGGTCGCCGCCGGCACGATCAACACGGTGGTGGGGTCGGGGACGCTCGTGACGTTCCCGACCCTGCTCGCCTTCGGCGTCCCGCCGGTGGCAGCCAACGTCTCCAACGCGATCGGGCTGGTCCCCGGCTCGGTCTCCGGTGCGATCGGCTACCGGCGCGAGCTCGCCGGCCAGCGCGACCGCGTCCTGCGACTCGCCTCGGCGACACTGATCGGTGCGACCGCCGGGGCGCTCCTGCTCCTGGTGCTGCCGTCGGCGGCGTTCCGCGCGATCGTGCCGGTGCTGATCCTGCTCGGCCTGGTGCTGGTGGTGCTGCAGCCGCGGATCTCGCGCGCCGTCGCCCGCAAGCACGAGCAGCTGGGTGGCCTGCCTGCCAACGGGGCCCGATGGGTCTGGCCCTCGATCCTCGGCGTGGGCGTCTACTGCGGCTACTTCGGGGCGGCCCAGGGCGTGCTCTGCATGGCCGTGCTCGGTGCCGGTGTCGACGACACCCTGCAGCGGCTCAACGGCGTGAAGAACGTCCTGGCCGCCCTCGGCAACGGCGTGGCCGGACTGGTCTTCGTGCTCGCGGCCTTCGGCACGATCGACTGGCGGGTGGTCGCCCTGATCGCCGTCGGCTCCACGATCGGCGGCCAGCTCGGAGCGAGCTGGGGACGCAGGCTCCCGGCACCCGCTCTCCGTGCCCTGATCGTGGTCGTGGGCACGGTCGCCCTGGTCCGCTTCCTGCTCGGCTGAGCTGGAGCAGACCGCCGCACCGGTCACACGTCGGCGATGTCGAGATCTTCGCCCGTGCGAAGAGTCCAGCGCCTCGGCAGCGTGTGAGCCGAGAAGATCTTCACCTCGGTGAAGGCCTGGTCGCTGGCGGTGCACACCCGCAGCGACCCTCCTGCTGGTGGTGCCGGCCGCACCGGCTCAGCGGTCGACGTGGGTGGCGAGCCAGTCGCCGATCGCGTCGTAGAACCGGGCCCGGACGTCCTCCCGCGAGAGCGAGAGGTCGTGGAGACCGCCCTCGACAGCGACGCTGGTGACGTCGCTGCCGAGCGACGGCGCCCACTTCCGGATCTGCTCGACGTCGAGCACCAGGTCGGTCGACCGCGCCGTCTCGTCGACCTTCGCGGAGGTCCCCGAGCGGGCCGAGGAGAGCACGAGCACCGGCATCGCCAGGTCGAGCCCCTCGTGCAGCCGGGCGTGGCCGCGTCGGATCGCGCTGATCCAGCCGAAGCGCACCGGGAAGGAGTCGGCCGGCTTCCAGGACAGGTCGAAGTCCCACTCGCCGTCGAAGTCGCGGTGCAGGCTGCGGGCGTAGGTGCCGCTCACGTTGCGCGGCATGACCGCCATGGGGGCCAGGCGTCCGACGCGGTGGATCAGCGACGTGCCCCAGGTGCGCTGCCAGGCGGGGCCCTGCAGGTCGAACCAGGGCGAGTTGAGCACGATGCCCGCGGCCGGGACGGCCCGTTCGTGCACCCAGAGCGGCACCGTCAGGCCACCGGTCGAGTGCGCGGAGAGGACGACGTGGTCGTGCCCGTCGCGGGTGGTGACCCGGGTCCAGGCCTCGTCGAGCTCGGGGAAGTAGTCGGCCAGGTCGCGGGCGAAGTTCGGTGTCTGGTGGGGGAGCAGCGAGCGGCCGTACTTGCGCAGGTCCAGCGCGTAGAAGTCGTAGCCGCGCGCCGTCCACCACTCGGCGTACGAGGTCTGGAAGAAGTAGTCGCAGAAGCCGTGCACGTGGAGCACCGCCCTGCCGGTGGGGGCGGGGGCCGGCAGCTTGACCAGGGTCGCGACGACGCGGCCCTCGTCGTCGGCGGGGAGGTCGATGACCTCGGCGGTGTACGGGTCTCCGAGCACGTCGGCCAGGGGCTGGTTCGTCGCCATGGTCAGAGTGTGGCAGGACGTCGGCTCGCGGCGAGGAGGATCCCGGCGACGATGCCGCCCGTCGTGCCCAGCGCCTCATCGCCGAGCGTGTCGGTGTAGGCGGTGTCTAGCTCGGTGCCGTGGCGGATGAACGTCCACCACTCCCCGAGCTCCCAGCCGATCGCGAGCAGGGCGCCGAGCCCTGCCACGAGCAGGACGACCTGCCAGCGCTGCGCCACGTCGGCGAGCAGGAGCAGGCCGAGGCCGGCGCAGAGGGGGATCCAGTTCACGAAGTGGTTGAGGTCGTCCCACCACGCGACACGGTCGTAGAGGTCGAGCGTGTTGCCGGTGACGTCGACGAGGAACGGCACCATGACCAGGGCGAACGCGCCCCACGGCGCTGTGTCCCGGCGTCCGGTGCGGCGCTGGTGGAACCACCAGAGCGCGGGCGCGAGCAGCATCATCACCGGGTAGGCGAGCAGCCGGGCGCCGAAGGCCTTCCCGTCGAACCGGTCGATGCCGGGCACGAACGTCGCGACCGCGAGCTGCCCGACGGTCGCCAGGAGGACGACCGCTGCGGCGAGGAGGGCTGCGCGGTGCGGGTCTGGGCGGTCAGGGCGCGGGCGGTCAGGGCGCGGGTAGTGCGGGCCCGGGTGGTCGGAGCTCCGGCGGGTGGGAGATGACGCCATGCCGACATTGTCGCCACGCCACGGGGCACCTGTCGGGAATGCCGCAGCCTGGTATATGGTTGACACGTCATCTACCAAGGAGTGATGGACATGCAGATCGGCATCTTCACCGTCGGAGACGTGACGCCGGACCCGACGGACGGCACGGTTCCCACCGAGTACCAGAAGATCAAGAACACGATCACGCTCGCCAGGAAGGCGGAGGAGATCGGGCTCGATGTCTTCGCGACGGCGGAGCACCACAACCCGCCGTTCGCCTCGCCGGCCAACCCGCCGATCCTGCTCAGCGCCATCGCCGCGCAGACCGAGAAGCTGATCGTCTCGACCGCGACCACGCTGATCACGACCAACGACCCGGTCCGCCTCGCCGAGGACTACGCGTACCTGCAGCACGTCTCCGACGGCCGCATGGACCTGATGCTCGGCCGCGGCAACACCGGCCCGGTCTACCCGTGGTTCGGCAAGGACATCCGCGACGGCATCCCGCTCGCGATCGAGAACTACGACCTGCTGCACCGGCTCTGGCGCGAGGACGTCGTGACCTGGGAGGGCAAGTTCCGCACCCCGCTGCAGGGCTTCACCTCGACGCCGCGCCCGCTCGACGGCGTACCTCCCTTCGTGTGGCACGGCTCGATCCGCAGCCCCGAGATCGCCGAGCAGGCGGCGTACTACGGCAACGGGTTCTTCGCGAACCACATCTTCTGGCCCGCGTCGCACACCGAGCAGATGGTGCGCCTCTACCGCCAGCGCTTCGAGCACTACGGTCACGGCGCCGCCGACCAGGCGATCGTCGGCCTCGGCGGCCAGATCTTCATGGACAAGAACAGCCAGGACGCGGTCCGCCGGTTCCGGCCGTACTTCGACAGCGCTCCGGTCTACGGACACGGCCCGTCGCTGGAGGACTTCATGGAGCAGACCCCGCTGACAGTCGGGTCGCCGCAGCAGATCCTCGAGCGCACGCTCGGCTTCCGTGACTACGTCGGCGACTACCAGCGCCAGCTCTTCCTGCTGGACCACGCGGGCATGCCGCTGAAGATGGTGCTCGAGCAGATGGACCTGCTCGGCGAGATCCTCCCCGAGCTCCGCAAGGGGTACGCCGAGGGCCGGCCCGCGCACATCCCGGACGCGCCGACGCACGGTGCCCGCGTGGCAGCAGCCGGCGGGGCCCACGACGCGACGGTCTACGCCGCGGCCGACGCTGCGACGGGTCACCGGGCGGAGGACGCCTGATGACGCGCCACATCGCCGTCGTCTCGGCCGGGCTGTCGAGCCCGAGCTCGACGCGCATCCTGGCCGACCAGCTCGCGAGCGCCGTGGAGGCGCGGCTCTTCGAGCGTGGCGAGGACGTCCGGATCCACGTGGTCGAGCTGCGTGAGCACGCGCGGGCCCTGGCCGACAACCTGCTGACCGGCTTCCCCTCGGGCGGCCTGGCCCAGGCGTTGCAGACGGTCGCGGACGCCGACGCGGTGATCGCGGTGACGCCGGTCTTCTCCGCGTCGTACTCGGGGCTCTTCAAGACGTTCTTCGACGTGCTGGAGCCCGGGGTGCTCGAGGGCAAGCCCGTGCTCATGGGAGCCACGGCGGGCACGGCGCGCCATTCGCTGGTGCTCGAGCACGCGATGCGGCCGCTCTTCTCCTACCTGAAGGCGACGCCGGTGCCGACCGCGGTCTTCGCTGCGTCGGAGGACTTCGGCTCGAACGACAGCTCCGACCGGGGCGGCCGCCTCGGGCAGCGCGTGGACCGCGCGGCGGCGGAGCTGGTCGCGCTGCTCGACGGGCCTTCGGCGAAGGCGGACGTGCCGCCGGCGCGGAAGCTGCAGGGCAGCACCGAGTTCGACCCGGACGCGGCGGGGTTCCTCAGCTTCGACAAGCTGCGCGGCTGACCCGCCCTCCGCGGGCGGGCACCTGCCGCCTTGTCCCTGGACTCAGTGCTGGTAGGTGCCGACGATGATCGCGCGTGCCAGCGTCTTGAACGCCAGGTTGAAGCCGACCACGGCGGGGGAGACCGAGCTGTCGACACCCAGCTTCTCCTCGCTGACGGCGTGCACGACGAAGTAGTAGCGGTGCACCTGGTCGCCCTGGGGCGGCGCGGCGCCGCCGAAGTCCCGCGTGCCGAAGTCGTTGCGCACGTGGAAGGCACCGGCGGGGAGTCCCGCGTCGCCGAGAGCACCGGCACCGGTCTCGAGCGAGGTCACGGAGGCCGGGATGTCGCAGACCACCCAGTGCCAGAAGCCGGAGACGATCGGGGCGTCCGGGTCGAAGCAGGTCACGACGTACGACTTCGTGCCCTCGGGGGCGCCGCTCCAGCTCAGCTGGGGCGAGGTGTTGCCGAGCGCGTGGACGTGCGCGTCCGCCAGGGGAGCGCCGTCGGTCACGTCGCTGCTGGTCACCGAGAACGCCGGGACCGGCGGGAGCAGGTTGTAGGGATCCGGGGTCACGGGGCGGTCGAGGCTCATGTGGGCACGGTAACCACGTGCTCCCAGCGAGCGGAACGGCTGCAACGCAGTGTTTACGCGCCCGCCCTCTGGGCACCGGTGCGCGCACCGCGGGGCGCATGGGGAGAATGGGGGCGTGAGTGAAGTCCTCAGCAGCACCGTTGCCAGCATCCAGCCGATCGACGCGGAGGCTGTGGCCGCCGCCGAGGCCGCCCAGGCCGGGCTGGCCAAGCCCGCGGGCGCGCTCGGGGTCCTGGAGACGCTCTCCCTCCAGCTGTCCGGCATCGCCGGAACCTGCCCGCCCCCGGTCCCGGTCAAGCCCGCCGTCGGCGTCTTCGCCGGCGACCACGGCGTGCTGGCACAGGGCGTGACGCCGTGGCCCTCCGACATCACCTTCGTGATGTGCAACGTCTTCCAGGCCGGTGGCGCGGGCATCAACGTGCTCGCGCGCGCTGCTGGTGCCTCCGTCACCGTCGTCGACATGGGTGTCGCGGGTCCGTTCACCGAGGGCACCGGCGCAGGCGCGACCCTCGTCTCGAAGAAGGTCCGTCCCGGGACCTCCGACCTGGCCAAGGGCGCCGCGATGAGCCGCGACGAGGCGGTCCAGGCCCTCGAGGCGGGCATCGCCGTGGCGCAGCAGCTCATCGACGACGGTGCCGACCTGCTCATCACCGGTGACATGGGCATCGGCAACACGACCCCGTCGGCCGCCCTGATCGCGGCGCTGACGGGCACTCCCGCCGACGTCGTGACCGGTCGGGGCACCGGCATCGACGACGACACGCTGGCACTCAAGACCTCCGTCGTCGCCGGCGCGGTCGAGCGGATCGCCCCCGACGCCGACGGCGTCGACGTCCTCGCCGAGGTCGGCGGCTTCGAGCACGCGGGCATCGCGGGCTTCGTCCTCGGTGCCGCCGCACGCCGTGTCCCCGTCATCCTCGACGGCGTCATCGCCGGCTCGGCTGCCCTGGTCGCGCAGAAGATCGCTCCCGAGGTGGTCGGCTACTGCATCGCCGGTCACCGCTCGTTCGAGCCCGGCCACCGCATCGCCCTGGAGGCGCTCGGCCTCCGCCCGCTGCTCGAGCTTGACCTCCGCCTCGGCGAGGGCACCGGCGCGGCGCTCGCCGCCCCGATCGTGCAGGCCTCGGCCCGCGTCCTCACCGAGATGGCGACCCTCGAGTCCGTCATGGCGGGTGGCGAGTGATGGCGGACGCCGACCTGCCGACGTACCCGGTCGGGCTGCGGCTCGCGGGCCGCAAGGTCCTCGTCGTGGGCGGCGGACACGTCGCCCAGCGCCGGATCCCGACGCTGATCGCCGCCGGCGCCGACGTCCACGTCGTCGCCCGCGCCGCGACGATGGCGATCGAGGGCATGTCCGACGAGATCACCCTCGCCATCCGCGACTTCGAGCCCGCCGACCTCGACGGCGCCTGGTACGCCATCGCGGCCACCGACAACGCCGAGACCAACGCTGCGGTGGCTGCCGCGGCCGAGGAGCGGCGGATCTTCTGTGTCCGCTCCGACGACGCCTCCGAGGCCACTGCGTGGACCCCGGCGGTCGGCCGCCACGAGGGGCTGACCATCGCGGTCCTCGCCAACCGCGAGCCGCGCCGTTCTGCTGCGGTGCGCGACCAGATCATGGAGGCGCTGCGCTCCGGCACCGCGCTGCGTACGCCGACCACGGCGGCGAGGAAGCCCGGCGTCGTGCTCGTGGGCGGTGGTCCCGGCGACCCGGACCTGGTTACCATCGCCGCCCGCAACGCGATCGCGTCGGCGGACGTCGTCGTCGCCGACCGCCTCGCGCCGCGCGAGCTGCTCGCCGACCTCGCGCCGGATGTCGAGCTGATCGACGTCGCCAAGCTGCCGCGCGGTCGCTACGCGAGCCAGGAGTTCATCAACGAGGTCATCGTCGACCGGGCGCTGGCCGGCAAGCGCGTCGTGCGCTTCAAGGGCGGGGACAACTTCGTCTTCGGCCGCGGCTACGAGGAGATCATCGCCTGCAACGCCGCCGGCGTGCCGGTGGAGATCATCCCGGGGCTCTCGTCGTCGATCTCCGTGCCGGCGCGGGCGGGCATCCCGGTGACGCACCGCGGGGTCACCCACGAGTTCACCGTCATCTCGGGCCACATCCCGCCGGGCCACCCCGACTCCCTGGTCAACTGGACGGCAGCTGCGCAGATGCAGGGCACGCTCGTCCTGCTGATGGCCGTGGAGAACGCACCGAAGATCGCCGCTGCCCTCGTCGAGGGCGGTCGCCCGGCCGAGACCCCGGTCGCGGTGATCATGGACGGCACCATGCCCGACGAGCGCACGGTCCTCTCGACGCTCGGCACGCTCGCCGCGGACCTTGTCGCCGAGGGTGTCACCCCGCCGGCGATCATCGTCATCGGCGACGTCGTCGCGGTCGCCAACCCGGAGCGCTACGGCAGCTGATGGCCCGCCTGGTCGACGTCACGGACGTCAGCGACCCGCGGCTCGCGGACTTCCGCGACCTGCGTGACGTCGACCTGCGCCAGGCCGTCGAGGCCGAGCACGGCCTCTTCCTCGCCGAGGGCGCCAAGGTCGTACGCCGCGCGGCCGAGGCCGGCTTCACCCCGCGCGCCTTCCTGCTCCAGCCCAAGTGGGTCGACGGGCTGCGCGACGTGCTCGACGCGACCGACGCCCCGGCGTACGTGCTGGGGGAGCGGGAGATCGCGGAGGTCGCCGGGTTCCACCTGCACCGTGGCGCCCTCGGCAGCTTCGAGCGCCGGCCGCTGCCGCCGCTCGCCGATCTCCTCGCGAAGCCCGGCCGGCTGCGCATCGCGGTCCTCGAGGACCTCGTCGACCACGGGAACGTGGGGCTGATCTTCCGGAACGCGGCGGCGCTCGGCATCGACGCGGTCGTGCTGACCGAGCGCACGGCGGATCCGCTCTACCGCCGCGCCAGCAAGACCAGCATGGGCAACGTCTACTCGGTGCCGTGGACGCGGGCACGGGGGATCGAGGACATCCTGCGTGCGTTGCGGGAGGCCGACGTCGTGCCGGTCGCCCTCACGCTCGCCGACGACGCGATCACCCTCGACGAGCTCGCCGCCATGAAGCACGAGCGGCTCGCCTTCGTCTTCGGCACCGAGGGAGCCGGCGTGCACCGCAAGACCGAGCAGCAGGTCGACCACCGGGTGCTGATCCCGATGGAGCCGGGCGTGGACTCGCTCAACGTGGCCGCGGCGACGGCCGTGACCTTCTACGCGACCCGCTGAGATCTCCTCCCACGGGAGGACGTCGCGCGGACGTGCCGCTCGCTAGGCTCCGCGGCATGACGAAGAAGGTCGCACTGGTCACCGGCGGTTCGAGTGGCATCGGCGAGTCCGCCGTGGCCGAGCTCCTCGGCAAGGGCTTCACCGTGTACGCCGCCGCGCGCCGCACCGAGCGGATGGCGGGCCTGGCCGACAAGGGCGCCCACGTCGTCGCGCTCGACGTCACCGACGACGCCTCGATGCAGGCCTGCGTCCAGCGGATCCTCGACGAGCAGGGCCGCATCGACGTGCTGGTCAACAACGCCGGCTACGGCTCCTACGGCGCGGTCGAGGACGTGCCGATCGACGAGGCGCGCCGCCAGTTCGAGGTCAACGTCTTCGGCCTGGCCCGGCTCAGCCAGCTCGTCCTCCCCACGATGCGCGCGCAGCGGAGCGGCCGGATCATCAACATCTCCAGCATCGGCGCGCGCCTCTACGAGCCGTTCGGCGCCTGGTACCACGCGACGAAGTTCGCGGTGGAGGGCCTGAGCTTCTCCATGCGGCTCGAGGTCGCGCCGTTCGGCGTCTCGGTCTCGTGCGTCGCGCCGGCGGGCGTCGTCACGGAGTGGAACACCATCTCCCGCGACTCGCTCCTGGAGACCTCCGGCTCGACCGCCTACGGCCCGTGGGCGAAGCGTGCGTTCAAGGTGCTCGAGACCGCCGACGGTCCGGCTCTGTCCTGCACGCCCGACGTGGTGGGCCGCAAGATCGCCAAGGTAGCGACGGCGAAGCGGCCGAAGGCGGTCTACCCGGTCGGCAAGGGCGCTCACGTGATCCGCGGCTCGTTCGACGTGGTGCCCAAGGGCGTCACGGACCTGATGCTCGGCCAGGTCTACGGCACCGGCCGGAAGGCCTGAGCGGACAGCTGGCCGGTCAGGCCAGGTTGGCGGGCCACGTGAGGGGGAACTCCTCGATCGCCTGCTCCATCTGCTTGCGCAGCTTCTTCTGCGCGCCGAAGGCGAGACGGTCGCCGAAGACCATGCCCTCGAGGTGGTCGGTCTCGTGCTGCAGGCAGCGGGCGAGGAGGCCGTCGCCCTCGAAGTGCACCGGCTCGCCGTCGAGGCCGAACCCGTCGACGGCCGCGTAGCCCGGACGGCTGCACGGCACGAAGGCGCCCGGGTAGGACAGGCAGCCCTCGTCTCCCTTGTCGAGCTTGCGGCTCTTCCCCTCCGGCAGGGTGACGACCGGGTTGCAGACGACGCCGACGGTGTGCTGGCCCGAGGCGTCGGGGCAGTCGAAGACGAAGACGGCGAGGTCCTCGCCGATCTGGTTGGCGGCCAGGCCCACGCCCTCGGCGGCGTACATCGTGGCGACCATGTCGGCCGCGAGCGCCCGCAGGCTCTCGTCGTACGCCGTCACCCGCCGCAGCGCGCGGTGCATGACGGGCTCGCCCCAGCGGGTGATCGGACGGACCGTGCCGCCGGTGGGCAGCGGGCCGTGGGGCGCGAGGGGTGCAGGGGAGTCGCTCGTCATGGACGAAATCCTAGTGTGCTGCGCGTCTCTGTAGCGCAATGTGTAACTCGCAGTTACAGTTGCCGCATGTCCCAGAACCCTGTCACCCGGGCCGGCGGCAAGTTCGGCCTGTCCAGCAAGGAGAAGCGAGACCCCATGGGCATCGCGATCCTCGCCCTGAACAAGCTCGGCCAGAGCCCCCTCCTCGACAAGCTCAAGATGCGCAAGCAGGCGGAGGAGATCGTCTTCCAGAGCACGCGCGGTGGCTTCAAGGTCGCGGCCGCTGCCAGCCGCACCTTCGCCCCCAAGGGCAAGAAGGGCGCGCCCGGCACGGCGACCCCGAAGGCGAAGTCGACCGGTCTGTTCGACCTGACCCCGACCGAGGACGAGCAGATGCTCGTCGACGTCGTGTCGGAGTTCGCCGCCGAGGCCGTCCGCCCCGCCGCTGCCGACGCCAACGAGGCGGCCGAGACGCCCGCCGACGTGCTCGCCGCGACCCTGGAGATCGGCCTCCCGATCCTCGGCGTCTCCGCAGAGCTCGGCGGAATCGCCGAGGAGCGGTCGGCGGTCGCCGGCACGCTCGTCCACGAAGCCCTGTCCAAGGGCGACATGGGCATCGCCGTCGCCGCCCTCGCACCCGGTGCGGTCGCCACCGCCATCTCGCTGTGGGGCACCGACCAGCAGCAGCAGACCTACCTCCCGGCGTTCACCGAGGGAGCGGACGTCCCGGCGGCCGCCCTCGCGCTCAACGAGCAGGCCGTCCTCTTCGACGTCTTCAAGCCGTCGACCACCGCCGTCCGCCAGGGCGACAAGCTGGTCCTCAACGGTGTGAAGTCCTTCGTGCCGCGCGGCAAGGACGCCGAGCTCTTCATCATCGGCGCGCAGCTCGACGGCAAGAACGTCCTCGTCCTGGTCGAGGCCGGCACCGACGGCCTCCGCATCGAGGCCGACCCGGCGATGGGCCTCAAGGCCGCCAGCCTCACCAAGGTCCACCTCAAGGACGTCACCGTCGACGCCGGCGCCATCCTCGGCGCGACCGACGGCTCGACGTACACCGAGGCCGTGCGCTACTCGCGCCTGGCCTGGTGTGCGCTCGCCCTCGGCACCGGCCAGGCCGTGCTCGACTACGTCGTGCCCTACGTCAAGACGCGCGAGGCGTTCGGTGAGCCGATCGCCCACCGTCAGGCCGTCGCGTTCATGGTCGCCAACATCGCGATCGAGCTCCAGGCCATGCGCCTGGTCACCTACAAGGCCGCGTCCCGCGTCGCCCGCGGCGTCGACGCGACCCGCGAGATCGCCCTCGCCCGCAAGATCTGCGCCGACAAGGGCATGCAGATCGGTCTCGACGGCGTGCAGCTGCTCGGTGGCCACGGCTTCACCAAGGAGCACCCGGTCGAGCGGTGGTACCGCGACCTGCGTGCCATCGGCATCCTGGAAGGAGGCGTCCTCGTCTGAGCCCCGGCTCAGCACGAAGGCACACAGCCATGATCTATCTCGAGACTCCCAAGAAGCACCGCGCGCTGATCGACCAGGTCCACCAGGTCGCGATGAACATGCTGCGCCCGGTCTCCCGCAAGTACGACCTCGCCGAGCACGAGTACCCCAAGGAACTCGACATGCTCGCCGCGCTGGCGGACGGCCTCAACGAGTCGGGTACGTCGGAGGGTGCCGGCGCGACCGGCGTCCGCCGCAGCTCCGGCGACGACACGTCCAACAAGAACGGCTCCAACATGGCGTCGGCGCTCTCGGTCGCCGAGATGTGCTGGGGCGACACCGGCCTGACGCTCGCCATGCCGCGTCAGGGCCTGGGCAACTCCGCCATCGCCTCCGTCGCCACGGACGCGCAGCTGGAGAAGTTCAAGGGCACCTGGGCCTCCATGGCGATCACCGAGCCGTCGTTCGGCTCGGACTCGTCCGCGATCACCACGACCGCGAAGAAGGACGGCGACGCCTACATCATCAACGGCGAGAAGATCTTCGTGACCTCGGGCGAGCGGTCGGACTCGATCGTCGTCTGGGCGACGCTCGACAAGTCGCTGGGCAAGGCCGCGATCAAGTCCTTCGTCGTCACCAAGGACATGCCGGGCGTGAAGGTCGAGCGCCTCGAGCACAAGCTCGGCATCCGTGCCTCCGACACGGCGGTCATCACGTTCACCGACGTCCGGGTCCCGGCGGAGAACCTCCTCGGTTCGCCGGAGATCAACGTCCAGGAGGGCTTCGCCGGTGCGATGGCCACCTTCGACAACACCCGTCCGCTCGTGGCCGCCATGGCCGTCGGCTGCGCGCGTGCGTCGCTGGACCTGACCCGCGACCTGCTCGAGCAGGCCGGCATCGAGATCGACTACGACAAGCCGGCGCAGCTCCAGTCCGCCGCCGCGGCGAAGTTCCTCCAGCTCGAGGCCGACTGGGAGGCAGCCCAGCTGCTCACGCTGCAGGCCGCCTGGATGGCGGACAACAAGAAGCCGAACTCGCTCGAGGCCTCGATGTCGAAGGCCAAGGCCGGTCGTGTCGGCTCCGACGTCACCCTGTCGTGCGTCGAGCTCTGCGCGGGCGTCGGCTACTCGGAGTCCGAGCTGCTCGAGAAGTGGGCGCGTGACTCCAAGATCCTCGACATCTTCGAGGGCACGCAGCAGATCCAGCAGCTCATCGTGGCGCGCCGGGTGCTCGGTCTCTCGAGTGCGGAGCTCAAGTGACCCACGCCCTCGCGTGATCCTGCGCTGCGCGGTCAGGCCGGCCCGTTCCCTCCGGGGAGCGGGCCGGTCCTGCTTTCCGGGCCGCCTCGGGACGTGGTCAGGCGCGGAGGAAGCGGGGCTCGCGCCAGTGCCGGCTCGCGTACGCAGCCGCCACCGCCGCCATCGACGGCTGCACCAGGTCCTCCGGCACCAGCGCGATCGCCGAGCCGCCGAACCCGCCGCCGGTCATCCGGGCGCCGAGCGCGCCGTGGTCGAGGGCAGCCTGCACAGCGACGTCGAGCTGGTCGCAGGAGACGGCGAAGTCGTCGCGCAGTGACTCGTGGCTCGACGTCATCAGGGCGCCGACCTCTGCCCAGTCGCCGGCTGCGACGGCCTGGACGAGTTCCTCCACGCGCCGGTTCTCGGTGACGACGTGGCGGGCCAGGGGGAGCCACGCGTCGGGAACGGCGGCGAGGGCGGGCTCCTCGACCTGGCGCAGCGAGGGCACCCCGAGGGCTGCCGCGGCCTCGTCGCACGCGGAGCGCCGGGCGGCGTACTGGCCGTCGGCCAGGGCGTGCGGCGCGCAGGTGTCGATGACGAGGAGGGCGAGCCCCGGGGGCGCCCAGGTCACCGGCGTCCGCGTGCCGTCGGCGAAGTCGAGGAGGAGCGCCTCACCAGGCGTCGCGAAGAGGGCCACCGTCTGGTCCATCCCACCGGTCGGCGCGCCGGCGCGCTCGTGTTCCGCACGGATGGTGGCACGCAGCATCACCTCGGGGTCGATCGGTCCGACCAGGGCCCCGATCGCCATCGCCACCGAGCAGGAGAGGGCTGCGGAGGAGGAGAGCCCGGCGCCCACGGGCACGGACGAGGCGATCGCCATGTCGATGCCCGGCACGTCGATGCCCTCCTCGCGCAGTGCCCACACCACGCCCGCGGAGTACGCCGCCCAGCCGGTCGCGGTGGCCGGATCGCCGGTGTAGGTGCCGGTGGCGAGGGTGCTCACTGCCCGCACCTGGTCGTCGGTGCGCGGAGCGACCACGGTGTACGTCGCGTGGGGGAGGGCGAGCGGAAGGCAGAGGCCCTGGTTGTAGTCGGTGTGCTCGCCGACCAGGTTGACCCGGCCCGCCGCGCGTCCGGCCGCCATCGGAGAGGCACCGAGTGCGGACTGCAGCAGGTTGGCGGCGCGGCGGACGTGTTCGGCCGCGGTGCCGGGGTCGATCAGGTGCATGTCTGCCACCTTGGCAGAAAGGAGCGGCGGAAACGCGGAGCGGCCCGTCACCGTTTCGGGTGACGGGCCGCACGCTCGACCGGTCGGGTCAGCAGGTGTGGGTGCCCTTGCGGTTGGCGACGACCTTGCCGTCCTTCACGATCAGGGTGCGAGCCTTCTTGCCCTTCGGGCCGACGCACGCGTTGACCGTCCCGCCCTCGGACGAGACGACGTCCACGGAGAACTTCGGGGTCTGGCCGGCGAACCGCGTGACGTAGCGGGTGGCGTTGCGCAGCCCGCGCCCGGCGGCGACTGCCTGCAGGTCCGTGAGGTCCTCGCCCGAGTTGGCGGCTGCCTCCTGGCGGGCGCCGAAGTAGTCGGCGACGGTCAGCGAGTCGGCGTCCTCGACGAGCTCTCCCTTGGTGCCGAGGCCGACGGTGTCGACGAACTCGAGCTTCTTCTGCTGCTCCGGCGACAGCTTGCCCTTGATGTCCTCGAACAGGGAGTTGCCCAGCTCGCCGGCCTTGCCCTTGGCCTGGTCCGCGGCCTTGGAAGCGGCGTCCTTGGCGGCGTCGACGCCCTTCGAGGCGACCGAGGAGGCAGCGTCGGAGGCCTTGGCCTTGGCCTGGTCGGCGGCGTCCTTCACGGCGTCGCCACAGGCGGCGAGCGAGCCCGCGAGGGCGACGGTGGCGACGGCAGCCGCGATGCGCTTGGTCTGCATGGTGTGTCCTTCCGGTTGGTTGTCCCCGAGAGGGGAAGGGTGAGAGGGACGCTGCCACGGATAGCGTGTACCCGTGCATCCCGTCTCAGATACTCAGACTCTCCAGGTCCTGCCTGCTGACGCGATCCCGGTCGTGGTCTCCGCCACACGTGCGGAGGCAGCGCATGTCCCGAGCGGGGTCGAGATCGTCGTGACGGGCCTGGGCAAGACCGCCGCGGCGACCGCCACGGCCCGGGCACTGGCGCGGCGGGAGCTCGGGCGCGTGGTGCTCCTCAACATCGGCACCGCGGGCGCCCTGCGGGACGGAGTCGTGGGCCTGCACGAGCCGGGCGTCGTGATCAACCACGACATCAACGCCGACGCGATCCGGGCCCTCGGCTACGACCCGCAGGAGCGTCTCGTGCTCGACGCGTCGCGCCCCGCGGTGCTGGCCACCGGCGACGTCTTCGTGACCGATCCGCTCGTGCGTGACCGGCTCGCGCAGCAGGCGCACCTGGTCGACATGGAGGGCTACGCCGTGGCGTACGCGGCGGCGCAGTTCGGCGTACCGCTGCGGATGGCCAAGCACGTCTCCGACAACGCCGACGAGTCGGCCCACGACTGGCCGGCGATGGTCGAGCTCTCGGCCCGCGCGCTGGGCGCCTGGGTCAGCGCGGTCCTCGGCTGATCACCGACGCCTGCCGCGCTTGGCGGTCCCCTTCGCTCCACCCTTCGTGCTGCGTCGGGCACCTGCTCCGCCGCGCCCGGCCTGACCGGACGAAGCGTTCTTCTGCGCAGACGCCTTCTTCGCGGGCTGCTTCGGCCTGGCGGCCGCCTTCTTCTTCGGCGTGGGCGGCGTGGGGGTGCCCCGTGAGCTGTCGGCCGTGCGTCCCCGCACGATCCCGATGAAGGTATCGATGCGCGGGTCCTCGTCCTCGCGGCGCCAGGCGATGCCGACGGGATGCAGCGGACCGTCGGTGAGCTCGCGGGCCACCACGTCCTTGCGGTGGTGGAGGCGGGCGACGGACATCGGCAGGACGGCGACGCCGCCCGCGCCCGACGACACGACCTCGACCGCGTCCTTGGCAGACATGGAGGGGTAGGGGAGGCGCTCGACGGTCGCGACCTCGGCCCAGCCCGGGAGGTCGGCCGGATCGGTGACCAGCTGGTGCCCGGCGAGGTCGCCGATGGTGAGCTGCTCCTCGAGGCTGAGGTCGTCCTCGACGGAGAGGACGGCGACCGACACCTCCTCGTAGAGCGGGATCACGTGGAGCCCGTCGCGGTCGACGGGCAGCCGGACGAAGGAGATCGATGCGGTGCCGTCGGTGAGCACCGCGCGCTGCTGGCCCGTCGCGACCATGCGCAGCTCCAGCGGTGCGTCGGGGTAGCGCTCACGCCACCGCTTCGACCACTTGTCGGGGGAGACGCCGGCGACGAAGGCGACGGCGAGCGGTCCGATGGGCTCCTGCATGCGGTCAGGTTAGTGGGGTGGCGGGCGCGGAAACGGACTCCGGACGCCGTGTGACGTGGGAGGCATGGGGCCGATGTGCATTCGGCCCGTGAGTACTGCTACGGTTTCACCACTCGCGCGGGTGGCGGAATAGGCAGACGCGCTAGCTTGAGGTGCTAGTCCACGTATAGTGGGTGGGGGTTCAAGTCCCCCCTCGCGCACGCGAGTCGAAGAAGGCCCGAGACATCGTTTCGGGCCTTCTTCACATTTCGCGACGCCGGCCCGGCCGAACCGGCGACGTCGGCACGACCGGAGCCGTGGCGGTCCGGCCGTCAGCGGGTGAGCAGGTCGTCCATCACACGTGCGACCAGGACGGCGACCTCCTCGGGCGCGGCCTCGGCGAGCGTCTCGAGGGAGCCGGTCGACCGGCTCGCGAGGATCCCGGCGAGGGCAGCCACCGCCAGCTCGGCACGGAGCCGCGCGTCGGGCGCGCCGGCCCCGGCTGCCTTGGCCGCTGCCGGCTCCACCAGGCGGGTGGTCAGGGTGCCCAGTGCGGCGTCCTGGACCTCGTCGTTGTCGTGGCGGCGCAGTGCGGCGTGCAGGGCCGGGGTGGGGCCGCCCTGCTGGAGACGCTCCAGGACTCCGGCGAGCCTCGTCGGGTCCGTGATGTCGATGGGGGCCTGGCCTGCTGCCGACCCCGCCGGGCGGAGGGACTCGACGTACAGGGCGGCCTTGCTGCCGAAGTAGCGGGCGATCAGCGCCGGGTCGGCGTCCGCGGCACGGCCGATGTCACGCACGGTCGCGTTGTCGTAGCCGTGCTCCGAGAAGAGCGTGCGGGCTGCGTCGAGGAGGCGCGCGCGGGTCTCGGCCGCATCGCGCGTCCGGCGCGCACCGCTCACCGGTCGGCTCCCGCGCGACGTGGCGCCGCAGGCACCTCGGCCGGTTCGAACCCGACCACACCGGCGATGGCGGCGTCGGCGTTCTCCTCGATGAGCAGCTGGTCCACCTCGGGCGTCGTCGACCGCTCGACGAGCTGCACACCCACGACGACCGCGGCAGTCAGGACACAGAGGCCGACCGCGACCCAGGCGCCGACCGTGAAGCCCCGGTCCGTGGGGAAGGGGCTGGCGCCCGTGGTGTGGGCGGTCAGCACGGTGGCGGAGAGTGCGCTGCCCACCGAGTAGCCGATCTGCCGCAGCACCTGGTTCATCGCGAGGGCGCTGCTGGTCTGCGACGCCGGCACGGCGCCGACGATCATCCGGGGCATGACGGCGAAGGAGCAGCCGACGCCGAGGCCGCCGAGGCCCATCACCACGAGGATCTGCCAGAGGTGGCCGCGCTCGGTGATGAAGAAGAGCAGGGCCGCGGTGAAGGCGAGCATGCCCAGGCACAGGATGTACGCCGGCCCCATGCGGCGTCCGAGGGCGGCCGAGAGCCGGCTGGAGAAGTAGCTCATGGCCGAGAGCGGGATCAGCACGAGGCTGCCGACGAGGACCGACTCGCCCAGGCCGTAGCCGGTGGAGGTCGGCGTCTGCACGAAGCGGATCACCATGGACATCAGCATGTACATGCCGACGCCCGCGAAGAGACCGGCGAGGTTGGACGTCGTGACCGTGGCGTCGCGCATCAGGCGCAGGTCGACGAGGGGAGCGGTGGCCCGGAGCTGGTGCCAGGTCCACAGCGCGAGGGCGGCGATCGCGGCGGCAGCCATGCCGAGGATCCGGCCGGAGCCCCAGCCCCATTCCTCGCCCATGCTGATCGCGAGCAGCATCGCGCCCAGGCCGACGGCCAGGAGCACGGAGCCGACGAGGTCGAAGCGCTCGGACGGGTGGTGCTGGCTGGTCGGCACGACGAGCAGCGCGAGGGCGATCGCGACGAGGCCGAGCACTGCGGCGAACCAGAAGGCGTAGCGGTAGCTCACGTTGTCCGCGATCGCGCCGGTGATGGGGTAGCCGAGGCCGACGCCGACCACGGTCGTGACCGAGAGGGTCGCCATCGTGGAGCGCGCACGCGCGGGGGAGAGGTGGTCGCGCGCGATGCCCATGACCAGCGGGAGGAGGGAGAGCCCCACGCCCTGGAGGGCCCGGCCGAGGAGGAGGAGGGCGAAGACGTCGGTCGGGAGGCCGGCGAGCATGCTGCCGACGGTCATCGCTGCCAGGACCGCGACCAGGATGTGCAGCCGGCGCGGGCCGTCGGCGAGGCGGCCGACCATCGGCACCGACACGGCTCCGACGAGGAGCGCGACGGTGAGGGTCCACTGGGCCGTGCCCAGCGAGACCCCGTAGTCACCGGCGATCGTCGGGACGAGGGGCGCGCCGAGGCTGCTGATCATCGCGATGAGCAGTCCGATGTAGACGAGCGCGGGGACGAGTGCGCGTCCCTGCCAGGTGCTCTCGTCCACGTGGGTCGATGTTCCGGGGCCTCCGTCGGTCACGCCGTCCTCCTTGTCAACACGCGATGTCATCACTTGTAGACTAACACTGACGACGTGTCGCCGCACTGTGGCGTCGGTCAAGTCCGCGAGGATGAGGTGTGGCACGGAGACGACGCAGCAGCACGACCCGTGCGCGCACCGAGCGGCCGTTGCCGCTCGTCGGGCCGGGGGAGCGGCTCTGGATCCTCGATGTGCCCTACGGGACGGCAGTCGACGGGGCGAGCTGGCACCCTGCGGTGAAGATGCACGTGTACGTCGGCCGGACGCTGCCGCAGCACCTCGCGGCGTACCACCCGAGGGCGCACACCCTCGGCCGGTTCCTGGAGAACCTCCACAACGACACTCCCTCACCCGTCGACCCGCCGGTCGAGGAGTTCGAGCCGCGGCAGATCCAGTACGAGGGCTCCGACGCGATCGCCAAGCGCGCCGCGGCGGGTGGTCGCCTCTTCCTCCTCGCCGACGAACCGGGTGTCGGCAAGACCGTCACCGCGGTGCTCGGTGCCGTCGCCGCGGCCGAGCTGCGGGGCGGCTCGCGGATCCTGGTGGTGGCGGACCGCCCCGCCGCCATCACGATCGGCCACTGGTGCCGCACCATCGACGCCCTCGGGGACGCCGGGATGGAGTGGGTGGTCACCACGTGGGACCGTCTCGAGAAGGTCGCCGCCTTTCCGTGGGACGTCGTGATCGCCGACGAGGCCCACGCCCTGCGGCGTACGACGACCAAGCGGTGGAAGCACTGGGTGAAGGTCTCGGGCCTCGCGAAGGCGCACGACCGGGCGCCGTTCGTCATCGCGACGACGGCGACGCCGGGACACACGCCGCTCGAGCTGCCCTACCTCGCGCCGGGCTACGCGCAGGTCCACGACGAGCCGATGACCGCCTGGCACCGGGCGACGGCTCCGGGCGAGGCGTTCGCCGACGCGCTGGAGCGCCATGGAGTCGGTGTGGAGTCCGGCCGCTACGGAGCCACCTGGACCAGCGACCCCGAGCGCCGCCGCAGCGACCTCGAGCTCGTGCGCGGCTGGCTCGCCGCTGCGGAGCCGCCCGCGATGCTCCACCGGGCCGCGCCGTGGGGGCCGGTGCCGATCTCCGGGCTGCCGGTCGAGCTCGCTCCCGCGGAGCGGTCTGCCTACGAGGCAGGGTGGGGCGAGTTCTGTCGGGAGATGGACCTCGCGCGCCGCGGCCGCAACTCCGCCCAGGGCCGTGCCGCGCTTCTCCGCTTCCGCCAGAAGGCCGGCCTGATCCGCGTCGACTCGACGGTCGCGTGGATCGGACAGCAGGTCGAGGCAGGTCGCCAGGTCGCCTGCTCGGTGGAGTTCGTGGAGACCGCCGCCGACCCGATCGTCGAGAGGCTGCGCGACAGCGGGCTCGAGGTCGCCTGCATCTACGGCCGCGACCGCTTCGACACCGAGGCCGAGCGGCTGCGCTTCCAGACCGGTGAGGCGAAGGTCTGTGTCTTCACCACGGTCGCGAGCATCAGCCTGCACGCGGGGGAGTCGCTGCCGGACGGGTCGTCCGCCAGTACCGACCCGCGGGTCGGGCTCTTCCACCAGGCGCGCTTCTCGGGGATCGCCGGTCGGCAGGTCACGGGCCGCACGCACCGCGACCACCAGGTCTCGCCGTGGCACATCGCCTGGGCGGAGGGCACGGTCGAGGAGCAGGTCGGCCGTGCGATGGTCGAGCGGATCGCCGCAGCCTCCGACACCGTCGGGGGCGACACCGCGGGCCTCGCCGAGGTCGCCGCCCTCCTCGGCGCCGACTGGCTGCCCGCGACGTCGCTCACGGAGTGAGCCGCTCTCACTGGTCAGGCGGATGCACGGCGGATCCGTCGTACGCCGTAGGATCGTGGCCCGTGAAGACGTTCGAGGAGCTCTGGGCCGAGCTCGAGGAGAAGGCCCAGACCCGTCCTGAGGGATCCGGCACCGTCAAGCAGCTCGACGCCGGCGTCCATGCGATCGGCAAGAAGCTGATCGAGGAGGCCGCCGAGTCCTGGATGGCCGCCCGGTTCGAGGGCAAGGAAGCCACGGCGCTCGAGATCAGCCAGCTGCTGTACCACGCCCAGGTCCTCATGCTCGCGAGCGGACTGACGCTCGACGACGTCTACGCACACCTCTGAGAGGTACCCCCACATGCTGCGCATCGCTGTCCCCAACAAGGGCGCCCTGTCCGAGGCCGCCTCCGAGATCCTCAAGGAGTCGGGCTACCGCCAGCGCACCGGCGCGAAGGAGCTCGCGCTCGTCGACGCCGACAACGGCGTGGAGTTCTTCTACCTCCGTCCGCGTGACATCGCGCTCTACGTCGCCGACGGCACGCTCGACGTCGGCATCACCGGCCGCGACCTCCTGCAGGACTCCGGCGCGAAGGCCGACGAGGTCCGCAGCCTCGGCTTCGGTCGGTCGAAGTTCCACTTCGCCGGCCCGGCCGGGACGTACAGCGAGCTCGCCGAGCTCGAGGGCAAGCGGATCGCCACGTCGTACGTCGGTGTGGTCGAGACGTTCCTCGCGGCCAAGGGCATCAACGCCACCGTGGTGCACCTCGACGGTGCAGTCGAGACGTCGATCCAGCTCGGCGTCGCCGACGTCATCGCCGACGTGGTCGAGACCGGGTCGACGCTCAAGGCTGCCGGCCTGGCGACCTTCGGCGAGGTCATCCTCGAGTCCGAGGCCGTCCTGATCACGCGCCAGGGCGCGGAGAAGGGCGAGGACTACGACGTCTTCCTGCGCCGCCTCGAGGGCGTCCTCGTCGCCCGCAGCTACGTGATGATGGACTACGACATCCGTGCCGACCAGGTCGAGGCCGCGACGGCCCTGACTCCGGGCCTGGAGTCGCCGACCGTCTCCCCGCTGCACCGCGAGGGCTGGGTCGCCGTCCGCGCGATGGTCCCGCGCAAGGGTGCGCAGAAGCTCATGGACGAGCTCTACGGCATCGGCGCACGCGCCATCCTGCTCACCGACATCCACGCCTGCCGGCTCTGATGTCCGAGGTCGCACTGCCGAAGACCTGGCGCCCGTTCGGGGTGCGGGCTGCGGGTGGCATCTTCGGCCTGGCGCTCGTCGTGATCCTCGTGGCGGCCTGGATCTCCTTTCCCGACTCGGTGAAGGAGCAGTTCACCCTCTGGCAGCGGATCACCACGGTTCTCCTCTTCGGCGGTTTCCTGGCCGTCGAGTGGGGGCTCATGCGGTGTCGCGTCACCGCGACCACGTCGGGCCTGACGGTGGTCAACGGCTACAAGGTGCGCCAGCTCGAGTGGGCCCAGATCGTGGCCGCCCGGATGCCGGCCGGCGCGCCGTGGCTCAGCCTGGACCTCGATGACGGCACGACCTGCGCCGTCATGGCGATCCAGGGTTCCGACGGGCTGCGCGCCCGGCGGGCGTACGCCGACCTGAAGTCGCTGATCGGCTGATCGCCGAGTCGGAGCCCCGCTGACCGCCGGGGCGCCGGGTCAGACCGCCCGGATGCCCCAGACCGCCGAGAAGGTGTCCTCGGGCTCGATCGTGACCAGGTCCTCACCGGTGCGGAAGGCGTTGGCATTGGCGGTCATCGGCTCGACGGCGAGCGAGCGCCGGTCGTGGCCGGCCACGTCGTCGCCGCTGTAGAGCTGCAGCCAGCGGTGCTGCTCGTCGACCCACAGCAGGACGGCACGGTCGGCGCGGAGCACGACCTCGGCGCGTCCGTCGCGACCGCGGCGCAGGTCCGTGAACGCGTCGTTGAAGACCGTGCCCTTCACGGGGCGCCAGACCTGGAAGTCGACGTCGGTGCCCTCCACGGACTCGCGTCC
Organism: Nocardioides jiangxiensis; assembly: GCF_030580915.1. Taxonomy (NCBI): domain Bacteria; kingdom Bacillati; phylum Actinomycetota; class Actinomycetes; order Propionibacteriales; family Nocardioidaceae; genus Nocardioides; species Nocardioides jiangxiensis. The sequence continues at coordinate 687,314 of NZ_JAUQTA010000002.1, forward strand.
GGTCGGCAGCAGGCGGACCGGGTCCGCCAGTCCCCGCGTGGCGGCCGGCAGCAACAGCTCGCAGGTATCGAGCGGCGCGCCGACCGTCAGGTAGGGGTGCGCGCCCGAGGCGTACGGCGCGGGGGAGTCGCTCAGGTTCGTCGCGCTCTGGGTGACGGTGAGACCGTCCGCGCTGACGTCGTACTGGACGTGGAGGTCGAGCAGCCACGGGTAGCCGGTCTGCGCCATCAGGCGGTAGGTCAGCGCGACGCTCGATGCGGTGTGCTCGAGCACGGACCAGGCAGCCCACCGGGCCAGGCCGTGCGAGGCGTTGCTGCGCTTCGGCTCCGTCAGCGCGAGCTGCTGCTGGACGCCGGCGAACTCGTAGCGGCCGTCCTCGATCCGGTTGGGCCACGGCATGAGCAGCTGGCCGCGGCCCATCGAGGCCATCGCGTCCTCGGCGAACCCGTCGACGAGGTCCTCGCCGTCATGGGTGAGGACGCGCAGGGCGGCCCCGCTCTCGGTGATGACGGCGCGGTAGCCACCGGCGCTGATCTCGAACTGTTCTCCGGACGGGCTGAGCATGGCCTTCACCCTAGGGCGATGTCGGCCCGTTCCCTGGTCGCGTCCACGGCGTAGTGGGCGGCCTCGTCCTGCTGCCACGCCACCAGCCGGGCGCGGTACGCCGCGGCGTCGGCTGCCGCGCTCGCGTGGCGTGCCACGTCCCGCGCGAGGGACCGGTCGAGGCGGTCCGGTGGTCCGTCCAGCCAGACCAGCAGTGTCACCAGGTCGGCGACCTGCCGGTGGCCGGCCCCGACACCCTCGAGGACGAGCAGCTCGACCGGATCCTGCTCACGCAGCCCGCCGGGGGAGTCGGTCGCCCAGTCCCACGTGTGCCAGGTCGAGCGCCGGCCCTCGGCGAGCGGCGTGAGCAGCCCGTGCAGGTCGTCGCCGAGGGAGGCGAGGCCGTGCCATCCGGCGTACACGTCGTCGAGGTGGAGCGTGGCGACGTCGAGGTGCCGGGGAGCTGCGGCCTCGATCGCGGCGGCGAGCGTGGTCTTGCCGGCGCCACTCGGCCCGTCGACCGCGACCACGCGCCCGGCCCCGAGCGTGGGCCGTCGTGCCAGGGCGTGTTCGAGGATCTCCCGGGCGGTCGCGTGGCTCATGCTCCCCGAGAGTAGGGCCTGCACGGACCGACACGGTGATGCGTCATCTTCCCTCGCGCCGCGCTCGGCGCCCGGTCGGTGATGTGTCCACGTGTCGGTTCGCGCATGCCGGCGCATGCCGGCGACCTCGAGCGGGAGGCCTAGGCTGGGCGCATGGTCAACACCCAGCGGTTCGAGGGCGCGAAGCTCATCCAGGCGAACTTCCCGGATGACGACGGCACGCAGTCGCCCGAGCTGGCCGCTGCCCTGACGACGTACGCCGCAGGCGGGGCCTACGGCTACGTCGACGTGGTGCGCGCCCTCCAGCCGAGCCGCCTGCTGGTGCCGGTCGTGGCGCTGCTCGGCGAGGTCGAGTACGACGAGAACGGCCTGGCGCACGACAAGTCCTCCGACATGGCCACGGTCCTGATCCAGAACGCCGCGGGCGAGAAGGCGCTGCTCGCGTTCACCAGTACCGACACCCTGCAGGCGTGGAACGCCGAAGCGCGGCCGGTGCCGGCGCCGGCTCACGTGGCTGCTTCCTCGGCGCTCCAGGAGGAGGCGACCACGCTCCTGGTCGACGTGGCGGGGCCGGTGCCGTTCCCGCTGAGCGGTGCGGACCTGCAGGGCGTCGCCGCGGGCTGGGAGCTGGTGAAGGTCGGCGAGGAGTGGGCGTGGGCGGCGCCGGCCGACGACCTCGACGACGACACCGGCTCCGTCGATTCGTGATCCGGGCCTCGACCCGTTAGTCTTGCTCTCGACCGATCTGCATCTGCGTGCTCGCACGACGAGGCGGATCCACCAAGCGGAGGCCCAGGCTTCCCACCCGCATCGACCGACACAGGTCGTCGGGTCCGGTCCTCACAACTCCAGCCGTGCGACGTACGACGGGAGCTGTGACGAGATGTGTGCATCCGTGCACCACATCCGATGACTGGCCTTCGCTTGCGAGCGGAGGCCTTTTTTCATCCTCCGGGTCCACCCAGCAGACAAAGTCACCAGGAGGACACATCAGCACCGAGCTGCGCATCAACGACCGGATCCGGGTTCCCGAGGTCCGCCTCGTTGGACCCAATGGCGAGACGGTCGGCATCGTTCCCACGAACGAGGCACTGAAGCTCGCTCAGGAGGCTGACCTCGACCTCGTCGAGATCGCCCCGCAGGGCAAGCCCCCCGTCTGCAAGCTCATGGACTACGGGAAGTTCAAGTACGAGAACGCCCAGAAGGCCCGTGACGCCCGTCGCAACCAGACGAACGTGATCATCAAGGAGATGAAGCTTCGTCCGAAGATCGACGGCCATGACTACGAGACGAAGAAGGGCCACGTTGTCCGCTTCCTCAAGGCCGGCGACAAGGTCAAGATCACGATCATGTTCCGCGGCCGCGAGCAGCACCGTCCCGAGCTCGGCTACCGCCTGCTGCAGAAGCTGGCGGAGGACGTGCAGGAGCTGGGCTTCGTCGAGTCCAACCCGAAGCAGGACGGCCGCAACATGATCATGGTGCTCGGCCCGAACAAGAAGAAGGCCGAGGCCAAGGTGGACGTCGAGGCGGAGAAGGCTGAGAAGATCGCCGCCCGCGACGCCGACAAGGCCGCCGAGCAGGCGTCGCGTGAGGCCACCAAGCCCACCGAGCCCAAGGTGAAGAAGGCCAAGCGCGCCAACGAGGCGCTCGACCCCGACATCGACCTCTGACGAGATCCCCCTCGTCACGCGAACAGTAAGAGATAGAGAGCAAAGAGATGCCGAAGAACAAGACGCACTCCGGTGCCAGCAAGCGCTTCAAGGTCACCGGCTCGGGCAAGATCCTGCGCGAGAAGGCTGGCAAGCGTCACAACCTCGAGAAGAAGGCCTCCAAGGTCACCCGCCGCATGACCGGCACCGTCGAGCTGGCCAAGGCTGACAACGCTCGCGCCAAGAAGCTTCTGGGTCTCTGACCTTCCCTTCCCCTCAACTTCCCGCAGCCTGAGCAGGCGGCGGGGCTAGCACCAAGGAGTACGACATGGCACGCGTCAAGCGCGCAGTGAACGCCGCCAAGAAGCGCCGCGTTACCCTCGAGCGGGCCTCCGGCTACCGCGGTCAGCGTTCGCGCCTCTACCGCAAGGCCAAGGAGCAGGTCACCCACTCGCTGGTCTACAGCTACAACGACCGCCGCAAGAAGAAGGGCGAGTTCCGCAAGCTCTGGATCCAGCGCATCAACGCGGCCGCTCGTGCCGAGGGCATGACCTACAACCGCTTCATCCAGGGCCTCGGCCTCGCGGGTGTCGAGGTCGACCGCAAGATCCTCGCCGACCTGGCCGTCAACGACGCCGCCACCTTCTCGGCGCTCGTCGCCCAGGCGAAGGCCGCTCTCCCGGCCGACGTCAACGCTCCGGCCAACGCCTGAGCCTGACGCTCCACTGAGCACCTGACGTGGCGAGCTTCCGCACCTCTTCGGAGGGTCCCCTGACACACGGCAACAGCCGGGTCAAGGAGGCGCGGAAGCTCGCCCGTCGCTCATTTCGCAGCACTGCAGGGCTCTTCCTCGCGGACGGGCCCAAGGCCGTCGAGGGCGCGCTGACCGTCGATGGCTGCGTCGTCGAGGTCTTCGCGACGCCGGCCGCGGCCGAGCAGCACGCCGGTCTCCTCGGCGCCACGCAGGTCACGCTCGTCGACGACCGTGCCCTCGCCTCGCTCTCGGACTCCGTGTCGCCCGCCGGTCTGGTCGGCGTCTGCCGCTTCCTCGACCGTCCGCTCGCGGAGGTGCTGGCCCCGCGGCCGCGCCTCGTCGTGATCTGCGCCGACGTCCGCGACCCGGGCAACGCCGGCACCGTCATCCGGTGTGCCGACGCCGCGGGAGCCGATGCCGTGGTCCTGGCCGGAGACGCCGTCGACCTGTACAACCCCAAGACGATCCGCGCCTCGGTCGGCTCCGTCTTCCACCTGCCGGTCGCCCTCGAGCGCGACCCGGTCGCGGCCGTGCGGGCCGCGCAGGCCGCGGGCCTCGGCGTACTGGCGGCGGACATGGACGGACGCGACCTCTTCGCGGCCGACGACCTGCTCGCCCGGCCGACCGCATGGCTGATGGGCAACGAGGCCTGGGGTCTGCCTGACGCCCTGCGCGAGGCCGCCGACGAGGTCGTGAGCATCCCGATCTACGGCGGCGCCGAGAGCCTCAACCTGGCGACGGCGGCAGCCGTCTGCCTCTACGCCTCGGCGCGCGCCCAGCGCTGAGGCGGCCTCAGCCGACCTTCCCGCGGGGAAGGGCCGTGACGAACGCCGTCTCGTCAAGCGCCTCGGCGTACCGCCCGGCCATCACGACGGCGTTGACGATCTCGTCCTGCGCGTCGCGCAGGGCCTCCGCCGTGGGGTAGTCCTCGTCGGGCAGCTCGAGGCTGACGCCGAACACGATCTCGTCGCCTCCGGTGCGGACGACGACCTCGTTCTGCTCCTCGAAGCCGAGCACGGCTACGTCGGCGTCGATCCGGCGGCACTGGTCCCACTGCGGGCTGCGGCCCGTGCACAGGTCGCCGACGGTGGTCTCCTGCAGGGTCGCGGTGCCGTCGAACCCCGTGCCGTCGCGCTTCCAGTAGAGGGTGACGGTGCGGTCGCGGGCGACCCTCCAGTGGTCCGGCTTCTCGTCCCGGACGACCGGCAGGTAAAGGCTCGACGAGCGCATGCCGCCGCGACCCTCCAGCGCCCTGACGAGGGCTGGGTCGGGGCCGTCCGCGCCACAGGAGACGAGCAGCGGCGCGAGGACGGCGAGTGCGACGGCGGCGACGACGGTCGAGCGTGACATGGCACCAGCCTGCACCCGAGCAGCCCGATCGGGCGGGACCCCAGCATCCGGGGGCGATCCGTCCTCGTTGTCAGTGGTCTCTGCGAGTCTGTCGTGCATGACCACTGAGTCCTTCTCCCCGGTGCCTGGCCCCGCTGATCCGCGCCGGTGGCGGGCCCTCGGCGTGCTCGGCCTGATCCAGTTCATGCTGATCCTCGACGTCACCGTGGTGAACGTCGCGCTGCCCCAGATCAAGATCGACCTCGACATGTCGGAGTCCAGCCTGGCCTGGGTCGTGGAGGCCTACGTCCTGGCGGCGGGAGGCCTCCTCCTGCTCGGCGGTCGCCTGGCCGACCTGATCGGGCGACGGGTCACCTTCCTCGCCGGTGTCGCCCTCTTCGGCGTCGCCTCGGCGACGTGCGGCTTCGCGCAGTCCGGGCTGATGATGGACGTCTCGCGCTTCGTGCAGGGCATGGGCGAGGCGCTCGCCGCACCGGCGTCGCTCGGCATCATCGCGGTCCTCTTCCACGACCCGAAGGAGCGCATCAAGGCGCTCGGCATCTTCGGTGGCCTCGCCGGTCTCGGCGGCACCTCGGGCACCGTGATCTCCGGCTTCATCACCCACGTCGACTGGCGGTGGATCTTCTTCATCAACGTGCCGGTCGCGATCGCCGCACTCCTGCTCGTGCCGCGCCTGGTCGACGAGAGCCGGTCGCCGAAGGCCCACCGTCCTGACTTCCTCGGCGCGGTCCTCGGCACGTCCGGTCTGCTCGCCGTCGTCTACGGCCTGCTCCGGGCAGCCGACCACGACTGGACCGAGACCGGGGTCGTCGCCGCGATCGCCGGCGGCCTGGTCCTGGTCGCGCTGATGGTGCTGGTCGAGGCACGGTCGAGCGACCCGCTCATCCCGCTCTCGTTCTTCCAGAACCGCACGCGCGTCACGACCAACATCGTCACGCTCTTCTTCTCGACCGCGTTCTTCTCCTACTTCTTCCTGCTCACGCTGGTGGAGCAGCAGATCCTCGGGTGGAGCTCGATCAAGTGCGGCCTGTCCTACCTCCCGTTCGGCATCTGCATCGGCGCCGGCATCGGCATCGGCACGGGGCTGATGCCGAGGGTGGGCGTCAAGGCCCTCCTCGCCACGGGCTTCGCGCTCGACGCCGTCGGCATGTCGCTGGCCACGCTGATCGGGTCGGGCGACTCCTACGTGGGGCACATCCTGCCCGGCATGGTGCTCCTGGCGCTCGGCTCCGGTCTCAGCTTCCCCGCCATCGGCAACGCCTCGCTCCACCAGGTCACCGCCGAGGACTCCTCGCTCGCCTCGGGCGTCCAGCAGGCGATCCAGCAGATCGGCGGAGCGCTCGGCCTCGCCACGCTGGCGAGCATCGCGGTGAAGCACGCTGCCAGCAACCCGCTGCCCAACCATCTCCCGGATCTCGCCGGCGGCTCGGTCATCGCCTACTGGGTCGGCGCGGTGTCGCTGGCCATTGGTGGCCTGCTGGTGGTCGCCTTCATGGAGTACGTCGACCCCGTGCCGAAGATGCCGGGGGCGGAGATCGCGCCGGAGCCCGAGCCGGCCTGAGTGCCGCGTCGCCTCCGTCCACGCTCCGGCCCACTAGGGTCGGAGCGTGGACCTGATCGACAGCCTTCCTGACGGCGTGGTCGTCCTCGACGCTGCTGGCACCGTCGAGGCGATCAATGCCGAGGCGGCGCGGATGCTCGGGGTGGACCAGGCGTCGTCGGTGGGGCAGGCGGCTGGGGTCGTGCTGTGTCTGCAGGACACCGAGGGGCGTGACTGGCTGGAGCACAACCGGCCGTGGCAGGGCCTCTCCTCACGCACCGGCATCCCCGAGCAGTCGTGGCTGCTGCCCAACGGGTCCGAGGTGCTCGTCGTCGCCCGGATCGTCCGGGGGAGCGCCGGCGTCCAGCGGGTGGCGGTCTCCCTCCGTTCCGGCAGGGGCCGGGCTCGTCTGGACCGCGAGCGGTCCGACCTGGTGGCCACGGTCGCCCATGAGCTGCGCTCGCCGCTCACCGGTGTGAAGGGATTCGTCCAGGCCCTGCTCAACCGCTGGGACCACCTCAACGACGAGCAGAAGAAGCTGATGCTCTCGACCGTGCACAGCGACTCCGACCGGCTCAGCCGCCTCATCGCCGAGCTCCTCGACGTCGCCCGCATCGACACCGGGCGGCTGCAGCTCTACCCCCGTCCGTCGGACGCAGGCATGCTGGCCGCGCGCGTGGTCGACTCGGTCTCGCAGAGCACCGCACGCACGGTCGTGCTCGACATCGAGCGTGGTCTTCCTCCGGTGCAGGCGGACCCGGACAAGTTCGTCCAGGTCGTCACCAACCTCGTCGAGAACGCCGTACGGCACGGGGAGGGCACGGTCCTCGTCACCGTCGGCGCGGGCCGGATCGCCGAGGCGCCGGCGGTGGTCGTGGGGGTCCAGGACGAGGGCGCCGGCATCGCCGAGGAGATCCGCCGCCGGGTGTTCACCAAGTTCTGGAAACACGGCACCTCGGGCGGGTCGGGGCTGGGCATGTACCTCGTCAACGGCCTGGTGCGCGCACACGGCGGCCAGGTCGAGATCGGCAGTGCGCCGGGCGGCGGGGCCCTGGTCTCCGTCCTCTGGCCGGCATCGACGGCCTAGCCGGCGCCCGGTGGTGTCCCACATGCGACCACCTTCGCGAGCGAGCGGTCCCGAGCACGGCGGAGATGGTTCGACGGTCCCACAGCAGCCGCCCGGGCACAACGGACGGCGGCGCCTTCCCTAGACTTGGCCGGTATTTCCCCACACCCGTCCGGAAGGCAGTCATGTCGGGCCCGAACACCGAGTACGACCCCGTCGAGGTCACCCCGCTGCAGGCTGCAGAGGTGGAGGCGATGCGCGATGCCGCGATCGCCGCGATCGCCGCCGCGAAGGACCTCGAAGAGCTCAAGCAGGTCCGCCTGGACCACGCGGGCGACCGGTCGCCCCTCGCCCTCGCCAACCGCGAGATCGGCGCGCTGCCGCCGCAGGCCCGCAAGGAGGCCGGTGCCCGCGTCGGCCAGGCCCGCGGTGCGGTCAACAAGGCGCTGGGCGAGCGCACGGTCGTGCTCGAGGCCGAGCACGAGGAGCGGATGCTGGTCGAGGAGACCGTCGACGTCACCTTGCCGACCGCGCGTCGCGCACCCGGCACCCGTCACCCGATCACCACGCTCTCCGAGCGGATCGCCGACGTCTTCGTCGCGATGGGCTGGGAGGTCGCCGAGGGCCCGCAGGTCGAGGCCGAGTGGCTCAACTTCGACGCGCTGAACCTCGGTGCCGACCACCCGGCGCGCACCATGCAGGACACCTTCTGGCTGCAGCCCGCCGACGCGGCGCTCGTGCTGCGCACGCACACCTCGCCGGTGCAGGCGCGCACGATGCTGACCCGTCAGCCCCCGATCTACGTGGTCTGCCCGGGCCGGGTCTACCGGACCGACGAGATCGATGCGACGCACTCGCCGGTGTTCCACCAGGTGGAGGGCCTCGTCGTCGACAAGGGCATCACCATGGCGCACCTCAAGGGCGCGCTCGACCACTTCGCCGCGGCGATGTTCGGCGAGGGCATCTCGACGCGCTTCCGCCCGTCGTACTTCCCGTTCACCGAGCCGTCCGCCGAGGTCGACCTGGTCTGCTTCGTGTGCCGCAACGGTGAGGTCAGCGACCCCGCGGAGTGCCGCACGTGCCGTGGCGAGGGATGGATCGAATGGGGCGGCTGCGGCGTCGTGAACCCGAAGGTGCTCGTGGCCTGCGGCATCGACCCCGACGTCTACACCGGTTTCGCCTTCGGCATGGGCATCGACCGCACGCTCATGTTCCGCCACAACGTCGAGGACCTCCGCGACGTGTTCGAGGGCGACGTCCGCTTCGCTGCACCCTTTGGAGTCGAGATCTGATGAAGGCCCCCGTTTCCTGGATCAAGGAGTACGTCGAGCTGCCGGAGGACCTCTCCGTCGACGCGCTCGCTGCTCGCCTCACCGCCCTCGGCCTCAAGCTCGAGGCGCTGCACACGCCGGCTGACGCCATCACCGGCCCGCTCGTCGTCGGCAAGGTGCTGACCATCGAGAAGGAGCCGCAGAAGAACGGCAAGGTCATCAACTGGTGCACCGTCGACGTCGCCGACGCCAACGGCACGGGCGAGCCGCAGGGGATCATCTGCGGCGCCCACAACTTCGTCGAGGGCGACCTCGTCGTCGTCTCGCTGCCGGGTGCGGTGCTGCCCGGTGGCTTCGCGATCTCCGAGCGCAAGACCTACGGCCACCTGTCGGCGGGCATGATCTGCTCGCGTGCCGAGCTCGGCCTCGGTGACGACGGTGGCCACGGCATCATCGTGCTCCCCGCAGACTCGGCCAAGCCGGGCGAGGAGGCCATGCCGCTGCTCGGCATGGACGACGCCGTCATCGAGTTCGAGATCAACCCCGACCGGGCCTACGCGCTCTCGCTGCGCGGCGTCGCCCGCGAGGCAGCACTCGGCTTCGACGCGCCGTTCGCGGACCCGGCTGCGCGCGAGGTGCCGGCGGCCAACGGCGAGGGCCACCCGGTGGTCGTCGAGGACGAGACCGGCTGCCCGGTCTTCGTCGCGCGCACCGTCAGCGGCTTCGACCCCGCCCGCCCCACGCCCGACTGGATGAAGCTCCGCCTCGAGCAGTGCGGCATGCGCTCCATCTCCCTGGCCGTCGACATCTCCAACTACGTGATGCTCGAGCTCGGGCAGCCCAACCACTGCTACGACGCTGCGAAGGTCGCCGGTCCGATCCGGGTCCGCCGTGCGACGGCGGGGGAGAAGATCACCACCCTCGACGACGTCTCCCGGACGCTGGACCCTGCCGACCTCGTGATCGCCGACGACAACGGTGCCATCGGCATCGCCGGCGTCATGGGCGGCGCCTCGACCGAGGTGTCCGAGACCACCACCGACATCATCGTCGAGGCTGCGCACTTCGACCCGGTGACGGTCTTCCGCTCGCAGAAGCGCCACAAGCTCGGCTCCGAGGCGTCCAAGCGCTTCGAGCGCGGCGTCGACCCCGAGCTGCCGCAGGCTGCTGCCGACCGTGTCGTCGAGCTGCTGGTGACGCTCGGCGGCGCCACCGTCGGCGCCGGCGTGACCGTCGTCGGCGAGGCGCCGGCCCGTCGCGTGGTCACGGCGTCCACTGAGCTTCCGGCGCGGATCACCGGCATGGAGATCCCGGCGGCCACCACGGTCGCGCACCTGAGGGCGATCGGTGCCGAGGTGACCGTCGACGGGGACACCCTCACGGCCGTCGTTCCCTCGTGGCGCCCGGACATCAGCCAGCCGTTCGACCTGGTCGAGGAGGTCGCGCGCATCGTCGGCTACGAGGACGTCCCGTCCGTCCTTCCGTCGGCGCCGGCGGGCCGCGGCCTCACCGAGCTGCAGCGCCTGCGCCGTCGCGTGGGCCGCGTCGTCGCGGGCGCCGGATTCAACGAGGTGATCTCCTACCCGTTCACCTCCGAGACCGACTACGACGCCCTCGGCCTGCCCGCCGACGACGAGCGTCGTCGTTCGCTGCGCATGGAGAACCCGCTCAACGCCGAGCAGCCGCTGCTCGCCACGACCCTGCTCCCGGGCGTGCTCCACACGCTGGCTCGCAACGTCGGTCGCGGCAACGCCGACGCAGCGATCTTCGAGACCGCGCTCGTCTTCCTGCCGACCGGCGACGAGAAGGCGCCGATCCTCGGCACCGACCGTCGACCGACGCCCGAGGAGTGGGCGGCCATCGAGAAGGCCGTGCCGGCCCAGCCGCAGCACCTCGCCCTCGCCCTCACCGGCGCCCGTGAGGCCGACGGCTGGTGGGGCGCGGGTCGCGCCGCCGGATGGTCGGACGCGATCGCGGCGGTCCGCGAGCTCGCCGGCGCGCTCGGCGTGGCCCTCGACGTCGAGGCTGCTGCCGTCGCGCCGTGGCACCCGGGCCGGTGTGCGGCCCTCTCCGTCGGCGGTGCGGTCATCGGCCACGCCGGTGAGCTGCACCCGAAGGTCTGCAAGGCCTACGGCCTGCCGGCGCGCTCCGCGGCTGCCGAGCTGGACCTCGACGTTCTCCTGCAGCACGCGACCTCCCCGACGGCGCCGCGGTTCTCGTCGTACCCGGTGGCCAAGGAGGACGTCGCACTGGTCGTCGATGCCACCGTGCCGTCCGCTGCCGTCGAGGCGGCGCTGCGGGAGGGCGCCGGTGAGCTGCTCGAGTCGATCCGTCTCTTCGACGTCTTCACCGGCGAGCAGGTAGGCGAGGGCAAGAAGTCGCTGGCGTTCGCGCTGCGGTTCCGGGCAGCCGACCGCACGCTCGCCGAGGGCGAGTCGGGCGCCGCCCGCGACGCCGCGGTCGCCCTCGCGGCGGAGCGCACGGGCGCGGTCCAGCGCTGAGCCTCACCGTCTGAGCCGCACCTTCTGGCGGCAGCCGGACAGGCGTGGCAGCCCCGCGGGGTCCTGCCACGCCTGTCCGGCTGCTCACCTCAGAGCTGCGCGCCGAGCCGCTCCAGCGCCGCGTCGAGAGTCTGCTCGACGACCAGGTCGCGCACTGTCTGCGCATCCATGAACTCCGCGTCCGCGAGCTGGTGGAGCATCGTCACCATCGGGGCCCAGAAGCCGCCGGGACTGAGCAGCCCGATCGGCTTGTCGTGCAGGCCGAGGGTCTTCCAGGTCCACACCTCGAAGAGCTCCTCGAGGGTGCCGAGGCCCCCGGGGAGCACCAGGAAGGCGTCGGCACGGACGCTCATCATCGCCTTGCGCTCGTGCATGGTGTCGACGACGTGCATCTCCACGCCGTCCTCGTGGAGCCGGGCCCACTCACGCTCGACCATGAAGCGCGGGATCACGCCGTAGACCCGGCCGCCGTGGTCGAGCACCCCCTGGGAGACCCGGCCCATCAGGCCCGCGCTGCCGCCGCCGTAGACGAGCTCGATGCCGCGCTCGCCGAGCGACCGGCCCACGTCGTAGGCCAGGTCCGCATGGGCGGGGTCGGAGCCGTCACGGGAGCCGAGGAAGATCGCGAGTCGTCGCAGCACGCGCCCCAACCTAGGAGTACGCCGATCCGCTAGCGTCGGCGCCATGCCGCTGTACGAGTTCGAGGGCAAGCGCCCGACCGTCCACCCCGAAGCCTTCATCGCCCCGACCGCCGTCCTCATCGGCGACGTGACCGTCGAGAAGGGGGCGAGCGTCTGGTACGGCGCGGTGCTCCGTGCGGACATCTGCTCGATCGTGGTCCGCGAGGGCGCCAACATCCAGGACAACTCGGTCGTGCACGGCGGTCCCGACGTGACCGTCGAGATCTGCAAGCACGCCGCGGTGGCGCACAGCGTCGTCTTCCACGGCGACTACCTCGGGGAGAAGTCGCTGGTCGGCAACGGCAGCGTCGTCCTCGACAACGCACGGATCGGTGCCGGCACGATGGTCGCGGCCGGCTCGGTCGTGGCGGCGGGCAAGGAGATCCCCGAGGGCGTGCTCGCACTGGGCAGCCCGTGCGAGGTGAAGAAGCCGATCGCCGGCACGGCCGCGGAGTTCTGGGTCGAGGTCAACGGTGCGTACTACGCCGAGCTCGCGGAGCGCCACGCAAAGGGCGTCGCGCGGGTCGAGGAATGACGCAACGGACCCCCGAACACATGTTCATGCAGAGGGATGTATAGTCATGCATATGAGCAAGGTCAGGATCGCCGTCGCCGGAGCCAGCGGATACGCGGGCGGTGAGGTGCTGCGCCTGCTGCTCGGTCGGGACGACGTGGAGATCGGCGCGCTGACCGGCGGCTCCAACGCCGGCGAGAAGCTCGGCGTCCTCCAGCCGCACCTCGTCCCGCTCGCGGACCGAATCCTCGAACCGACGACGCCCGAGATCCTGGCGGGTCACGACGTCGTCTTCCTCGGCTTGCCGCACGGCCAGTCCGCCGAGATCGCCAACGCCCTGGGTGAGGACGTCGTCGTCATCGACTGCGGCGCCGACTTCCGGCTCACCGACGCGGGGGAGTGGGAGAAGTTCTACGGCGGCACGCACGCCGGCTCGTGGCCCTACGGCCTGCCCGAGCTCCCCGGCCAGCGGACCGAGCTGCAGGGCGCCAAGCGGATCGCCGTGCCCGGGTGCTACCCGACCGTGTCCACGCTGACCCTTGCCCCGGCGGTCGCCGACGGGCTGGTCACTCCGGACATCGTGGTCGTGGCCGCCTCCGGCACCTCAGGCGCCGGCAAGGCCCTCAAGGCGAACCTCCTCGGCTCCGAGGTCATGGGCAACGTCTCGGCGTACGGCGTCGGTGGCGTCCACCGGCACACGCCCGAGATCACGCAGAACCTGTCGCTCCTCACCAACGCCGACATCAACGTCAGCTTCACCCCGCTGCTGGTTCCGATGCCGCGGGGCATCCTCGCGACCTGCTCCGCCCCGGTCACGCCCGGCACGACGGCCCAGCAGGCGTACGACGCCTACGCGGCGTTCTACGCCGACGAGCCGTTCGTGACCGTGCTGCCGCAGGGCGTGTGGCCGCAGACCAAGAGCGTGCTCGGCTCCAACTCCGTGCACGTCCAGGTGACCGTCGACGACACCGCCGGCCGGCTGGTCGCCGTCGGCGCCGTCGACAACCTCGCCAAGGGCACCGCCGGCGCCGCCGTGCAGTGCATGAACCTCGCGCTGGGCCTTCCCGAGGGCACCGGCCTCACCACGATCGGACTGGCCCCGTGAGCGACCTCGACAACGACGGCATCCTCGACCTCGACACCGTGGCCGACGCGGTGCCTGCCTGGCAGCAGCAGGCCTTCACGCTGGCGGAGTACCCCGAGAAGCTCGCGCTCGTGAAGCTCGCGGCGGGTGCGGAGGTGCCGCGCTGGGCCGAGTCCAGCTCGATCTTCAGCATCACGGCGACCGCCACCGAGACCAGCCTGATCTGCGCCGGCCGGTCAGTGCCGACGAAGACGCCGAGCATCAAGCCGCTGATCGCGTTCCGGATCACCGGCGAGATCGACGAGGGCGCGATCGGCGTCCTGGCGGGCCTTCTGGTGCCGCTCGCCGAGATCGGCGTGCCGGCGTACACGTTCTCCACCTACGAGACCGACTGGATCATGGTCCGGGTGGTCGACGCGGCGAAGGCAGCGGAGGAGTGGCGACGACGAGGGCACACCGTTGCCGCCGCCGTCCCGATCAATCCTCCCAAGTCCTCCGCTGCTGCCAACCAGCAGAAGAAGGCCCCCCAGAAGGGCAAGAATCCCAAGTGAGCATCACGCACCCTGCCGGCTTCGTCGCCGCCGGCGTCGCCGCCGGCCTCAAGTCGAGCGGCGGCAAGGACCTCGCGCTGGTCGTCAACCAGGGCCCCACCTTCGACTCCGCCACCGTCTTCACCTCCAACCGCTGCAAGGCCAACCCGGTCCTGTGGTCGCAGGAGGTCGTCAAGGACGGCATCGTGAAGGCCGTCGTCCTCAACTCCGGCGGCGCCAACTGCTACACCGGCCCCGAGGGCTTCCAGACCACGCACGCCGTGGCCGAGAAGGTCGCCGAGAAGGTCGGGATCGGCGCGATCGACGTCGTCGTCTGCTCGACCGGACTGATCGGCCTGGCCAACGACCGCCAGCACCTGCTCGACGGCGTCGAGGCGGCGTACGCGGAGCTCAGCGCCGACGGCGGTGACGCGGCCAGCCGGGCGATCATGACCACGGACTCGGTCAACAAGCAGTTCGTCGTCGAGCGCGACGGCTGGTCCATCGGTGGCATGGCGAAGGGTGCGGGCATGCTCGCGCCGGCGCTGGCCACGATGCTGGTCGTCATCACGACCGATGCGATCGTCTCCGCTGCCGACCTCGACACGGCGCTGCGGGCGGCGACGCGGGTCTCCTTCGACCGGCTCGACTCCGACGGGTGCCAGTCGACCAACGACACGGTCACCCTGCTCGCCTCGGGAGCGAGCCGTGTGCAGCCGACCCTCGAGGAGTTCACCGAGGCGCTGACGGAGGCGTGCGTGAGCCTGGCGAAGCAGCTGCTCGCCGACGCCGAGGGCGCCGACCACGAGATCTCCATCGAGGTTGTCCACGCCGCGACCGAGGACGACGCGGTCGAGGTCGGCCGCTCGGTGGCGCGGTCCAACCTCTTCAAGGCGGCCGTCTTCGGCCGGGACCCCAACTGGGGCCGTGTCCTGGCGTCGGTCGGCACCACGCAGGCCGCCTTCGACCCGGCCGACCTCGACGTCGCCATCAACGGCGTGTGGGTCTGCAGGAGGTCCACACCTGCCGAGGACCCGGCCACCATCGACCTCGCCCCGCGGGCCGTCACGGTCACCATCGACCTCAAGGCCGGCGACCAGAGCGCCACGGTGTGGACCAACGACCTGACCCACGCCTACGTCCACGAGAACAGCGCGTACTCCTCATGAGCGACCTGAGCCCGAACAAGAACGCCCACGTCCTGGCCGGCGCGCTGCCCTGGCTGAAGCGGTACCACGGCAAGATCATCGTGGTGAAGTACGGTGGCAACGCCATGACCGACGAGGCCCTCAAGGTCGCCTTCGCCGAGGACATCGCCTTCCTGCGGCTGGCCGGCTTCAAGCCGGTCGTCGTGCACGGCGGTGGTCCCCAGATCTCGAAGATGCTCGACCGTCTCGCCATCAAGTCCGAGTTCCGGGGCGGTCTCCGGGTCACCACCCCCGAGGCGATGGACGTCGTCCGCATGGTGCTGGTCGGCCAGGTGCAGCGCGAGCTCGTCGGCCTGCTCAACCAGCACGGCCCGCTGGCCGTCGGCCTGTCCGGCGAGGACGCGGGCCTCTTCACCGCCACGCCGACCAACACCATCGTCGACGGCGAGGAGGTCGACCTCGGCCTCGTCGGCGAGGTCGCCAAGGTCCGGCCCGAGTCGGTCCTCGACCTCGTGGAGGCCGGCCGGATCCCGGTCATCTCGAGCGTGGCGCCCGACGAGAACGGCGTGGTGCACAACGTCAACGCCGACACGGCCGCTGCCGCGCTCGCCGCGGCGCTCGGTGCCGAGAAGCTGCTCGTCCTCACCGACGTGGAGGGCCTCTACCGCGACTGGCCGCACAGCGACGACGTGATCGGCGAGATCAGCCCCGAGGCGCTCGCCGAGATGATCCCGAGCCTGGCCTCCGGCATGGTCCCGAAGATGCAGGCCTGCCTCCAGGCGGTGCAGGACGGTGTCCCGCGGGCGACCGTGGTCGACGGGCGGGAGCCGCACGCGGTCCTGCTCGAGATCTTCACCGAGGAGGGTGTCGGCACCCAGGTGCTGCCCGGCGTCGAGACGAAGATCCGGCAGGCCAAGGCACCTGCCGTGGTGAAGGAGTCCTGATGACGCAGAGCTCGTCGAACGAGCAGTGGACCGAGCGCTACACCGGCTCGGTGATGAACACCTTCGGTACGCCGAAGCTCGTCCTGGTCAAGGGCGAGGGCGCCCGGGTCACCGACGCCGACGGCAAGGAGTACGTCGACCTGCTCGGCGGTATCGCCGTCAACGCGCTCGGCCACGCCCACCCGGCGCTGGTCGCTGCCGTGACGGAGCAGCTGCAGACCCTCGGCCACATTTCGAACTTCTTCGCCAGCGCCCCGCAGGTCGAGCTCGCCGAGCGGCTCTGTCGGATGGTCGGTCACTCGGTGGACGCCGCAGAGGACACGAAGGTCTTCTTCACCAACTCCGGCGCCGAGGCCAACGAGGCCGCCTTCAAGCTCACCCGGCGTACCGGCCGCACGCACCTCGTGGCCACGGAGGGCGCCTTCCACGGCCGGACCATGGGCGCGCTCGCGCTGACCTCCAAGGAGGCCTACCGGGCGCCGTTCGAGCC
The DNA here is from genome assembly GCF_030580915.1 of Nocardioides jiangxiensis. Taxonomy (NCBI): domain Bacteria; kingdom Bacillati; phylum Actinomycetota; class Actinomycetes; order Propionibacteriales; family Nocardioidaceae; genus Nocardioides; species Nocardioides jiangxiensis. The sequence continues at coordinate 703,980 of NZ_JAUQTA010000002.1, forward strand.
GCTGCCGGGCGAGGTCACCTTCGTGCCGTACGGCGACGCCGAGGCGCTGGCGGCTGCGGTCACGGATCGGACCGCAGCCGTGATCATCGAGCCCGTCCAGGGTGAGGCCGGTGTGGTGATCCCGCCGCGCGACTACCTCGCCCAGGCGCGGCGCATCACCGCAGCAGCCGGTGCGCTGCTGTGGCTCGACGAGATCCAGACCGGCATCGGCCGGACCGGCAGCTGGCTCGCCTTCCAGAACGACGACCTCTGCGACGAGCTGCCCGCCGTCCCCGACATCGTGACCCTGGCCAAGGGCCTCGCCGGCGGCATCCCGATCGGCGCCTGCGTGGCGACGGGTGCCGCGGCGACGCTGCTCCAGCCGGGCAACCACGGTTCGACGTTCGCGGGCAACCCGATCGCTGCGGCTGCCGCGCTCGCCGTGCTCGACACGATCGAGAAGGACGGGCTGCTCGAGCACGTCGCGGCGGTCGGCGAGCGCCTCGCCGCAGGACTCGCCGCGGAGCCGCGGATCACCGAGGTGCGCGCGGCCGGCCTGCTCATCGGCGTCGACCTGGCTGACGGCATCGACTCCGCCGCCGTCGTCACGGCCGCGCTCGAGGCCGGCTTCATCCTCAACAACCCCACGCCCAACCGGCTGCGGTTCGCCCCGCCGCTCGTCCTCACCGATGCCGACGTCGACGCGTTCCTGGCTGCCCTGCCGGGGATCCTCGACGCGGCCCAGAAGGGAGCACAGGCATGACCCGGCACTTCCTCGCCGACGACGACCTCACCGCTGCCGAGCAGCAGCAGGTCCTCGCGATGGCGGCCTCGCTGAAGGCGGAGCCGTACTTCCTCAAGCCCCTCGAGGGCCCGCGCACGGTCGCGCTGATCTTCGACAAGCCGACCCTGCGCACCCAGGCGAGCTTCGCGGCCGGCATCGCCGAGCTCGGTGGTTTCCCGATGACGGTCGACGGCAACAAGGCCGGCATCGGCGTCCGCGAGTCCGTCGCCGACGTCGCCCGTGTCCTCGGCCGCCAGGCCAGCCAGATCGTGTGGCGCACCGACGCGCAGTCGAAGATCGAGGAGATGGCGCGGTACGCCGGTGTCCCGGTCGTCAACGCGCTGACCGACGACTTCCACCCGTGCCAGCTCCTCGCCGACCTGCTCACCATCTCCGAGCACAAGGGCGAGCTGGCCGGGCTGACCGCGACGTTCCTCGGCGACGGTGCCTGCAACATGGGCAACTCCTGGCTGCTCGCCGGGGCGCTCGCTGGCATGCACATCCGGATCTCGAGCCCCGAGGGCTACGAGCCGTCACAGGAGATGGTCGACCGGGCCAACAAGCTCGGCCAGGAGACCGGTGGCACCGGCGAGCTCGTCCGCGACCCGCAGGCCGCGGTCTCCGGCGCCGACGTCGTCATCACCGACACGTGGGTCTCGATGGGCAAGGAGGCCGAGGCCGCCGAGCGGCTCGCGGACCTCGCCCCCTATGCGCTGACGGCAGAGCTCCTGGCGGGTGCGAAGGCGGACGCCATCGTCATGCACTGCCTGCCGGCGTACCGGGGCAAGGAGATCGCCGCGGAGGTCCTCGACGGTCCGCAGAGCGTCATCTGGGACGAGGCCGAGAACCGCCGCCACGCCCAGAAGGCGATCCTGACGTTCCTGCAGGCAGCCCAGCAGGCCGACGGGCAGCAGGACTGACCATGCACGAGACCGCCCTCAAGCCGCTGACGAAGGCCGCTCGCCAGGCGCTCATCGTCGAGCTGCTCGGCACCCACGAGGTGAAGTCGCAGCCCGAGCTCGCCGAGCTGCTCGGCGAGCAGGGCCTGCACGTCACGCAGGCCACGCTCAGCCGTGACCTGGTGGAGCTGGACGCGGTCAAGGTGCGGGTCGCGTCCGGCGCGCTCGTGTACGCCGTTCCGGCCGAGGGCGGCGACCGGACCCCTGCCCCGGGCGAGGGCGCCGGCGCCGGTGCCACGCACCGCCTGTCGCGCCTCGCGTCCGAGCTCCTCGTGAGCGCCGAGGCCAGCGGCAACCTGGTCGTCCTGCGCACACCTCCGGGCGCCGCGCAGTTCCTCGCCGGCGCGATCGACCGCGCCGAGGTCCCCGATGTGCTGGGGACCATCGCGGGGGACGACACTGTCCTCGTGATCGCGCGCGCCCCCGACGGCAGCGCGCTCGCCAAGCACTTCACCTCCCTGGCCGACGGCCACCCCAGCAGCACCGACTGATCCGAAGAAGAAGGAACACGAACTTGAGCAAGGTCCTCACCTCCCTGCCCGTCGGCGAGAAGGTCGGCATCGCCTTCTCCGGAGGCCTCGACACGTCGGTCGCCGTCGCCTGGATGCGCGACAAGGGTGCGATCCCGTGCACCTACACCGCCGACATCGGCCAGCCCGACGAGCCGGACATCGCCGGCGTCCCCGCGCGCGCGAAGCAGTACGGCGCCGAGATCGCCCGTGCTGTGGACATCAAGCCGCAGCTGGTCGAGGAGGGCCTGGCCGCGCTCGCGTGCGGCGCCTTCCACATCCGCTCCGGGTCCAAGGCCTACTTCAACACCACGCCGCTGGGCCGCGCCGTCACCGGCACGATGCTGGTCCGGGCCATGCAGGCCGACGACGTCAACATCTGGGGCGACGGCTCGACGTACAAGGGCAACGACATCGAGCGGTTCTACCGCTACGGCCTGCTCGCCAACCCCGAGCTGCGGATCTACAAGCCGTGGCTCGACAACGACTTCGTCACCGAGCTCGGCGGCCGGCACGAGATGTCGGAGTGGCTGGTCGAGCACGGCCTGCCGTACCGCGACTCGACGGAGAAGGCCTACTCCACCGACGCCAACATCTGGGGCGCGACACACGAGGCGAAGATCCTCGAGCACCTCGACGTCTCGTTCGAGGTCGTCGAGCCGATCATGGGCGTGAAGTTCTGGGACCCGACCGTCGCGATCGAGACCGAGGACGTCGCCGTGACGTTCGAGGCCGGCCGACCGGTCGCCCTCAACGGCAAGCGCTACGACGACGCCGTCGCCCTGGTGCTCGAGGCGAACCGGATCGGCGGCCGCCACGGCCTCGGCATGTCCGACCAGATCGAGAACCGCATCATCGAGGCCAAGTCGCGCGGCATCTACGAGGCGCCGGGCATGGCGCTGCTCTTCGCGGCGTACGAGCGCCTGCTCAACGCGGTGCACAACGAGGACACCCTCGCCAACTACCACAACGAAGGCCGCAAGCTCGGTCGCCTGCTCTACGAGGGCCGCTGGCTCGACCCGCAGTCGCTCATGCTCCGCGAGTCGATCCAGCGCTGGATCGCCTCGCTCGTCACCGGCACCGTCACCCTGCGCCTGCGTCGCGGCGACGACTACACGATCGTGAAGACCGAGGGCGCGAACTTCTCCTACCACCCGGAGAAGCTCTCCATGGAGCGCGTCGAGAACGCCGCGTTCGGCCCGACCGACCGCATCGGCCAGCTGACCATGCGCAACCTCGACATCGCCGACTCGCGCGCCAAGCTCGAGCTGTACGCCGGCCAGCCGCTCGACCAGGGCACCGTCCTGGTGGAGAACGGCACGCTGTTCGGTGAGCTCCCGGCCGGTGGCTTCGACCAGATCGCGGTCTCCGCCGAGGTGGACCCGGCCGCGGAGGAGCTGCAGGACGAGGTCGCCTTCGAGAGCGGCACCGACTGATGTCTGCCGAGCACGGCACCAAGCAGGACGCGACCAACGAGGGCAAGCTCTGGGGCGGCCGTTTCGCCGGGGGTCCGTCGCCGGAGCTCGAGGCGCTCTCGCGCTCGACGCACTTCGACTGGCGCCTGGGCCTCTACGACATCGCCGGCTCGCACGCCCACGCCAAGGCGCTGGGCGCCGCCGGACTGCTGACCGCGGCCGACGAGGCCGAGATCCACCGCGGCCTCGATGTGCTGGCGCAGCGCTTCACCGACGGCTCGCTCCAGCCGGCCGAGTTCGACGAGGACGTCCACGGTGCCCTCGAGCGGCTCCTGCTGGAGGAGGTGGGAGCCGAGATCGGCGGCCGCCTCCGGGCGGGGCGGTCGCGCAACGACCAGATCGCCACGCTCTTCCGCTGCTACCTGCTCGACCACGCGGAGACGATCGCGGGCCAGGTGCTCGACCTGGTCGACGCCCTGACCGGTCAGGCCCGCTCGCACCTCGGCGCGATCATGCCCGGGCGCACGCACCTGCAGCACGCCCAGCCGGTCCTGCTGAGCCACCACCTGCTGGCCCACGCGTGGCCGCTGCTGCGCGACGTCGACCGGCTCAAGGACTGGCGTCAGCGGGTCATCGCGTCCTCGCCGTACGGCTCGGGCGCGCTCGCCGGCCAGACGCTCGGGCTCGACCCCGAGCTGGTCGCTGCCGAGCTGGGCTTCACCGGCTCGATCGCCAACTCGATCGACGGCACCGCGGCCCGTGACTTCGTCGCGGAGTTCGCCTTCGTCTGTGCACAGATCGGTGTCGACGTCTCCCGCATCGCCGAGGAGGTCATCCTCTGGTCGACGAAGGAGTTCGACTTCGCGAAGCTGCACGACTCCTGGTCGACGGGGTCGAGCATCATGCCGCAGAAGAAGAACCCGGACATCTCCGAGCTCGCCCGCGGCAAGGCGGGACGTCTGATCGGCAACCTGTCCGGCCTGCTGGCGACACTCAAGGCCCTCCCGCTCGCGTACAACCGCGACCTGCAGGAGGACAAGGAGCCGGTCTTCGACTCGGTCGACACGCTCGAGGTGCTGCTGCCGGCCTTCACCGGCCAGGTCGCGACGCTGACCTTCAACACGGCCCGCATGGCGGAGCTCGCGCCGCAGGGCTTCTCGCTCGCCACCGACATCGCCGAGTGGCTCGTGAAGCAGGGCACGCCGTTCCGGATCGCGCACGAGGTCGCCGGCGAGTGCGTCCAGGTCTGCGAGGCCCAGGACAAGGAGCTGGCCGACCTCACCGACGAGGAGTTCGCCGCGATCAACCCCGCGCTGACGCCCGCGGTCCGTGAAGTGCTCACCGTCGAGGGCTCCGTCGCCTCGCGCGACGGCCGCGGCGGCACCGCCCCGGTGCGCGTCGCCGAGCAGCTCGACGAGGTGGCCGCCGTAGTCTCTGGACATCGTGCCTGGCTCAGCTGATCTCTCCGTGCTGGAGCGGCCGGTCCTCGAGGCCGCGCCGCTCCTGCTCGGTGCCGTCCTGCGCCACGACGGGGTCGCCGTCCGGATCACCGAGGTCGAGGCGTACGCCGGCGAGGCCGACCCCGCCTCGCACGCCGGCCGCGGGATGACGCCGCGCAGCGCGGTGATGTTCGGACCGGCCGGCCACCTCTACGTGTACCTCGCCTACGGCGCGAACTTCTGCGCCAACGTCGTCACCGGGCCCGAGGGGGAGGCGAGCGCGGTGCTGCTCCGCGCCGGCGAGGTCATCGAGGGCCTCGAGCTCGCGCAGGCCCGTCGTGGCACCTCCGTGAAGCGTGAGCTGGCGCGCGGCCCGGGCCGGCTCTGCTCCGCCCTGGGCATCCGGCTCCGCGACAACCGCACCGACCTCCGGGTCGGGCCGGTGACGCTGGAGCTGGGCGTACCGGTCGACCCCGCGCTGGTGAGCACGGGCCCGCGTGTGGGCGTGAGCAAGGCTGCCGACGTGCCGTGGCGCTTCTGGCTCACCGGCGACCCGACGGTGTCGGCGTACCGCTCGGGCGCGAAGGGCTGACATGCGCCGCCTCGCAGCCGTGCTGGTCGCTGCCTTCCTCGTCGGGGGAGTGGCGCAGGCCTGGCTGTGGCGACTGGACGTCCAGGTGCTCACCGCGGCCGTCACCACGCAGTTCGCGTGGGCTCTGGTGCTGTACGCCGCCGGGTGGACCGCACCTCGCCGGTCCCGGTGGGCGGTGCTCTCGGGTGCCCTGGCCGGTGCCGTCCTGATCGGCAGCTACTACCTGTGCCAGGCGCTCGCCGACGGCGCCGCGTCGGCGACCGACCAGTTCGCGCAGTCGCGCGGGCCGGCCTGGGTGGCCGCGACGATCGCCGTGGGAGCGGTGCTGGGCCTGCTCGGCGGCTGGAGTGCGCGGGTCGGTCAGCGTCCGGTCCGGGCCGGGTTCGGACTGCTCACGATGGCGGCTGCGCTCGTGCTGGGCCCGCTGGTCCTCATCGGCCTGTACGGCGGTGACCTGCCCGCGACGGCGCGCATCGTCGTGCCTCTCGTCTACGGCGCGGTCGGGCTCGTCCTCGCTGCCCGTGCGGTACGCCGCGTACCCCGCCGCTGCCTGGTTCGTGCCGCCCTCGCTGCGGCTGCTGCCGGCGTGGTCGGGCTCGGGCTCCTGGTCCTCCTGATGACCCGGGTTCTCTACCGCACGTTCTGATGAGGCAGGCTTGTCCTGCACCATTGACGACTCGCTGAATGACTGAAAGGCCGATCGTGGCTGTCGACCCGAACCTGATCAACGACCTGGAGTGGCGGGGTCTCCTCGCCAACTCGACCGATCTCGACGCGCTCCGCGCCGAGCTCGCCGAGGGTCCGGTCCGGTTCTATGTCGGCTTCGACCCGACCGCGCCGAGCCTGCACCTGGGCAACCTCGTCCAGATCCTCACCGCCAAGCGCCTCCAGGACGCCGGCCATGTGCCGTACGCCCTCGTCGGTGGCGCGACCGGGATGATCGGCGACCCCAAGGAGTCCGGGGAGCGCACGCTCAACAGCCTCGACACCGTCAAGGACTGGGTCCGCCGTGTGCAGTCGCAGATCGAGCCGTTCCTCTCCTTCGAGGGCGACAACGCCGCGACGATGGTCAACAACTACGACTGGACCGCGCCGTTGTCGACCATCGACTTCCTGCGCGACATCGGCAAGCACTTCCCGGTCAACCGGATGCTGGCCCGCGACGTGGTGAAGTCCCGTCTCGAGCAGGGCATCTCCTTCACGGAGTTCTCCTACGTCCTGCTGCAGTCGATGGACTTCCTCGAGCTGTACAGGCAGCACGACGTGAAGCTCCAGTTCGGGGGCTCCGACCAGTGGGGCAACCTCACCGGTGGCGTGGAGCTGATCCGCCGTGCGACCGGCGGCAAGGCGCACGCGTTCTCGACGCCGCTCGTGACCAAGGCGGACGGCACCAAGTACGGCAAGACCGAGGGCGGCGCGCTCTGGCTGGACCCCGAGCTGATGAGCCCGTGGGCCTTCTACCAGTTCTGGCTCAACGTCGAGGACGTCAAGGTCGGCGAGCTGCTGCGCATCTTCACGTTCCTCACCCGCGAGGAGATCGAGGAGCTCGACGCCCAGACTGCCGAGAAGCCGTTCCTCCGCGCCGGGCAGAAGGCGCTCGCCGAGCACGTCACGACGCTGGTCCACGGTCGGGGCGAGACCGAGAAGATCAAGGCGGCCGCTGCCGCGCTCTTCGGTGGCGGCGACCTCCACTCTCTCTCCGTACCCACCCTCGCGGCCGCGTTGGGCGAGGCAGGGGCGGTGAAGCTCGAGAAGCCTGGCTCCATCGTGGAGCTCCTGGTCGCTTCCGGCCTGTCGAAGTCCAACGGCGAGGCCCGGCGCACGATCGCCGAGGGCGGCGCCTACCTCAACAACGAGCGCGTCGAGGACCCGGAGTTCGTGCCGGCCGAGTCCAACCTGATCGGCGGCTCGTGGCTGGTGCTGCGCCGCGGCAAGAAGAACCTCGCCGGTATCGAGATCGGCTGAACCCCGTGACGAAGGCGCTCCCCGGAGGCTGGCAGGACGACGTCCTGGCCCGCGCCGAGGAGCGCCTTCCGCGTTCCGTGTGGCGCTACGTCATGGCGACCGCGGGTGAAGGTCTGACCGACCGGGAGAACGCCGCCGCGTGGCGCCGGGTCCGCCTCGTTCCCCGCGTCCTGCGGGACGTTCGCAGCCTCGAGCTCGGCGTGCACCTGCACGGGGATGACTACCGGCTTCCTTTCGGCATCGCCCCGACCTCTCTCCAGCGGGCCGCAGATCCCGAGGGGGAGCTGGCGATGGCGCGCGCTGCCGCAGCGGCCGGCGTACCCCACGTGGTCTCGAGCAACGCCGGCCACCGCTTCGCCGACATCGCAGCGGCAGGTGGTCCCTGGTGGCTGCAGGCCTATGTGACCGCCGACCGCGACGACTGCCTGCCGATGCTCGAGGCGGCAGTCGCAGCGGGTGCGCGCGCCGTCGTGCTCACCGCCGACCTTCCCTTCCCCGGCACGAAGCACGACGTCGGTGACGACGACTTCGCCGACGTCGACCTCTCCTGGCACCGCGCGAACTACGACGGGCGGGCCCGCCGGACCCAACGGGGCGAGTGGGCGGCTGACCTTTCGGCGGCCGACATCGCGTGGCTGGGGGAGCAGACCGGCCTCCCGGTCGTGGTCAAGGGGGTGCTGCACCCCGTCGATGCCGAGCTCTGCGTCGACGCCGGTGCCTCCGCAGTCTGGGTGAGCAACCACGGCGGGCGACAGCTGGACCGTGCGGCGACGACGGCGGCCCTCCTCCCCGCGGTCGCCCGCTGCATCTCGGGTCGGGTGCCCCTGTACGTCGACGGCGGCGTGCGCGGCGGGGCCGACGTCCTGTCCGCGCTGTCCCTCGGGGCGGATGCCGTCTTCCTCGGTCGCCTTCCGCTCCTGGGGCTGGCGGCCGGCGGAGAGGAGCTACTGCGGCGGATCTTGCAGACGATCGAGTCCGAGCTGAGCGAGTACATGCGGCTCGCCGGGGCCCGGAACACGGCCGAAACCCGCGATCTGAGCGCCGAAATCGGCCAATTCCGCCTCTGACCTGCGGAAACGTCTGATGTGGCCGCGGTCACGCTGACCCGATTTGCAACACCGTCGAAACACCGTCTAATGTTTCACCTGTCGCCGGGAACGGCGGGAGGAACGGCCGAGAGGCCGGGCCGACCGGGTCCTGGCGAAAGTCTTCCCGAAGACACCTTGCGAAGTACGGGTTTGCCAGTCATGGCGGCCGGAAAAGTTCGCGAGTTGCTGTGCGCCGGGGAAGGCCACAATCCAAAGCCCCGCAGGGGAAGCAGGAAACTGCCAACCACGGTGCGCGCTGGATCCTTGAGAACTCAACAGTGTGCCAAAAGTCGACGAATTAATTTTACCCGTCCGACGTCTGCGC